>JABFRV010000164.1 GCA_013140975.1 Saprospiraceae bacterium
TGTTGTCCGATTAATGATAATAATAAATTGAACCTCAATAAAATGCGTTATACAACC
Organism: Saprospiraceae bacterium; assembly: GCA_013140975.1. Classification (GTDB taxonomy): domain Bacteria; phylum Bacteroidota; class Bacteroidia; order Chitinophagales; family Saprospiraceae; genus Vicinibacter. The sequence continues at coordinate 58 of JABFRV010000164.1, forward strand.
CCATGCTTCAGCGTGGGGTTGAAAATGCTCGTTACAAAAGGGCTTTAGCCCTAACTAGCAAAAATTAGTCTGACAACAGTGATTTTTAATACATAATTTATTAAATGAAACGACTTATTGTTATTCAATTAATTAAAAGAATAAAAAGATTTGAGTAAAGTTTGCATTTGTGAAGTTTGAAAATACCTAGATCCATGTAATTTCCTATGCGTTCATTTATTAGAGAAACTTTTATAATGTATAGCTATTTTCTTATTTTTACGAATGGATTACAATGGAGAAAAAAAACAACGCCGGGAAAGATATAAAGGCACACATCCAAAGCAATTTAAAGATAAATATAAAGAACTGCAAGCTGATAAATACATTGCAGATGTAGAGAAAATTATCTCTCAGGGTAAAACACCGGCAGGTTCACACAGATCCATTTGTGTAAATGAAATTTTAGAAATACTTAAAATCGCTCCGGGAGAAACGGGTTTGGATGCAACTCTTGGATATGGAGGCCATTGTCTTGAAATGCTATTTTGTTTGAATAAAACAGGTATGTTATATGCTATTGATGTTGATCCAATTGAGTTAACTAAAACGAGAAAGAGAATTGAAGAATTAGGTTATGGGAATGAAAATATAATTATTAAAAAACTAAATTTCTCTGATATTGATCAGATTTCAGTTGAAACGGAATATTTGAACTTTATACTTGCTGATCTGGGTGTTTCTTCAATGCAAATTGATAATCCAGAACGAGGGTTTTCCATTAAGCATGATGGTCCTTTGGATTTAAGATTAAATCCAACAACAGGCAAGTCAGCATCTGCTTTCTTAAGGACAGTAACGCAAGATAGATTGGAAGAATTATTACAATATAATTCTGATGAGCCCTATGCTAAGAAAATCGCAATAGCTGTGTGTTCTAAAATCGCAAAAGGACTACAGATTGAGACAACTTCACAACTTAAGCAATGTATTAATGAAGCATTATTTTTTCTACCTTCTCACGATAGAGCAGAAAATTGTAAGAAAGCGCATCAAAGATGTTTTCAGGCGCTACGTATTGAAGTAAACAGAGAATTTGAAGTGCTCGAAAAATTTTTGGAAAAAATTCCAACAGTGTTAAGCTCGGGTGGGAGAGTGGCAATAATCACTTTTCATTCGGGCGAAGATAGACTCGTTAAAAAATCATTCCAATATTATCTTCGAAAAGGAACATATAAGGAAATTGCCGATGAACCGGTTAGAGCAAGTGTAGAAGAAATAAACAGCAATCCCAGAGCAAGATCTGCCAAAATAAGATGGGCTATAAAAGCGTAATTGGATTATTTCAAAAAAACTTCAAATGAAGAGTGATAATTAAGCGCTGGTCGTACTTACTTAACCATATTATCCACTCGACCAATCGCGCAACTTACAAAAGACTTAGCCTTTAATAATAAAGTATTAGGATCTGTAATGGCAGGATATCCAAGTTTTTCCAACGTAGTTTTAACAAGCTCTAATTGCTCAGGAGTTTCTGAATCGAATGCGACACTATCGGTTTCATTGTCAACTTTTACATTGTTAATTCCTTGTAAGGTTGAAAGCGAATTTATTATAGAAGTAGCGCATCCACCACATTTTAAATTCTGAATGAATACAGTATTTTGCATAATCGTTTTATTGTATAACAAGGATTGTATTAAAAAAGTTCTCTTTGTGCGGCTTATAAGGATAAATTTTAATTATCGTTTAAGATAAATTTTTCTATATCAGTGTAATATATCCTCTTCAACTATAATAAATAGTCGCTGATCCTTATTTCGCATTATTTTACTTGCATATGTGAGTAAATGACGCAACAATTCTTGTTCCAGAAATTCTAATGTGTTGACCAAGAAAATCGGAACTCTTACATATGGTTTTTTAAAGATCAGTATGTAATATGTAGAATTAAACTTGTCGAGCTGATGATAATCCTTTGATTGCTATGGAAAATTGGTTTCAGAAATTTGTTAAGTCGGTTCTTTGAGTTGTGAAACGAAAAGAATTTAAGAGAGCTATATTATTCATTTACGATTCATACTCACAATCTGTAGAAGATGAATCTTAAGTACTTGGTCCTGGGATGTATTTTTAAAGTTGATCTTCAGACTTCGTGTTCTGCTTGGCCTCAATCGGGGCGATTTTTGCTTATAAGGTTTATTGTAAATAAATCATTTATGCTAAGATCTTAGAAAGGATTGCAAAAAGGTTCTATAGAAGTATAGTAAACTCTGCATACTGAGCTTAAAGGCTATGCTTAGTGCCTTTGCTAGTAAGACTGTAATGAACATTATGAGCAAACTATGAAGTTAAGCTGGTATAGTTTATAATAAAGTTATATAGTTAATATGGACAAAAGCAACTAGTCAGCAATGAATAAGTAATAAAATCAAGGCTTTTATATATGAAAATATTAAATATGTATTATCTTTGTGAATCAACTGAAAATAGCTCATATTATTTTTTTAAATAATATATATCTACAAGAGCTTTAAATGATTAGCACTTTTCTTTATAAATAATTGAAAATCAATTCATTAGAGGCATTCTTTGGCTTGCTTTTTGCTTGCTTAATTAAGCTTCAATAGAAAATTTCAGCACTTGAATTTTTTATAAGACGAGTATTTCGATTTTCAAAAAACCAATGTAAGATTTATTAATAAAAAAGAAATGCGGCTTGCAAAATTTAGTGAACTACAATAAGAACTTACAAGTAAATAAGATTTATTTACTTAGATTGACAATACTTCTGGGATTTACCTTCACTTTTAACTTAAGCTTAATTGCACAAGGGAATTGCACAGATAATAATGATTCGCTGCATGTAAATATGTGCCGTGGCCCATATGCCTTTTCGACCAATCGAGGTGATTGTGTTACTGGTGGAGGTGTAAAAGGAGGATATTTTACATTTAAGCCTACAACTACGGATACATTTATCATAAAAGCTGTCGCTAGTGGCTCTAATCCAGTAATTGGAATAAGAACAGGAGCTTGTGCAAATACTATAACTTGTTATAATACAAGTAATACAAGTACAGAACAGGTTAAGTTGTTATTCACAGCCGGAACCAATTATTTTATTTTTATTTCACGAACCGTATCTGGAAATTTTACATTGGATTCTCTATGTGTAAACCCCAACTGTACAGTTCCAATTTGCACTATAACAGGATCTACCGGACCTTTATGCCGAAATTCTAATAATGTATATACCGCTCCTGCAGGATTTACTTATTTATGGTCAGTAACTGGGAGTGGAACAATCTCAGGAGCCAACAATTTACAGACCGTAAATATTAAAGCAGGTTCAACTTGTAATGATTCCTTTACATTAAATCTGGTATTAACAAACGGTTCTGGATGTAGTTCTTCCTGTATGCTTAAAGCCTATGTTCGAGATTCAACACTTCCAACGATATCTTGTCCTGCCAACACAATTGTTGCATGTTCAGAAAACTTGCCCTCTGGTTTGCCTTTTACGGGAACTACTACAGATAATTGTCCAGGAACTCAGACAATTAGTTTTATGGATGTTATTAGTGCTCAAACCTGTAATGATCGATACATAGTTACAAGAACGTATGTCGCTACAGATTCTTGTAATAATACTAAAACTTGTGTACAAATATTGACTGTTAAGGATTCTATAGCTCCTGTAATAAATTGTCCAATTAATGTTACAATCAATTGTGAAGCGAGCACATTACCAGCCAATACCGGAACTGCAACAGCAACGGACAATTGTACCAATACAGTAACGAATATAAGTTCAGCTGATGTGAGAACCAATGGAAGCTGCAATGACA
>JABFRV010000189.1 GCA_013140975.1 Saprospiraceae bacterium
ATTTGCAATTGTAATCTTGGTATGCCTGTTACATGATTCATAATGTATAAAAATACAAATTAGAATTAATATTGCAAAGAAAATTATTGAATATTTTTAATTTGGTTTTTTCACAACCTGACGTTTTGCGGGTTTAAGAAGTTGGCGATTTCGGAGCACAAAACTGTCAACCTGCACGAAAGTTTGATTGAAAAACTGAACTTGATTTAACCACTGAACCGCCAATTTCTTAAACCCGCTGTTACAAGCTGTGCTTTTCATTTATTCAATAATAAATTTCCCTGTTGTAATAATTCTGTCCTCATACTGAAGTTGAAATAAAAAGATTCCTGCTGTAAATTCTTGCCGTTCTATTTTTATCACATCTGTTGTAATATGATGAATTTTACGAACGGATCTGCCGTATGAATCATAAATAGTCAAAGTACATTTTTCTTTTTTCGAATTTTCGAATTTTAATGTTGCTTCATTTATAAATGGATTCGGGTATATATAATAGTTTGTCAATGTATTTGTTTGATGACTCTCATACCCAGTAGTAATAGAACATATTGCAGTATTTATAGGATTAAATGTAACTATACCGTAGTTAACATTGTCGTAGGCGTCATATATAGTTGAGGCAATATAAGTGGTGTTATTTGAACACCAGCAATTATTTGCCGCATTTACACTTAATGCCGTCAGATTTTGAAAATTGTATGTAGAGTTTGAACAAATAATGTTATTGTAGATATTGAATATTTGAACTCCGCCCATATTTTGCAGAAGAATACCTACGGAGTTGTTCTCAATTTTATTGTCGTAAATCCATATAGTTCCGCCACAACCGCTAAAATCATGAGCAATTCCTGTCCCATTAAATTTAATTTCATTATTTCGAATTGTATCATTACAAGCCATATGCTTTAATAGACCATATACTATGTTGGAATCAATAATACAATTCACAACATTGCAAGTTGATTGAGAATATAGGCCTGTCGAATTCTTTATATAAGAACAATTTGTAATATTTACAATCCCTTGTGAAATACTCTGTCCTGTATTATTATTTCTAAACATGCAGCTATCTATCCTATTATAGTAATTGCTTTCTGCGTCCATACCAGTAGTATTGTCAGTGAAAATGCTACTTACAACAGAAAGACTATTACACTGACCGGTAAGTGCGTTATTTGCATAGTGAAATTCACAGTGTTTTACTTGAATATTTACACTTTGGTTTACATATATTTGGTTCCAGCTACCTTTAATTGGAGTTGAATTATTGCTTGTGAAAATAATAGGGTTTGATAAAGTTCCATTGGCAACTAATGTACTTTGCCTTATTTCCATTTTTGTTCCATCATCAAATTTTATTATTACGCCTGGTTGAATAGTCAATGTTATTCCAGGAAATACCACAACATCAGCAGTTACTATATATGGACTATTTGCTTGTGTCCATATTGTATTTGAAAATATACCCCCACTCACGTATGTCTGGGAATGTCCAACTTGAAATGTTAGAGTAAAAATTGTCAGAAACATAAAATATTTTTTCATTTTTTTAGTATTAATAGTGATTTCCTTATGTTATTAATTAATTGATAAATTATCTATGCTGTCTTTAGCATTGCTTGTAACGGCAGAGTGTGAAAATACTCATTTTTGCAATCTCGTTTTCCAAAAATGTCATGTAAAAGTTTATATAACTCCATTATATGATTTGTAAGCCTTTCTATTTTCTGTTGACGATTCGGATCTATAAATAAAAACTAACGCATAGAGGCTTAATATGAAGCAGTTTTGAATAAAATAAAGGGCTTTCTTATATGGAGAAACCCAATTTTTTAGTTTCTCGATCAGGTTTGGAATTCCTAAGATTGAAAAACATCGTTTTATGTTATAAACAAGCATTATGAGGCTATGCTCCCCATTAACTTTTTCTAAGCCTTTGAGATTTGTATAATAGTAGCCCCATTTTCTTTTAATCGTGCCAAAAATATGTTCGTTGATTTCCTGCCGTTTTCGATACAAGGCTGCATTTTCTTTATAGCGTGTATTGTTTGCTTCTACAGCAGCTGCAAATTCACTTCTCTCAATTTCTCTTCCTCCCTTAGCTCGTCCAGTGCATAGATGTTTAACTGGACATGTTTTACAAGCGGGAGTTCTGTATTTTTTAAATTGGTAACTTGAGTTCTCGTCTCTTGTTTTTTTATGCCAAGTTCCAGATGTATTGAGAGTATTTCCTTGAGGACAAGTGTAGCAATCGTTTACTTCATTGTATATGAAATTAGTCACGACGTAATCGGGAGTAGTTCCATGAGTATTGCTATTTACAATAACTGAAGGGGCAACAATTGTTACAATATTAGCGTCCTTGCATTGCTGAATTTCTCTTCCATTGTGATAGCCCTTATCTAGAATTGCAACAAAACTCTCAGCATGTAGATTTTCTTTAGCCTCAATTGCGATATCAGAAAGAGCATTCCGGTCATTGCGATTTATAGTATGTGTTGCGACAACTAACTTATGTTTATCATCAACAGCTGTTTGAACATTGTAACATACTTCTACAACTTGCCCATGCACGAGCAATGCTCTGGACTCTGGGTCAGTTGTGCTTATTTGAGGTTCACCCGAATTTTCTAACAGCTCTTGAAGTAATTCATATTTAATTTTATTGTGCTTTAGCCTGTCTAGTTTTTCTTGAATATTGGAAACTTTTATATAATCATCTTTGATGTCATTTTCTTCCAACTGCTTTAAATATTCATTACTTTTTTCATCGATATAAGCTATATGGCGATCTATTTTTTTCTGATTGTAATTATTCTTTTTGCTATTATGTGCTCTAGATTTAGTCCCGTCTATTGCAACCGTTTGGCCTCCAATTAAATCAATATCTTTAAGAAAGGAGACAAATAATTTGAACACATTTTTCAAGGCCTTAGGATTGTCTTTTCTAAAGTCAGAAATAGTATGATAGTTAGGAAATAAGCCAAGAGTCAACCATTGCATTTCGATATTCCGAACACACTCACTCTCAAGTCTTCGGCTACTACGAAGTCCATTCAAATAGCCATACAAATATATTTTAAGCAATGTTGTTGATTCAAAACTTGGCCTACCTTCAGATTTTAATGTTTTCATTTCAAATCCAAGTTTTTCTAAATCTAGCTGCTCAACAAACGCATCAATAAATCTTATCGGATTTTCTTGATCAATACAATCTTCCAAGGATCTTATTTGCATTTGTAATCTTGGTATACCTGCTATATGATTCATGTATAAATATACATAAATAATTATAAGTATACAAAGAGTTTGGAATATTAATTTAATATAGTTTTTTCACAACCTGACGTTTTGCAGCTACCCGAAGGTGGCGATTTCGAAGCACTTCACTGTCAACCAAGCACAAACTTTGATAGAAGCACAAAGCTTGATTTAACCACTGAACCGCCACTTTTGGGTAGGTGCTGTTATAGGCTGGCGTTCTTGTCTGTCGTGGGTTACAACCATTTTTGTGTCGTCTGTTTGTGTCATTTGTCGAGTGCTTTTTTGTCGGGCTTGTGTGTCGGGTGTTTTATTTTTTTTTGAAGCGTTGGAAATTTTTTAAAAACAATTTTCTTTTGGGTCGGCTTTGCAAGCTCTATTAAAAACTTGGGTCGTGTGTTGGCTTGTGCGGTTTTTAATTGTGCTTGCAAATCGCGTTGGCTTTAATAATTAAATGTCAGTCCTACTCCAAATCCCATATCACTGTCGTAATGTGTTCTGAAACCTAAATTTTTACTTGCGATATAATTCAGTCCAAACATATATTCTCTGTCCGTATTTACCATAAATGCAGCCCTGAACCTTTTTGAAAGCGGAATGTCTTCACGTCTTAATTGTACTCTTACATTTCCATCGTGATAGACTTCTGTTTGTAAAATTACAAGCATTGGTAAAGTATAAGCCACTCCTAAGCTAAACTGTGTCCGATTATCTTTGGTGTTTGTTTGTCCGAAAAGATTTCTTTCAGGTTCTTCGTGTTTTCTGTAACGCCAATCAAAACCAATAAAAGGCATTAGCCATTGATTTCTGCCTATGTACCGTCCTATGTGGGTTTCTGTTTCGTAACCGTGTCTGTCGTGATAACCTAATCGCCATTCTGTGCCAAAATTCCAACGTGTATTTTGCAACATAGTCATACCATCATTGCCATTGGTGGCAAAGTCGTTTTGGAACATAAAATGTAGTTCGTTGCTTTCCCGTTGTAATTTTTTGTAAGCCCATTTTTTATCAGGCAGAAAGGGGTTAGGTTCTTGGTTCTTTGTGCTAAAAACTCGGTTCATTCCTGCCATCATATGGTAGAGAATATGACAATGAAAAAACCAATCGCCATCTAAATTGGCTTCAAATTCTATAACATTGGTTTCCATTGGCATTATGTCCAACACATTTTTAAGTGGTGCATAATCACCTTGTCCGTTTATAACCCTAAAATCGTGTCCGTGCAAGTGCATTGGGTGTCGCATCATTGAGTTGTTGTAGAGTGTTATTCTTACAATTTCACCTTTCTTTATCAAAATTTTATCAGTTTCTGCAAGCACTCGGTTGTCCATACTCCACACATAGCGGTTCATATTTCCTGTCAATTCAAACCTTAATTCTCTGATAGGTGCATCTTTTGACAATGTGGTTTTAGTGGGTGATTTTAGCATTGTGTAGTTTAAGGTAACAATGTCATTGCTTGGCATTGTATGATTAGTATGGTCGGAATGTAGAGAATTTTTTGGCTTGTTTTCTCCTGTAATTTCAGGGTACATTACCGTATTCATATCCATTTGTTGCAAGGACATATCCATACCCATATCGTTCATTGTTCCGTCCATCTTCATCATATCGTTCATCATCTTCATTCCTTCAAAATATTTCAGTTTGGGCAATGGACTTACCAACTGTTTAATACCTGAACCTATATAAATGGATGCCGATTTGGTGCGGTCTTCGGGTGTTGCCAAAAATTCATAAGAGGTATTTTCTGCTGGAATAGTAACGATTACATCATACGTTTCTGAAACTCCTATAATTAGTCTATCTACCACAACAGGCTCAACATCATTGCCATCATTGGCAACTACTGTAATTTTTCCACCTGCGTACGTGAGCCAAAAATAAGATGATGCACCACCGTTTGAAATTCGCAATCTTACTTTATCGCCTGCTTTAAATTGGGAAAGTTGGCTTTCTGATGTTCCGTTAATCAAGAATTTGTCATAATAGACATCACTCACATCCATTGCTAACATCCTTTTCCATTCGTTGGTCAATTTTGTCTTGAAATGACCCGCTTTTATGGCTTCTCCGTAACTCTGAACGGTGTTTTTCTTGATGGCAAACCAATCATTGGCATTGTGCAACATACGGTGAACATTGTCAGGGTTATAGTCTGTCCATTCGCTTAAAATAATTGGAACAGTCGGCAAATTGTCAATCCCTTTTCTGAAAGTAGGGTCGTCTGTTCTTTTAAGAAGAACCATTGAGCCGTACATTCCAATTTGTTCTTGTAGTCCGCTATGACTATGATACCAATGTGTTCCGTTTTGAATTATCGGGAAACGATAAATGTGCGTGGTATTAGGTTCTATCGGCATTTGGGTCAGATACGGAACGCCATCTTCTTTATTGGGCAAATACAGACCGTGCCAATGCAAAGATGTACTTTCTTTAAGCCTGTTATGTACGTGAATTTCTGCTGTGTCGCCTTCTGTAAACGTAAGTGTAGGCATTGGAATTTGTCCGTTTACGGCAATGGCTCGTTTTTCTTTACCTGTAAAATTTACGATAGTGTCTTTTACATAAAGGTCATATCGGACTACTTTTTGGGCGATAGCGTTTGTAGTAACCAATAGTAAAACAACTATCGGCAACAGTTTTTTATAAATATTTTTTTGATTATCCATTTAAGAAATTTCATTTTTTGTTGCGTTGAAATAGGAAAATGTGCCAATTGCTGTATTGATAGATTTTGTTACCAAAACATTGTCAAAACCTGCTTTTGTAATAAAATCGGGCATCAATCCTTTTACATTATCATTCGTGGTTTTGAAACCATCTAACAATTGAACCAATCTAAAAGTAAATCGCATTAACTTGTTCTGTGCTTTTCCCCAATCGGCAATAATGAGTTTACCGTTAGGTTTCAAAACCCGATGCAACTCTTTAAGACAATTCAATTTTGTTTCAGCATCTAATTGATGAAAAACCAAACAACTGTAAACTTTATCAAAAGTGTTATCGGTAAAAGGCAAAATACCACCATCGTATAAATGCAATGGAATTTCAATATTATTTTTTGCCAATTTATGTTCGGCAATCGCCTTTACTTTGGGGTCTATATCCAATCCTTCTAATTTTGCCTTTGGATTTTCCTTGTGAACTAAAAGCAAGTTTTGTCCTGTACCAAAGCCAAATTCTAAAATATGTTCATTTTCTTTCGAGTTAATTTCTTCCACCAAAAGCCTTCTGAACTTTTTTTCGGGCATAGTGATTTTAATTGCCAAATCATAATAGGCAGTTAAAAAATCGTAACCTAATGCGGGAATGTATTTTTTATTTTCCATCAGTTTTTTTTTTCAAATTGAAGAATGTGTAATATAAATTAAAGTATATTCCATTTGGTGCAGTGCGAAGCATTGAACTATATAACTCTTGACGATATGCCAAATCAATACGAGCTTGACTATTGAAAATAAACTGTATTGCCGGAACAATATCAACAAATGTCCTTCCATTTTCATTAATGGTTTGTCCTACAAACTCTACCATTAAGTTTATGTTGGTTTGTTTAAAACTGATGTACTTTTTAGGGTACATCAATCTGCCAAATGAAAGCGTATAATTTGTTGCGTTGTCGCCAAAATTATTTGGAAAATCATATTGTGGTTTGTTGTCGAATGCTTTTTCATAACTTACAGATGTACTAATTGCCAATTTTTTGACCAGCTTTGTAGCTATTATTCCTGTCTCAAACCCTGTATTATGTCCTAATATTTCTACCTGTTCTTGATGAATATCGGCTCTGTTAAAACTATATCTACCATAAGCTGCCAATCTGAAATGACTGTTTAAATCATCCATAGAATAAAACCTATATTTAGCCATAAGACTACCCCCTTCGGCATATAATTGATTGCTTCTATTACTTATAAACGCTGAACCACGAAACATAAGGTTTTTAGATAAACCATACGTTACTTCTGGCATCAAATGATAGTTATAGCCTTTTTCAAACTTCTCTTTAAACGAAGATTGCATTATGTTAACAGCAAGTGAGTTTGCAGGGACATTACTAGCAGGGTCAGTTACAACAAACAATTCTTGACCGTGTGTTTTCTGAAAGCCTAATAGAACGATAATGATTATAATCCATCTCATTAATTTAATATTTTAATGTGAAAATCATTTTCATTATTAGCTGAATAAGTAGCAATGTCTTTGTATGTCTTAGATAGTTTTTTAAATTCTTTTTCTGTTACATAACCTTTATCTAAAATTTGAAATTTTATTTCTGCTTGTTTTTTTGGCTTGCCATCAATGAGGATATAAATACTTTGGTCAAGAATTTCAGATGATGCCGTAACTATAAATACCCCAATAAAAAAACCTGCTTTTTCTACTTTTTCTTTAAACGCCTTTGGGTTTATTGTGTTCCCTTTTTTTAAGAAAACAATAAATGTGTTTGTATTTAAATCAGTTTCTACACTGTCAACTTCTGAAATTGACTCTAATTGTTTAAATATTGCATTGGAACACATTGAACAGGTTAAGCCTGTTGCTCGAAGTTCGATTTTCGATATTTGTGCGTTACTCATTGTAGCACTTATCAAGAGGATTATAGTGATTATTAATCTTATTTTATTGAATTGATTATTTTTCATTTTATTATTTTTTAAATGGATTAGAATTGATAGAAGAGCATCATACCGCTCATTACTATCATTAGTGCATCTTCAATAATGGTAACTGTACTCATTGGCAAATTGAATACTGCACCCAAACAGGCACACTGAATTTTCTTTTTGTTTAATACAGATTGTAATACTCCAATGATGCTAATGCTCATTACAAGAAATGTTACACTATTTGTAATAAGCGGATTAAAATTGATTAAAAAGGCAATTCCCAAAGCGAACTCTGTAAAAGCGTAGATGTAAGCCCAAGCGGGTAATCGCTTTGCTACTATATCATACATTACATAGCTTTCGGCAAAGCCTTTTAGATTGAGTATTTTAAAAAACGAAAACACCAAAAAGAAACCTGCCATAAAATGTCGCATCCATTGCATTGTATCAAACTTTTCGTTTGTAAACTGCACCAATATTGTTACTGCTGATATATAAAAAAATATCAGCAAAATTGGCTTGTAGGTGGCTAACCAACCTTTGGTTTGTTCTGCCAACTCGTTGTGTAGCAATACAGAAATTTGATATTTTTCAGGCAGGGCTTTTTGCAACTTATCCAATGGAATGTGTTTATCCATCGTGATAGTAGCTGAATTTTCATCTTTTGAAACTTCAATGCTCACCACATTTTCCACCATCAACAAAGATGATTTTACTTTTGCTTCACAACTTGCACAGGTCATTCCTGTTACTTGATATTTGTGTACCATAATCTTGATTTTAAAGGTTAAAAACTATAGCACAAAGTTCCGAAGCTATCCGCACACACTTGTTGTGGTATTTTGGGTTTGAGTTGTAATATTTATAAGTCTTCAATTTGCCTTCGTTTTTTGTCTTTTAATTGCTTGTAATGCGAAGGTGAAAAACCCGTAACTTTTTTGAATTGATTGCTCAAATACGCCACACTGCTGTAATTCATCTGAAAAGCGATTTCGCTCAAAGTCAATTCATCATACAGAAGCAACTCTTTAACTTTCTCAATCTTTTGGTTGATAAAGTATTTCTCAATGGTCGTATCTTCTACTTCCGAAAACAAATTGCTTAATGATGAATAGTCTTGTGTCAATTTGTTCGACAAATAATCAGAAAGATTGATGTTGAGTTGTGCATTTTGTTGATGCACCAATTCAATAATTAAGGTTTTGATTTTATCAATTACACGGCTTTTTTTGTCATCAATCAGTTCAAAACCAAAACCTTTCAGGTGTTCGGAAATCTCGATTTTCTGTTCTGCCGTTATTTGTTCTATAGTTTCTACTTCGCCTAAATCAACCGAAAGTAGTTGAAGTCTGAGTTTTACTAACTCAGACTTAACCACCATCTTACAGCGACTACACACCATATTTTTGATGTATAGTTTCATTTTATTGTTTTATAGCTATGCCATTAGGTTTTGAACCAACTGAAATTGTTTGAGAAACTGTATGACTTGCAACATCTACTACCGAAACGCTTCCAGCTCCTTGATTGGTAACATAAGCTTTTGTGCCATCACTATTAAAAGCAATGGCGTGAGCGTCTGCTCCAGTTGAGATATTGCCTTGCAACGTCCAAACACCGCCAGTAAAAGTGAAATACACAACCTTTCCATTTGTAGCATCAGACACCCAAAGTTCGCCACTTGTGGTATGATAGGCAACATAACCAGGTTTGAAACCTAAGTTTATAGTATTTATTACATTCATACCCGATACAGAAATTTCAGAAACAGTTTGGCTTTGTTCATTGTCCACATACATATTACCATTGCTAGCACTCCAAGCACCCACGGGGTCGATACCAACTGCAAGTGTAGTGTGAATCATTTTTGTGTTTGCATCAATCAATGTTACGGTTCCGTCCATTGTATTACAAGCAAATACCATTGAGCCATCGTTTGAAAAAGTAACTTCTGAAAGTCCTTTGCCTACATTAATGGTGTTTTGAAGAGACCAATCAGCTGTTTTGTAAACCAAAACTTGGCTTTGAATAGTGTCCATTTGACCAATCCATAATTCTGTTCCTGCACTATTAAAAATAGCATTGTGCGGTAATTTTGATAAAGAAATTTCTTTGTCTATCATTCCTGTAACAACATCAATAATCTGTACTTTTAAACCAGCAGTAGCCCCACCGTGACCAGCGTGACCACCACTAAGGTCTGTTGCTGTAATAGCAACTGCCAATTTAGTTTTTGCTGGGTTCAAATAAATATGATGCGGAAAAGTAGCACCGTTCAAATTAATAGTTTCAGTTACAGTATTATCAGAAAGTTTTATTACAGATATGTTGTTTGAAGTACCATTTACTATGTACGCTGCCGGATAATTTATATTGAGCATAGTATGCCCACCGTGGTCCATATCATCCATATCGTGTTTTTTGCACGATGAAATTGCGAAAGCAATGATTGTAATGGCAAGCATTGCAATTTTTGAATTTTTATTTTTCATTTTATTATTTTTTGAGATTTTTTATTTTATTGTTTCTACTGTTTTTCCACAAGAGAGCATTTGCGAACCATAGTATGGATTTTTAATTACATTTTCTTTGCTCAGCCAATTTGCCCCTTTTCCGTCATTAAACATTGGGCAGTTTTGGTAATATATTGGAGTTTCAGTCTTCGACACTTTAATTAAATCGTACATATTTTTTGAAAGTGTTGTAAAATGGTCTCTTTGATGCCCCACATCTTTGGTTTCTTCGATATGTTCTGTATCAAATTTTAAATCTTTCATTACTTTCATCCAAACAGTGTGTTCTTCCTTAGTTAGTTTATCCATTTTCACAACACTAATATTTGTAAGCAATTCTTTAGCAATCGAAGAAGCTAATTTCCCATCAGATTTTACCAAGGCATCTTTTAAGGCAAAGTAGTTGTCAAAAATCACTTTTAACTGATTTGTTTCTTGCCCAATTTCTGTTGGGTTTTCTTTCGTTGGGGCATCGTGATTATGCGAAGAATGGTCATCAACAACATCTGTTTTACCGATAGTGGTTTTTTTAACTCTATCATACTGGCAACATCCGTGCAGTTTGCTGTAAACATCATCGGGAGCAAGAAATTTATCGCTGTCATAACCTGCCAAAGCAATACGTTTCAAAATTTCGTCTTGATTTGTTTTAGTGCTATCGTAAGTTAAAATAGCTAATTTGGAGTCTTTGTCCCAATCCACTTTTACTACTTTTTTTACATTTCCTGCTGTTTCAATAGTTTTTTCACACATTCCACAGTTACCGTAAATTTTAACGGTTTCGGTTTTAGCATTTTTTACTTGGGCTTCACAACTTGTAAGCGAAGTAGATGCAATGCAAAGCATCATTGATATTTTATTAATTATTGACATTTTTTTGAATTTTGATTTTGATAAGAATTGAAAACACAATTAGCCGAGCCACTGAAATAGTGTCGGCAAACCATTGAATTGTCAAAAAATCAAATTCGAAATACTTGATTGAGAATGTAGAGCGGTTGCTTTACAAAGTTTGGTGGATGGTGGAAATAGTATTCAGTTTCAATTGAAGGGAAGTAAGAATAGCAAAACTCAATTGGGGAAGGTAGAGCAAAATCAATGTTAACCGAATTTGAAAAAGCTAATAAGCATTCTTGTGCTTTTGCTTGTTCGTCATCAACTTCATAAGAAAAAGTTTTGTCTTCACAGCAGTTTTTCTTCATCTTCTTGCTACCACAAGCACATTTGTTTTTCTCTGAAGTACCAAAAGTGAGTGATGCAAATTCACCGCCACAATAATGCACAGTAACATTGACACCAAAGGTTGGTATCAAGTATAAAAGAAGCAATATTGTTACAACGAATTTTTTCATTTATTGTGAAACGCAAATTTAGATAAAATATTGTTTGGTGTCCATTCTATTTTTCTCGAAGTCATTTTCAGTGCGTTGGCTAAAAAGTGGCTCTTTTGGCTTTGCAGAAGGGTCGGCTTGTGGGCAGGGCAAAGCCAAATGTGCCACTTGTGCGGTGGCAAAAATTCATTTTTTTGTGCGGTGGGGTGTTTTATTTTTTCTTGGGTCGGCTTGTGTGTCGCCAAGTTGGTCTGCTGGTCTTTGTTTTAAAACAGCGAAAAAGTCTGCCGAGTTAAGGTCGTCCGGAAAGTCTGCTCAGGATGTGAAAAGTCGATGGTTTAGTTGTCCCGTTGATGGTTGCAGTGTCGTCTGTTAGGCTTGCTTGTAACGGCAGACTGTGAAATTACTACTTATTCCATTCTTAATTTGCAAAAACACCTTGTATAATTTCATATAAACCAATTTTAGAAGTTATGAACGTAGCATTTTTTAATATGAATCTTAGATTGATA
>JABFRV010000112.1 GCA_013140975.1 Saprospiraceae bacterium
TTCCTTTCATTTGTATTGCGTGTTGAAGAATTTCCTTATCCATTCCAACCAATTTAAGTCCTTCTATTCCGCGATGGGATAATGCCAGGTTAATGGATCTGCCTGCAGACATTGACTGAAGTCTCATGTCTTCTCTTGATTCAAATATTTCAACCTGAAAGCCTTTTTGAACCAATCGCAATGCTAATAAAGAGCCTACGAGTCCTGCACCCGCAATAATAAATTTGTTAGAATTATTTGTAATCATTTGGATTGAATTATATTTTTCAATGCATCATAAAAAAAATAAACATCACTAAAAGAGTTATAAAGTGGAACAGGTGCAACTCTGATTACATCAGGCTCACGCCAATCTGCAATAATTCTTATGTTTTTCAATTCATTATAAATTCTTTTATCTCCTCCTCGAATTTGAATAGAGACTTGCGAACCTCGTTCTTCTTCACTTTGAGGAGTAAGAATCCTTATACTTGGGTGATTTAATGATTGGAGAAGCTGAATAAGATATTCGCTCAGTTCAAGAGATTTTTTTCTGAGTGCGGGCATTCCTGCTTTTGAAAATAATTGAAGTGAAGATAACATACATGCCATCGGAAGAATAGGTGGATTGCTTAATTGCCAACCTTCGGCGCCTCGCATTAGCTTCATTTGCGGAGACATTTTAAAACGATCTACCTTATTATGACCCCACCATCCTGCAAATCGAGGAATCTCGTAATCATCTGCATGTTTTTCATGTACAAAGCATCCGGCTAAACTACCAGGACCAGAATTCAAATATTTATAACTACACCATACCGCAAAGTCAGGAGCATCATTATGTAGATCTAATAATAGATTCCCAGCACCATGCGCCAGATCGAATCCAACTTTGCAACCGTATTTATGTGCTAAATCTGTAATTTTTTTTATAGGGTAAGCCTGTCCTGTATAATAATTTACAGAACCTATAAGTACTAGAGCAATTTCTTCACCATGACTCTCCAAAACCTCTTTAATATTTTCCCAGCTGACATATTCATTCTGATCTTTAGGCGTCAGTAGAATGAGTGATTCTTTAGGATCGAAGCCATGAAACCGAATCTGAGATTCAACTGCATATCTATCTGAAGGAAAAGCACTGTATTCAATGAGAATTTTATGTCTGGACTTTGTTGGTCTGTAAAAGCTCACCATCATCAGATGAAGGTTTACCGTAAGAGTATTCATAACAACAAGCTCATGAGGTAAAGCACCAACTGCGGCAGCCATCGGCTCTGTTAAAAATTCGTGATAACGAACCCAAGGTCTTTCAGCTTCAAGATGTCCTTCAACTCCAAACTCCGACCAGTCATCCAATTCCTGCATCACATATTCTTTTGTCTGAATAGGTTGAAGACCCAATGAATTGCCACAGAAATATAGTAGAGAGCCCTGTGCATCACGAGGAAAATGAAATTGAGATCGAAAAGAAGCTAAAGAATCGTTTCGATCTTTTTGTAAAGAGTCTTCATGAGAAAACATAAACTTGCTTATAAAAGCAAAAGTAATCATATCATCAGAAAAAATACATATTAAATATTTAATTAATATGTATTTTTGCAATTATGGATTGGCATTCTTCAATTACCGGATTCAAGATCTATTTGCAACTGGAAAGGTCATTATCAAAGCACTCCATTGATGCTTATGTAAGAGACGTTAGCACTTTGCGAACTTTTGTTATAGAAAATTATCCCGACATATCCCCACTGAATCTTGATCTCACCAAACTTAAAGAGTGTATACATTGGATTTCCAAGAGAGAAATTGATAACAGATCTCAGGCAAGAACTATTTCTGGCATTAAGGCATTTTACAAATTCCTAATGGTAGAAGACTTAATAAAAGATGATCCAACAGAATTATTAGAGTCTCCAAAACTAGGAAAATATATTCCGGACGTACTTAGCATTGATGAAATCGAACAGATTCTTCAATCCATAGATCTTAGTACCGACCGAGGACATAGGGACAGAGCTATCGTTGAAACACTCTATGGTTCCGGACTAAGAGTAAGTGAATTGGTTGAATTAAGAATCACGAATATAATTCAGGATCAAAGCTTCTTAAGAGTTACAGGAAAAGGCAATAAAGAAAGATTGGTTCCAACGGGCGAACATGCTTTGTTTCATATTAATACCTATTTGAATCAATACAGAGTCCATCTTCCCAGAATCCAAAACCATGAAGATTTCGTATTCCTAAATAAATTTGGCAAAAAGCTATCTAGAATAAGTATTTTCAATATTATCAAAGAATGTGTTGCTCGAGCCGGAATTCATAAATCAATAAGTCCTCACACTTTTAGGCATTCATTTGCATCACATCTTGTTGAGGGTGGTGCCAATTTAAGAGTTGTTCAGGAAATGTTGGGACACGAATCCATTACAACAACAGAAATCTATACGCATCTTGACAAGGATTTTTTAAGGGAGAATCTTATAAACTTTCACCCAATACACAAAAAAAAGAGCTGAGAAATATCCCAGCTCTACCGTATTGAAAAAAAGTTTAACCAACAATCTTTTTAGAAATCAAACCATAAGCCACATTCTAATGTGCGAAGGTCATTGGATGCCCAGGTATCACTTAAGTCAAGGTTAGCAAATAACTTTAAGAAGCCAATATCTACTCTTCCACTAACACCATAACGGAATTTTTCAAAACCAAAATCTTCTTTTGTTACAGTATGTCTATCAATATTCTGATAGCATACTTCAGACCTCTCATGTACTTTGACTCCCGCGTAACCACCTAATCCAATTCCAATTCTACCCAGGCCTTTAATTTTATTACTTTGGAAATATAGCATCAAAGGAACTTGAAGATGTTGAACGTGCAGTCTAGAACGACGAATATTAGAATCCAAAGAATATACTAAATCTTGATTTGGTTCAAATTGTATGCTATTGTCAAATTTATAATTTCCGATTCTCCATCCTATAGCTGTCATTAACCTGACATTTCTAGAGCCCAAATAAATTTTTGTTGGTAAGAAATTCAATGTTGTTGACCATGACCAAAATTTCAAATCCAAATCATTCTTTAATGTCTCAGAAACATCACCGGAATTAGCAAATAAGTTTACACCTAAGTCGACATCAAGAAAACCAACTTTTGCTCCACTCTTTGATTTTTTTGCAGGATGAGTATTTTCCTTATGTTTCTTCATGTGGGCTTTATCATCATCATTCATGTCTTCGTCATCTTTGTCATTGTCATCATCATCTTCTTCATCTTCATCATCTTTCCGGCTATCATCATTCTTATTATTTTCTTTCTCAATTATTAGCACTTCTGTTCCGCCGAGATTAATTCTTGTTGTATCTTTCTTCTTGTCAGATTTCATCTCTGGTGAAGGTGCCGATGGAGGTGCAGGAGGCGTAGGAGGTTCTTGTGCAGATAATGTTATTGTAATCAATAAAAACAGGATTAAAAAAATATTTTTCATATGTAACAATTTTTTTTATTTAAAAAGTAGGTATTTGTAAAGTTTTAGAAAATCCGAATAAGTTTGTTTTAATATTTATATCCACGAAAGTTCTTTCTTCATTTTCTTTTGGATCAATAGCTATAGAATTCTGTGACCACTTTCTTGATTTCTTGGAAAGAAAATTAAAGAAGCTCTTTTTAACCTTGCGATCCAAAGAAATGATACCTCCGTTGACATTCTGTTGCATTTCTACAGATTGTGAATGAACAGTTTTATTCTCAACTAAAGATGGTTGTTCTCCAACTTCCACCATTGTAGTAGAAATTTCTCCCTCATTCGGATGAAAAGCTTGTCCCTGTGTAACAGGTATTGAGCCTGCATTCTCTGCAACTCGATTTAATATATTCTGATCAGTAGAAATTTCAGACTTATCAGAAATATCTACTATTTGAGAAGTTGTTTTTGTGTTTACGATTTCTTGAGAGGAATTATCAGCTGGTTGAGTAAGGGTCGTACTTCTAGTGCCAGATTTCTTTTTTATTGTTGATGTTGCAATTTTATTGTTTTGACTTTCCAGAGAAGTATCATTTATTCTTTCTTCCTGATTAGCAGATTCTTCTATAACTTTTGGAATTGAAGATGTCTGTTGAATAACATTTTTTGATTCATTTTCAGAATTAGAAACTGCAACAGAAACATCAGAATTAGAATTAAAAGTATTGTAAATTGCATATGAAATAATTACAACAAGACCTACTGCTGCAATTCTTGTAAAGTAATAAATTACATTTCTATGCTTTGTTATAACAGGAGCAGACTTCACATCTTCCTTCGAAAAGGACTCATGCATAATCTTTTCAAAAAGATGTACAGGTGTATTTTGGCTATCTAGATCTTCTCTATGCTTTTGCAGAAATTTTTTGAATTGATCCGGCATAATGACTGTTTTTAATAAGTTCAATAATTTTTTGTTTGGCTCTCATATATTGGCTACGGCAAGTTGCACTAGGAATGGAGAGCTTGTCTGCTATATTCTCATGTGAATAATTCTCAATAGCAAACAGGGAGAATACAATTTTATATTTCTCAGGCAGTCTTTCAAGAGCCCATTGAATAGCATCTAATTTTTGAGCATATTCATATTCATCTACGATTTCATCTTCGTCATTGAGATTAATCAAAACTGTATGATCATCAAAATTAGACCATTGCAATTTTTTCTTTTTTTCAATTTGTTTAAGACAGGTATTCACGCATATTTTCTTGATCCAAGCAGGAAGTAATTCAGGTTGTTCCAGTGAATGAATATTTCTAAAAACAAGTACGAAGGTTTCCTGAAGAGCATCCAATGCATCTTCTTCTTTGCCCAATAATCTCAAACAGGTATTATACATTGCCTTATTGAATAAATTATAAAGCTCGGAACAGGCTTTCCTGTCAGCTTTAATTACTTTTTCAATTAGGTTTTTCATATTTGATGAAGAAAAAAATCAATGTAAAGAGTCTTGAAATTTGCTTCTGTTGCATTTTTTAAACAAAAAAAGTTCCCGGCTTTGTACAAACATCAATTTTCATCATAAAGTGCTGATTTACAACCAAATATTGCGGCTTAATATTACCAATTAATATTAGACCCTGATTTTTTTAGCCAGTTTTCAGCTTCCATATAGTTCGGCATTACCTTTTCCACTACTTTCCAATATGCTGCGGAGTGATTGTGATGAACAAGGTGAGCCAACTCATGAATAATTATATAATCAAGAACAAAAGCAGGCGCAAGAAGTAATCTCGACGATAAACTAATGTTTTTATTAGAGGAGCATGAACCCCAGTTACTGGAGTTGTTTCGCAGTTGAATTTCATTAATCTCTTTCTTAAAATATGTATCGTTTAAATCATCAACTCTTTTCTTAACATGATGCTGATACGTCTGAGACATTATTCTATGTATTAATTTTTGACAGGTTTTTTGTCGAACGTTTGCACTAAGATTACTCGGAAGATTAATGTATATAGTTTTATCAATTCTTCTTCCTGTGGCGGTCTTCCCATCTTTTTCATTCAATTGAAGAGTATAATTTGTTCCCATTACTTCAATGATGGTTCCTGTCAAATATGTCTTAGGAAAAAAACTAGATTTTAAATTCTGATCCTTCTTTATTTTTTTAGCAATCCAATCCTTCGCCCAATTCATGTGCTCCTCTTTTGTTGAACTTGCAATCAAAATTGGAAGGCGAATAATGGCTTTATCTCGACCTATGCTAACCCGGGCTGATTTTCTCCATTCATGATGAATTTCAACCGGGATTTGTATATCCTCTAATTCAAGAAATTGAATCTCTTTGAATTTGCCAGGTTTAGGCATACTTCTCTTCAAATCTTTTCATAACATCAACAAGAACTTGCACACTTTTTAATTCCAACGCATTATATAAAGAAGCTCTGAATCCTCCAACGGATCTATGTCCGGCTAAACCAACACAACCTTCGGCTTTGCAAGCTTCTAAAAATAAGTTTTCATGTTCAGGGTTATTTGGAACAAAAACTACATTCATCCATGATCTGTCATTTTTTTCTACCGTTCCATAAAAACAAGAGTTACGATCTATTTCATTGTAAAGGCATTCAGCTTTAGCCCTGTTTCGGTTTTCAACAACTTCTAAACCTCCGATTTCTTTTATCCACTGAAGTGTAAGCATTGTAACATATATTGGAAAAACCGGTGGAGTATTATACATAGATCCTTTTTCTGAAAAGGATTTATAATTCAACATTGTTGGTAGCTTTCTTGCGGATCTACCTATCAGACTTTTCTTTAAAACAACTATGGTTACACCTGCTGGTCCCAGATTTTTTTGTGCTCCGGCATAGATCAGATCGAACTTTGAAAAATCTAACCTTTTGCTGAAAATATCAGAAGACATATCACAGAATAATGGAATAGGGGAATCCGGAAAACTTTGATATTGAGAGCCGTAAATTGTGTTATTGGAAGTAAGATGCAAATAGGCTGCATCTGAAGGTATAGTAAAGCCCTTTGGAATATGTCGGAAATGATCATCTTCTGAGCTAGCAAGAACATTTACATTTCCGAACAACCTGGCTTCTTTAATTGCTCCACTCGCCCAGGTTCCAGTGTTTACGTAACATGCGGTTTCATCATCTTTCAAAATATTCATTGGAACCATAAAGAATTGACTACTTGCACCTCCCCCCATAAAAAGTACGTCATAATCATCTCTTAGATTCATTATTTCAAGAATCAGAGATTTAGATTCATCCATAACTGCTTCAAATTGCTTGCTTCTATGTGAAATTTCTAGCAAGGACAAATCCATATCGCTAAAATTCAAAATCGCTTGCGACGCTTTTTGCAGAACTGACTTTGGCAGTATTGCCGGGCCAGCATAAAAATTATGTTTGGTCATGTTGCAAAATTAAGTCAGAATTATAACTATTTGGTTTAAAAATGATAATTGTTCTAATTGAAATACCTCATCCTGCCATGAAAGTTTTAGCTTTCAATATTGGTTGAAATGTTGATAATTGACCAAGGGGGTTATGAATAAATCGATTTAAATAAATTATTATTTAAATTTTTAAAGAATCAATCTCTCAATATCAAACCTAACAGTCATCATTTATCGCAGCTTAAGTTTAAGCTGTTATTAGCTTTGGTTATTTTATGTCACTTATAACTTTAAAATAATTACTTTCGCAACTATGAAAGAATTTCAAAAAGACAGGAAATTATGGATTTTAATAATCGTTGCTTCCCTGGGTTATTTTGTTGACATATTTGATTTAATTCTTTTCAATGTAGTTAAGTATAAGAGTTTTCAGGCATTGGGCTTTAGTGCGGAGAAAATTAATGAGTATGAGATTAGCTTATTTAATTACCAAATGTCGGGAATGCTTATTGGTGGATTATTTTGGGGAATACTTGGTGATAAAAGAGGGAGGATTAGTGTCCTGTTTGGCTCGATATTATTGTATTCAATAGCCAATATTGCAAATGCTTTTGTGCAATCTTTTGAGGCGTATGCAGTGTGGAGATTTATTGCTGGTCTTGGCCTGGCCGGGGAGTTAGGAGCCGGAATTACACTGGTAACAGAAACTATGCAAAAAGATAAAAGAGGAATTGGCACAATGATTATTGTAACATTTGGAGCCTTGGGTGCAGTGGTGGCTTCGATTGTTGGAAAATACTTTGAATGGAATATTGCATACATTATTGGTGGAGTTTTAGGGCTTCTTTTATTGTTGTTAAGAGCAGGAACAATAGAAAGCAAGATGTTTGAAATAGCTAAAACGACAGATGTTAAGAGAGGAAACTTCTTCATGTTATTTCATACTAAGGAAAGATTTATAAAATTTATGTCTTGCATATTCATTGGTTTTCCTGTATGGTTTTTCATTGGCGTACTTGTAGCATTGAGTAAATACTTTTTTTCATTTGAAGGTGTTAGTGTCCAGGAGCAGGTGAGTCAGGGTGTTACCTATTCCTATATTGGATTAAGTATTGGTGATTTGATTTGTGGATTAGCAAGTCAATATTTTAAGAACAGGAAAAAAGTAATTTTTAGCTATCTTTTCATAAGCCTGATTCTGATGTTTGTTTATCTCACTTCAACTGGAATTTCATTTTCAACGTTTAAGATAATGAGTCTTTTGCTTGGAATTGCAACAGGATATTGGGCATTATTTGTAACGAATGCGGCAGAACAATTTGGAACCAATCTTCGAAGTACTGTGACGAACACAGTTCCAAATTTTGTAAGAGGCGCAGTTGTTCCAATTACATATTCTTTTAAATATTTTGTCGGCGTATTTGTTGGATCACAAATTGTATTACCCGCAGAAGGGGCTATAAAGGCAGCTATGATTGTTGGAACGTTTTGTATTGGAATTGCAATGTTGTCATTGCTTACAATAGATGAAACTTTTAGTAAGGATTTAGATTATCATGAGGTGTAGGAATATTATCTACCAACAAATCCAATAGGATCTATTGGCGTCCTTCCTTTCCACACTTCGAAGTGAAGGTTATGCATCCCATTGGTTTCTGTTTTGAGCTCCCCAAGATTCGATAATTTATCGATCCTTTCTCCGGGCTTGACAAAGACCTTATCAAGATTAGAATAGACTTGATAATATTCACCAGATTGCGTCAATAGAAAAAATGTTCCATTGTCCATCTGTCGAATCTGAATAACCGTAGCATCAACAGCAGATCTTACAAATGATTCTTTGGCGCGTATATCAATGCCGTTGTTCTTTAATGTGAGTTGAGGATTCTTAGGATCCCGAAATGTTCCATAGGGTGAACTGATAGTTCCTCCGGAAAGTGGAAAAGACCAAGCTATTTTGGTTGAAGGGGTATATGTTATTTCGGTTCTGACATTTTCTGTAATGGATTGATTTACCATATTCTCAAGTTGTGCTCTCTCCCGATTATATTTATCAAGAATAGACTTATATTCTTTAATTTTAGATTGAATCTCTTTATAGTCAGAATGTAGCTGGTTTATGTCACCTGTAATTTTGGTTTTTTCAGATTCCTGTGTGAGAACCATTTCTTTCTGAGATTGAATTTTATTTTTAATCTCATTTTTTCGGGCAAGAACAGAGTCCAAAGAATTTTTGTAAACCTTAAAGCGATTTATTCTAAACTCGTTAAGTTGTTCTGTCCATATTAGTTTCTTAACGATTGCATTCCATTCTTTCTGATTTACTGAAAACATATGAGACTGGTTCAACTGCTGCGTAAATTTTTTTCTGGCAACAAACTCAAAGTCCTTCTTATACACTTCAAGTAGTTTTAAACTAGACTTATTGTTGTCTTCCAGTTTTTGTAATTCTGCAGAGTTATGATTAATTTCTTCATTCAATCTGTTGATTAGATCTGTTCGGTTTTTAATTAACCCCTGTCGAGCTTGAATTAGAGTGATAAAACTTTCTTTGTTGTTTTTGTAATCTGATAATTGGGATTCTATCTGATGAATCTGGTTTTTCAGAAAGTCAATGCGCTCATTATTTCTGGATTCCTGACTTAGAGTAAATGATGAAAAAAGGTAGGATACGCCTACAAGAATGACAATTGCAATGATAAAATGTAAATAGCTCCGACCAGGCATTAGCAATTAGCTACCCTCTTTTATAATGAGTAGGAATCTCAAATTTAATGGTTTCCTTTGAATTAAGTTTAATTTCCTTAGATTCAATATGAATAAATTTTATTTCATTTCTTTCATTGCGGAAACGAAATTCAAAGCTTTTGGGTAACAAATTTCCATTGATAGATTCATGCTTCAAAATATCTATTGTAGTAAATTGACCTAAAGAGTTAAAATTTATACTTGAAGAGCGCAAAGGCTGCAGGAGGATCTGCGTGTTAAATTGAAATAATTCTGAAGTTCCCATAAGTAATGAGGTGTCAGGTGACTGCTTCCATTCATAAGAGAGATATTCCGAAAGGTAGAATCCTGAAGTCAGTACATCCTGAATCAAGTAAAAATCCACAGGAAGTTTCAATTGCGAAGTCCATTGAATTATGCTATTCTTTTGCCAGGTATTTTCTATTCTATCCAATACAGTGACACTATCTCTTTCTATCAGAATCCTGAAAAGTTCAATACCCAATTTTTTTATTATCAGGCATGCAATGCTATCTTTTATTATTCTTAGTTGACAATCTGCGGCTCCTTCAAATTCTGATCCGGAATAATAAAGTGATCCTTTGGCAAAATACGTTAGAAATTGTTGCTGTGAATAAATGGAATTCATAAGGGAATCCATTGAAATAGGAATGCTCTTTTTTGGAATTAGAATTTTTTTGGAACTTTTACATTGAACCAAAAGACCACAACAGACGAATAATACTATATATTTCAATTCAGACGGTTCAATATATTTTGATAATATTCCTTATTATCAGAATATTCCAGTGCTTTACTAAGCAGAATTCTGGCATTAGTTTTATCTCCCTTTGCGTTAAAAATCAAATATGCCAATTCAAAGTTCTCTGAATTTTGGCCTGCAGAGAGATTCAGACAAGCGTTAATATTCTGATCCGCTCTTGCGTAATCTTTGGCATAAAAATTAATAGCTGCCATTCGTGATAATATATAGTCCATGCTTAATTCCTGGCTTGCTGTTGCTTTTACTAATTTATCTTCAGGAAATGTTTTACCCTTACGGGATAGGCTATAACAGTATTCAATAATTGCAACTTCATTTTTTTCACTTGCTATACATTGAGACCATAATTCTGCAGCTTGATCTTGCTTGTTTGTTTCATCAAATATTCTGGCTTTTAAAATATTGGATTCCAGTAATCTTGACGGAGAATTTTTATTCATAAGAGCAAACTGCTCTATTTGAATTTTGGTATCTGAATAATTCTTAAGATTAAATTGTGCAAGGGCAAGAGCATAAAATATGAAACTTTGATTGGGATAATAATCAAGAGCAACATTCGTTTTCTCTTCCAATGTTTTCCAATGGGTTAATTTCATTAAACAAACTATATAATTCTCCCAAATGGTATAAGGCACAGTAGCTAAACCAATTGCTGTGTTATAAGCTGAGGTTGCTTCAATTAATTTATCATTACCATATAGAATATCTGCTTTTAGTGCCCAGGTTTTGGGATCTTTAGGAAATTTTTTACATAACTTATCTGCTATGTTAATAAATTTGTCAAAGTTATTATTGTTGATATTCTTAAGTTCCGGAATAATTTTCTTTACTATTGGATCAGGATCAATAGAATTTTCTATTTCAGAATCACTAATATCGGATGAAGATTTTTGAGTTGATTGACTCAAAGAATTAAGGAAAGGGTGATTGGGTTTTATCGATTGCAATTTTTTAGTATAATTTGCTGCTTCTTCCAACTGATTATTCTGAAAATAGAATTGAATTATTTCTATCATTAATTCCGTATTCTTGGGATATTCCTTTTCAGCCTGAAGCAATAGTTCTATTCCTTTCTTATTTTTACCAACAAGTTGTAAAAGTTTATTTTTTTGAATCGCAACTTTGGGAGTTGCGCCAAATTTGGTATGGGCCAAATCCATAATAGATAAGGCTTTTGCAGCTTGATCAGATTTAAGATAATTGAGCGCTGCCAGATCATACATAGTATAATTTTCAGGTTCAATTTTAATGACAGCCTCATACGATTCTGCAGCCATTTGATATTTTCCAATTGATTCATAAAGATTCGCCTGATACACTCTCGTCCATTTATTTTTAGGGTCTGCTATTATGCTCTCATTGATTGCATTTAGTGCATCTTCTAATTTGGATTTTGATTTATATAATCTTGATAATTGATAATAAACTGCGGCTCTTGTTTCCGGAATGTTTCGCATTTTTTCTAGTAACTCGATTGACTTATCCGGATTGCCAATTAATTCTTGCTTTTGTGCCTCGATTAATTGAGCCTCAATTCCAGAAGGGCTTATTTCCTCAATAAATTGTGCAAATGCATACTTATTACCAATCAAAGAGAATAAAATAAAAGCGAATACCCGGAACATTGGAAGGAAAATGAAGAGATTAGAATGATTCGTTTTCAATTGCGAGAAATCTTTATAAAAGAGAACTGATAAAATATCTGGGAATAACGTATAGATTAATTTTTCATTTTATAAAACCTCAGTTACTTTCAACATATTGGTTCTCAACTTGGCATGAATAGGCATACTACCGGTGTTTACAATGAGGTCCCCTTTTTTAACCTTATGATCTTCTTTTAGTATACGAGTGATGTCTTCAATTGTTTCATCTGTTGAGGTCATTTTATCGTAATAATATGATCTTACTCCCCATATCAAATTCAAAGTACCTAAAATATCCTTGGCACTAGAAAAAATATAAATCGGACAATTGGTACGATAAGAAGAGGTCTTAAAAGCCGTATATCCGGAAACCGTTAGTCCTATAATAGCTTTGGCTTTAATTTCTTCAGCTACTTTTGCGGCATTGAAGCAGACTACGTCACTAATAAATGTAGAAGATTTTTCGGATGGAAGCGGTCTTTTCGTCTGAATATTATAATGCTTTTCTGCTTCAGCTATGATTTTATTCATCGCGTTCACTACAAGTACAGGATGAGAACCAACAGAAGTTTCACCACTTAACATTACCGCATCACACCCATCCAGCACTGCATTGGCTACATCAGTAACTTCTGCCCGGGTAGGACTAGGGTTGCGAATCATACTATCCATTAATTGCGTTGCGACAATTACAGGCCGTGATCGCTGGATACATTTTCCAATTATCATTTTCTGGATAGTGGGTAATTTCTCTATTGGCATTTCAACTCCTAGATCACCCCTAGCAATCATAATTGCATTGCTTACTTTTATTATTTCATCAATATTTTTTATCGCTTCAGGCTTTTCAATTTTGGCAATAACTTTGGCAGGATGTCCTGTTATATCAATTCTTCTTGCTAAATCTATTATGTCTTCTGCAGTTCTGACAAAGGAAAGTGCAATCCAATTTACAGGTTGGGACAAAATAAAATCCAGGTCTTCAAGATCCTTTTCTGTTAATGAAGGAAGACTGACCATAGTGTCCGGCAAATTCACCCCTTTATTAGAAGAAAGTATTCCACCAAATAATGTTTTTAATCTAACTGTATCTTTTCCATTTGTGTCCACAACTTCAAAAACGAGCTTACCATCATCAATAAGAATTTTCTCGCCGATCTTTACATCTCTCGCGAAATGATCATAGCTCATATAGATCTGCTCCTTTGTACCAAGACATTCTTCGTCCTTAAATGTTAAAACATCTCCCTCTTGAATCTGTAATGAATCATTTTCTAGACGACCTATTCGCAACTTTGGACCTTGTAAATCAGCTATTATGCCAATATGAAGATTGAATTTTTCATTGATTTCCTGAATATGCTCAATCACTTTTAGGTGGTCCTTATGCGTGCCATGAGAAAAATTTAATCGAAAAGTAGTAATGCCTTCCAATGCTAAATCCCTAAGGTTTTCATAGGAATTACAAGCCGGACCCACGGTGGCAACAATCTTAGTATTAAGACTAATCATTAAAAGTATTGTATATCAAAGGAACAAAAATGAGCTGAAAGGTTGTTATAGGAAACAATATTTATTAAATAATTATTCAGTTTCCTTTGGAATAAGCAGGTGAAAGCCTTTATTTTGCGGAATCTTTTTCTAAACAATTAAAAATAAAATGTCAACTACAAGCGAAAGAGTTAAAAAAATCATCGTCGATAAATTAGGGGTAGACGAGACTGAGGTTTTAAATGAATCTAGTTTTGTCAATGATCTGGGTGCAGATTCCCTTGACGTTGTGGAACTTATAATGGAATTTGAGAAGGAATTCGATACTTCCATTCCAGATGATCAAGCTGAGAAAATTCAAACTGTTGGACAAGCTATAGACTACCTTGAAGCTAACAGCAAGTAAGCAACCTAGGTCAAATCCTTGACAATCAATGATTTGACAATAAATTTATTAGAGCATGTAAAACTATATGAAGAGACGAGTTGTCGTAACCGGAATGGGAGTCCTTGCGCCTATAGGCAATAATGTTATGTCCTATCGGGAAGCACTTGAAAAGGGGATCTCAGGTGCAGGTATAATTACACGATTTGACCCTTCTCTTTTCAAGACTCGATTTGCATGTGAACTTAAAGGCTTTAATCCTGAAAACTTTCTTGAAAAGAAGGAAGCCAGGAAAATAGATCCTTTTGCCCAGTACGCCTTAGTTGTTGCTGAAGAATGCGTAATTGATTCAGGTATTGACCTATCTGTGGTCGATAAAGCCAGAATAGGAGTTATTTGGGGTTCTGGTATTGGTGGCTTTCATACACTTGAGACTGACCTTTCCGAAGCTGCTTTGAATACTGGACCTCCTCGATATAGTCCTTTCCTTATTCCCAAATTGATTTCCGATATTGCACCTGGCCATATTTCAATTAAGTATGGCTTTATGGGCATTAATTACGGTACAGTATCAGCTTGTGCTTCTTCCAGTCATGCAATCTCTAATGCTTTTGATTATATCAGACATGGAAAGGCAAATTTGATTCTTACAGGTGGATCTGAAGCAGCTGTTACCCGTGCGGGAATAGGTGGGTTTAGCTCAATGAAGGCTTTATCTGAAAGAAATGACGATATGATGACCGCTTCACGTCCTTATGATAAAGAACGTGATGGTTTTGTTTTGGGTGAAGGAGCCGGTGCAATAATGCTGGAGGAATACGAACATGCTAAAAAAAGAGGAGCGAAAATCTACGCTGAAATCTGTGGTTCTGGCCTTACAGCCGATGCTTATCATATAACTGCTCCTCATCCGGAAGGGCTTGGGGCCAAAGCAGCGATGGAACTAGCGCTGGAAGAAGCTGAAATGAACCCTGAGGATATAGATTATATTAATACTCACGGTACTTCTACTCCATTAGGGGATATCGCAGAAGTTAAAGCTATTATGCAGGTTTTTAAGGAATATTCCTATAAACTAAATATTAGCTCAACCAAATCAATGACAGGCCATCTTCTGGGTGCTGCTGGTGTTATTGAGTGCATTGCCGGAATATTGGCAATGCAAAATAATTTTATCCCGCCTACTATTAATCATTTTACAGACGATCCTGAATTAGACCCAAAACTAAACTTTACATTTAATGAGGCACAAAGCAGATCGATTCGCGCTTTCTTAAACAATACATTTGGTTTTGGAGGTCATAATAGTTCGGTGATTTTCAAAAAATGCTAGTAACTTTCATTAATTTATTACGGAAAACACATAACAAGTATTTCTCAAAAGAAAGACATTTTGTCGAACGGCTAGACAATGTATTGGGATTTACTCCTGTCCATGTTCAACTTTTTAAAATCGCCTTTTATCATAAGTCGACAATCAATAATTCACTACAGACAGAGAAAAAAAATCATGTATTACAATCTAATGAAAGGTTGGAATATTTGGGTGATGCTTTGTTAAGTTTTGTGGTAGGAGAATATTTGTTTAATAAATATATTCAGGCAGATGAGGGTTTTCTAACAAAAATGAGATCTAAGATTGTTAAAAGAAAAATGCTTAACTTTCTTGCAGAACAAATGGGACTAGACAGAATACTCATGGAATTTAATCAAGCAAATTTAAGTCCTTCAATGATGGGTAACGCGCTTGAAGCTCTTATTGGTGCCATATATTTGGAAAAAGGATTTATTTATACCCGAAAATATATTCTTAATGAATTGGTAAAGAAGTATATCAACATACATTCGCTTGAAAATTTTGATGACAATTATAAAAGTCAATTATTGGAATGGTGTCAGAAAAACACAAAAGAAATAGATTTTAGAGTTATTTCTAAATCAAAAAATGATAAGCGAGATCGATTCCGTATTGGAGTATACATAGATGGAGTTGAAGTTGCAACTGCAGAAGATTTTAACAAGAAAAGCGCAGAACAAGTTGCAGCAGAAATTGCTCTTACGCAAATTCAATCGTAGTTTTTGGCTAAATCAAAAAAAACTATTCCAGACAAATCTTTTCAAATTGGTCAGGGAATTCAACTTCTTGAACAATGGATATTTCAATTATTGGATCATGGAATTGAAGTGCTTTCAAAAGACAAAACACGTCTTGAGGATATTTCTCTTCGTTTATTGGATTATGGAATCCCTTCTATAGCTAAAAGATTAAGATTGCTTCCTGATAAAATAAATACCGACAAAGGATGGAAGGAGACAATACTTCAGGAATTAGGGGAATATCTTATTATGATTTCGATATTTAAAAAGAATACTGATATTCAGAAAGAAGAACTATTGCGTTATCTCAGCACTCCTCAACGCAAAGCGGATGTTGAAAAATTAAATTATTTCATAGAAGATTCCTGGATTTATCTCGGTACCATCCGAATTAAAGAGGAAAATATTCTTGTTGTAAGAAATTGGTTTATTGGAATTGAGACCGGAAAAGCAGCACTTTACATTGAGTATATTTTTAATCGTTTTGTAGCGGAGAGAAAATTTGAGTGGGGGAAATGTTATACAGGAAAAGTATATTATTATCCTTCACAGGTTCCTTTACGGGTAACCCAGATACCTTCTCCTTCAAAATCAATTCCATTGGCATATCTTCCTAAAGTACTGTCTATCCGTGAATTTCAAAAACAATGGGCGAATGAAATTATTAAAGTTCCATGGTTAAAACAAAAGCTTCTATTGATTCGTCACTTTAAATTGGTAAAACACGACAATCAATATTTTATCAATGACGACAGCGAGTTGCTTCTGCCACTTCAATGCGAACCAGGTCATCTGCCGGAATTAATAGCTTTTAGCCTTGACATTAAAGGAATTTTCATAGGTGAATATGATGATTTAAAGATTAGACCTTTATCAGTAATTCACGAATCGGGATTAATTGGAATACAATAAAAGAATGATTCTGTAATTGTTATTCAGGATTTTCAAGACGAATAATTCTTACAGTTTCAATTTTTGTATCGCTGACCATTTCCAGAATAAAAGTATATCCATCTTGGTATAACTCATGACCTTGTTCTGGAATGGTTCCTATACTATTTACGATGTAACCTGATAGTGTGTGATAATCACCACTTTTCAATAGTATATTGTATTCATTCTTGAGATATTGAATTTCCAAACGACCAGAAAAAAGATATTCATTTTCAGAAATTACCTGTTCAATAAATTCCTCTTTATCGTGTTCATCATCTATCTCTCCAAAAATTTCTTCCAGAATATCTTCCTGTGTAATAATGCCACTTGTTCCGCCAAATTCATCAACTACACACGCGATTGAGAGTCTTAGTTTATTCATTCGCAGCATAAGATCATAAACATTCATTGTTTCAGGTACAAACGGAATGTCCATAATGTGAGATTTAATAGATGTAAATTCTTTAAACATTTGTTGATGATGAATATAACCCAGGACATTATCAATGTCACCATCAGTAATAATTATTTTGGATAGTTTACTTTCTGCAAATGCATTTACTAGATCTTCTTTACTGTCATTCACACTAACGTATACAATTTCATTTCTTGGAATCATGCACGCTTTAACTCTGACTTGCTTTAGATTTAAAGTATTTTTAAATATATCTGCATCAATATCATCCTCAGAAAATTTCAGTGGGCCCTCAAGATAATGTTCTAAATCCAATGTTGAGAACCTATATCTTGCCTTTGTTTCACTCTTTTTAAACAATACCTTGATTAAGAATTTTGAAATACCAGAAACGATGAGTGAAGGAATATATAGTAATTTATAGAAAAATTGAATCACATAAGACATTGGAGAAATCAACTCATTGGCATAGAGTGAAAACAAAACTTTAGGTATGAATTCGCCTAGTATTAGAATAAATAAAGAAGTCAGTGCAGTATTAACAAAAAAATGAACACCGGAATTTAATTGTAATGGAGCTAAAATAGAGTCAAAAAAAGCAATAAAAAGATACGACAATGTAACCAATGAAATGCTGTTACCAATTAGCATTACGGTAATAAACTTATCCGGATTATCATAGAAAAAGGTAAGTATACGAGAACTCGGAATTCCTTTACTTTTCTTAATCTCGATATTCAGTTTATTGGCTGTAAAAAAAGCGATTTCGATCCCAGAAAAAAAAGCACTTAATAACAGAAAAACCGCTATCCAAAATATTAACATAATACAAAGATATATTCAGCTGAACTGCCAAAATAGAATTCCAGATAAAAATGAGAGAAATTGACTCAAACCCTCAGAAATGTTCTATTTTTGCGGTTCTTCCCTGGTAGCAGTCCAAATCATTATAATTGGAGCCATTTTTTATACTATTTAATTCAAATCAAGGATGAAGTTATTTAATTTATTCATGCAAGAACTTGCGGTTGACCTCGGTACCGCCAACACCCTGATTATGCAGGATGGACGAGTTGTTGTAGATGAGCCTTCCATCGTTGCAATTGACAAAAAGACCGGGGAGACAATCGCAGTAGGCTGGAAGGCCATGCAGATGCACGAAAAAACTCACCGTAACATAGAGACTCTCAGACCTTTGAAAGATGGAGTAATTGCAGACTTTAATGCTGCTGAAAGCATGATTCAAGGTATGATCAACATGATTGGTACCAAAAGAAGATTTTTTACCCATCTCAAAATGGTTATCTGTATTCCTTCCGGAATAACTGAAGTCGAGAAAAGAGCTGTTTTTGACTCCGCAGATCATGTCGATTCAAAGGAGACCTACCTGATTCATGAACCGATGGCGGCTGCATTGGGAATTGGTCTTGATGTGGAAGAACCTGTCGGAAATATGGTCATTGATATTGGCGGAGGTACTACCGAAATTGCAGTTATTGCTCTTTCCGGAATCGTCTGTGATCAATCCATTAGGGTTGCCGGAGACGAGTTTACAGAAGATATTATTGATTTTATGCGCAGGGAACATAACCTACTTATTGGGGAAAGAACTGCTGAAAACATTAAAATTCACACTGGTGCTGCTATTAAAGATCTTGAAATTAGGCCAGACCCATACGCTGTTAATGGCAGAGATCTTATGTCTGGAATTCCTCGACAGATCGTAATCGGTCATGAAGAAATTGCGGAAGCCCTCAATAAATCAATTATGAAAATTGAGGAAGCGATTCTAAAAGCTTTGGAAATTACCCCTCCCGAATTATCCTCTGATATTTATAAAACAGGATTATATCTTACAGGAGGTGGAGCCTTACTGAGAGGTTTGGACAAACGGCTTTCTATTAAGACCAAACTACCAGTTATTGTAGCCGAAGACCCATTGCGTGCGGTCGTAAGAGGTACAGGAATTGCTTTAAAAAATACTGACCGGTTTTCTTTTCTCATTGGAAGAGGAAGTTAAATAATATGTTTTCATTACATTAATTTAGGTTCACCGCAATGCTCGATGCACTACGTATTATTGTCAAGAACGGAGCATTAGTTTTATTTGTAGTTCTTCAGATTTTTTGTTTCTACTGGATAGTAAAATACAATCAAAGACAAGGTCAGGTGTTTTTTTACTCCACACAGGTTTATTCTAATTCTTTATACTCCCAATACCATTCTATATTATCATATTTCAATCTCAGACAAAAAAATGATAGCATAGTATCTGAGAATAAATTCCTTTTAAAAAAATCTTTTTCTCAATCAAAAATTTTAAACATCGATTCTTCATTCACCTTGCAGGATTCCAATATGTATGAAGTAATTCCTGCTGCTGTAATTAATAATAGTCTCTCCAGAAGAAATAATACTTTAACTCTAAATAAAGGAGCACTGGATGGCGTAAGTTCCGGTATGGGTGTAATAACTCCATTTGGGGTTGTTGGAATAGTTACAGATGTGTCAGATCATTTCTCATTGATTCTCTCCTTATTGCATTCAAAATCAAGAATCAGTTGCAGAATTCCTCACAATGGATTTATCGGAACCTTAGTTTGGGATGGAAAGGATCCTAAAATATTACAGCTTGAAGAAATACAGCGCTACGCAGAAATAAGGTTGGGAGATAGTATTGTTACAAGTGGTTATTCAATCATCTTTCCCCAAAATATTTTATTGGGTAAAGTAAAATCCTTTACAGTAGAACCCGGAGCATTTACTTACACAATACAAGTTGAGCCAACACAATCATTTTTTACATTGGATCAGGTCTATATTATAAACCATCCCTATAAGTCAGAAAAAGACATGATCGAAAAACAGTCGGAAAAATATGAATAAAGATCTGATTGTAAATAGTGTGCGAATTATTATATTAATTCTTTTCCAGGTATTAATATTAAGGGATATCAATTTTGAACAAAACACTTCGAAGTACTTCAACATTATTATTTACCAGCTTGGGATAATGTTATTGCCTCTTAATCTCCCAACATTTATTGTTTTTCTTGTTGCTTTTTTTTCGGGTTTGATCGTAGATAGCTTTTATGGCAGTATTGGCGTTCATGCTTCAGCTTGTCTTTGGATGGCGGCCATACGTACATTTGTTTTAAAATTATTAGAACCAAAATCAGGATATGCAATAACGCAAAAACCAAATTCGAATCACCTTGGAATGGTTTGGTTCTTACAATATTCCGCGATTTTATGCTTTGTTTACTTGTTCATTTATTTTACTTTAGATGAATTTACATGGGTTTACATTGGTACGATTATGTTGAAAACCATTTGCAGCTTTGCAATTTCGATAGTGTTAATTTTTTTAATACAACTTCTTATTAACTTTAAAGATTAATCATAGGGTGGCTGACAAAGAAAAGAAAAATTTATTTCTAAGTTTACGTATTGTTATTGTCATCATTATCGTTATACTCATCTCTCTATTAGCCAAATTCCAACTTTTTGATCCTTTTTACAGCGTTAAGGCAAATGCCACAACATTAATTCAGAAAAATATTGAACCAGAAAGAGGATTGTTTTATGATAGAAAAGGAAAAATTCTGGTTATCAATTATCCCACATATGATCTTTATGTCACTTACAAAAATATTAAACCAGGATTCGATACAGTAAAATTCTGTAACCTTCTAAATATTTCAAAGAAAGTATTTATTGAAAACCTTGACAAAGATTGGTCAAGCAATATGTATTCTAAATCTGTTCCTTTCGTCTTTCTCAAAAATATAGAACCGGAAACATTTTTAAGATTTCAAGAAAATATCTTTCAATTCCCTGCCTTTACACCTTATGTAAGGTCTGTCAGAGAATATCCAAGACCACATGGCGCTCACTTCTTAGGATATATGAGCGAAGTTAAAAAATCAGATATTGAACAATCAAAAGGCGAATATCGCCTTGGAGATTACATAGGAGTAAATGGACTTGAAAAACAATACGAAAATTATATAAGAGGATATAAAGGTGTTCAATTTGTTCTTAGAGATAAGTTAGGCCAGGAGGTTGGCTCTTATCAGAACGGAATTCTGGATAGAAATGCTGAAGCCGGTGCAGATCTTATACTCGGTGTGGATATGGACCTACAGGCATATTGTGAAAGTCTTTTACAAAATAAAGCAGGAAGCATAGTCGCAATTGAACCATCGACAGGTGAGATATTAAGTTTAGCTTCTTCTCCGAACTACAATCCAAATCTGCTTTCAATAAATAGAAACCGTGGACGAGATTACGCCTACTTATTGCTTGATTCAACAAAGCCCTTATTTGACAGATCTGCATCTGCTGTATACCCGCCTGGTTCAATTTTCAAACCCATCCTGGCGCTGGTCGCTCTACAAGAGCAAGTTCTTTTTAAAAATACTGCACATTCTTGCAATGGTGCATATTATTACAAAACTGTCTCATACGGATGTCACCATCATCCATATCCTAACAATGTTTCAGTTGCTTTAGAACATTCCTGTAATTCTTTTTTTATTCAGACTTTCAGAGATTTAATTGAAAAAAATGGATTCAATAAACCAAAAGAAGGCCTTGATATTCTGACCCGATATTTGGGACATTTTGGATTGGGCAAGCCTCTCTACTCTGATGTAGCAACTGAAAATGGGGGATTTATTCCAACTTCTGAATATTATTCTCGGTTATACAAAACCAATAATTGGAGATCAACTTATATTATTTCTGTTGGAATTGGACAAGGTGAATTACAATTAACGACACTACAAATGGCAAATCTTGCTGCAATTATTGCAAACAAAGGTTTTTATATTACTCCTCATCTTGTAAAAGGATTTAATCATCTGAATTCTGAAATCCCTGAAAACATAAGAACAAAGTATATAATACCAATCGATAAACATCATTATGAGCCAGTCATTGAAGGCATGGAGAATGCTGTAAAGAGTGGAACTGCAACCAAAGCCTTTAATTACCATATTCCTATCTGTGGCAAAACGGGAACTTCGCAAAATCCGCACGGTGATGATCACTCCGTTTTCTTTGCTTTTGCACCTAGAGAAAATCCCAAAATTGCACTCGCAGTATATATAGAAAATGCAGGATGGGGTGGTAATGTTGCTGCGCCAATCGGCTCCTTGGTTATAGAAAAGTATCTTCATGATACTATAAGCGCAAGCAGAAAATACCTGGAAAAAAATATGATTGATTTAAAAATAAACCCGAACAAAAAAAGATGAAAATAACTTCAGTAGTTGCTATGAACGATAAAAGGGTCATAGGAATAAATAATCAACTTCCTTGGCATCTTCCCGCTGATCTTCGTTATTTTAAAGAAACAACTTCCGGACATCATATCCTAATGGGCAGAAAATGTTATGACAGTATTGGACGCCCATTGCCCAACCGCACAAATATTATAGTTACAAGAAATAAAT
Organism: Saprospiraceae bacterium; assembly: GCA_013140975.1. GTDB lineage: Bacteria > Bacteroidota > Bacteroidia > Chitinophagales > Saprospiraceae > Vicinibacter. The sequence continues at coordinate 22,805 of JABFRV010000112.1, forward strand.
CTTTGTATCTTGCGCATTGTAACATTGTCCCTACTATTGAGGATGGAATTTTAATGGCCCGAAATAATTTTGAAAATGAATTATTCATAGTTGGTGGAGCTGAAATATATAAGCAGTCCATAGAATATTGGACGGACTTGTTAATTACATGGGTTGATGCCGATGTGGAGGGTGATGTATTTTTTCCATCGCTGAATATGAATGAATGGATTCTGAAAGATGAACAAAAATTCAAGAAAGATAATAAAAACTTATACGATTACACTTTTTCTAAATACACAAGAAAGACATGAAAGAAGACTTATTACACTACTTTTGGAGAACAAAAAAATGGGGAAATTATAAACTAAAAACAACAACAGGAGAACCGATTGAAATCATATATCAAGGTGATTTCAATACTGACCAGGGCCCGGACTTTAATTTTGCAAAAATTAAAATTGGTTCAACTCTTTGGAATGGAAAAGTTGAAATGCATATCGATTCTTCAGATTGGATTGTTCATGAACACATACATGACCCTCAATATAAAAATGTAGTATTGCATGTAGTATGGAATCATGATGCAGAAATCATTGTTCAGGGAATTCCCCTCCCAACGTTAGAGCTAAAAGCTTATATCTCTGAAGATGAATTAAAGCACTATTCTGATCTTATTTTAAACGCTGAAATAATTCCTTGCGCGAAGCAAATAAAAAAAGTTCCTACTTCAATTATAATTTCTGAACTTGAAGAAAATTCTATACAAAGAATTCAATCGAAGATTCAAAAATTAGAATCCGAACTTTTTGAATCGCAACAAAATTGGAATTTCTTACTTTTTAAATATTTTGCAAGATACCTGATGGGTCCTGTGAATGCAATTGCAATGGACAATCTTATCTCACGAATTACTTTTCCGCAATTAATGAGGTCCTCTGACAGTCTTGAAAACCTCGAAGCAATTCTATTGGGGACAGCCGGGTTATTGGATGATTCAGATAATACAGTTTTAATGTCCAAGTTAAATCAATATTATTCTCATTTTCAAAGGAAATTTAATATACAGACTATGGAAAAAGAAAATTGGTACTTTGCGAGAATCAGGCCTGCTTCTTTTCCTACCCTGCGATTAGCGCAATTAGCTTCTTGTCTGTTTAGCAACAAACTTCAATTGGACATCATTATTCAAATGAATTACGTTTCTGAAGTGTATAAGCATTTTTCTAATTCAGTCTCAGAATATTGGCAAACTCATTATCGTTTTTCTCAATCAAAGAATAAACCTATCAATGGCAGAATCGGGAGAGACACTCTCAATGTTATAATAATAAATGCTCTTGTTCCCTTGTTATATCTTTATGGTAAACTCAACTTTCAGGATTCAATCTGTCAAAAATCAATTCAATGGCTTGAAGAAATTTCTCCGGAAAAAAATAAAATCACAAAAATTTATACCCAATTGGGTGTAATGGTTGATAATTCAAGATTGTCACAAGGTTGTTTAGAACAATATTATAAAAAATGTACTCTTAAGAAATGTACAGAGTGCAAGATTGGCCACACTCTACTAAAAGGATCTTACTCCTAGTAATTAATCTAATATTTTTATAGAGTATATCATTTGGCTTCTCACGGATATATATAAACTGATTACCTTTGTAAGATAATTTCAAAACTCTGACTAAACTTATCCAAATTCTTTTAAGTCCTTTTTCATTGATATACGGTTTATTCGTAAGCTTATATCAAGCACAGTACATATCAGGAATTACCAAATCGTTCTCTTTCAACATTCCTGTAATAACAATTGGGAATCTATCTGTTGGTGGAACTGGAAAATCTCCACATGTTGAGTTCTTAATTCGTCACCTAAAAGATTTTATTCATCCTGCTGTCCTAAGCCGAGGTTATAGAAGAAAAACATATGGCCATATTGACGTAAGCATAAACCAAAATTCTCATGAAGTTGGCGATGAGCCATTACAAATGAAATTAAAATTTCCGGATATTGCTATTGCTGTGAATAAAAATAGGTCAATTGGAATTCCAAGATTAATAAAAGATCATCCGGAGACCCAGGTTATTATCCTAGATGATGCGTATCAACATCTCGCTGTTAAGCCATATTTAAATATTTTATTAACTGAATATACTAATCCATTTTCTAAGGATTATTTACTCCCCAGTGGAAGATTAAGAGAGTGGAGATTCGGACATCAAAGAGCGCAAATAGTTGTTGTAACTAAATGTCCGCATGAACCTGATGAAGCTGAAAAAAATAAATGGAGAAATGAGCTTAAACTCAAAGCTGATCAAAAGCTATTCTTCTCTCGAATTAGTTATGGTACGCCCTACAATATTTTCAAAAAAGACAATGAATATATATTAACTGAATCTTCTCAAGTCATATTAGTTTCGGCAATTGCTCAATCGGATTACCTCAATGATTACGTCTTTCCGAGAGTTGGTTCACTTACAGACTATAGCTATGAAGATCATCATTACTTTAGCTCGGATGAGATTCTTAAAATGATTAATAAATACAAAAGCATTCAACACCACAATAAAATTCTCTTAACGACTGAAAAAGATGCAACTCGTTTAAGTCTTTTTAGGCAGTTCTTTGATGAACACAAAATACCTGTGTTTGCAATTCCAATAACGGTTGAATTTTACGAGCAGGATCTTTTTATCAATACAATTAAAAATTATTTATTAGAATTTAAGGCATGAGAATTTTATTTTTCATAATTCTAAACTTCTCGTGGTTTCAACACCTTGTGTCACAAGGAAACGTATTGCGTATTTATGAAGATGAATATAATACTTTAATTAAGGATGAAATTCAAAGCAAGCGAAGTCATATGCAACATTCGGACTTGCAACCGTTTTATCAACATAGATTATCGTGGGATGAAATTCAAAATCGCAAATTAATTCGAGATAATTATGAATACTACAAATTTAACTCAGATAGCATAGCATTTCAATCCAGAAAATTTTTAAAATATTTTTTTACGCATCCCGGTCATTTTTACTCTCAATATGGTAAACATTATTATTTTACGATAGACCCCATTCTTAATTTTTCAGCTGGAAAAGAAGATTCCAGAAATCTGATTCACAACATGAGAGGCTTTTCTTTAAAAGCTGGAATCGATAATAAAATTTTTATTTATAGCAATCTTTATGAATCACAGATCGCACCTTATTCCTATGTCGATCAATATGCCAATTTATATAAAGCTATCCCTGGAGCTGGATTCGTTAAAAATTACACAAGCTCAATATTCAATCTAAAGAATGGTTTTGATTATCTGATTGCAGAAGGTGGTTTAACATTTCGGGCAAGTAAGCATGTTGATATCTCACTTGCACATAGTAGAAATTCAATTGGTCAAGGCATTCGATCTCTATTGCTATCAGATTTCAGTGCTCCGCAGTTTAACTTAAAAATTAATACGTATCTGGGCAGATGGAATTATCAGAATATATTTTCAGAGCTTTCCTCAGAAACCCGATTTATCAATGATATAGATCATTTACTTGAAAAAAAATATTCTGCAACGCACTACCTTTCCTGTAATATAAGCAAAAACTGGAATGTAGGTATTTTTGAATCCGTTGTATTTAATCGTAAAAAGAGTTTTGAATTACAGTACCTGAATCCGATAATATTATATCGGGCAATTGAACAAGCTGTTGGAAGTCCTGACAATGTATTAATTGGATTAAATTCTCATATCGATATTCTCAAAAAAGTAAGAATCTATGGTCAGGTAATGTTGGATGAATTTGTTCTGAATAAATTATTGAAAAACGAAGGATGGTGGGCCAATAAATACGGATTCCAATTTGGTTTGGTTTACCCGGAATTTATTGGAATCAAAAATCTATTTTTACAAATGGAGTATAATTATGTTCGACCTTATACATACTCTTATTCTGATAGCTTAGCAAGTTATTCTCACTTTCATCAATCACTCGCTCATCCACTGGGATCTAACTTTCACGAAGGTATTGGAAAGATCAATTATCAATTCAATTCCAAATTAAGTTTTCAATGTAATTTTTTATTATATAAGAAAGGATTAGATACCGATACAACCAACTGGGGTGGCAATATTCTTAAACCAAATTCAAGTCGAGAACAAGATCTCGGAAACAAAACAACGCAAGGGCTTAATTCCGCCGTACGTCAAATAACATTCAATGTTTCCTATGAATTATTTCCAAGATTCTGGATTGATTTAGGAACAGGAATCAGAATCAATAAAATTGAATCAGAATTTAATAATTCAAAGTGGTTACAACTGGGACTTCGAATGAATGTAAATAAAACCAGATTTGACTTATAATATCGCTCGATCGATATTTATATTGATTCAATAAAAGATAAAAAATTATTTTCCTTATACTTCATGCCTCAAAATACTTTTTTAATTTTTGAATCAGAATTTACGAAGACAAAAAAACCTTATTTACGATAAACTATAAGGCTAAAACTTCGAGCATCAATTAAGGATAACCAATTAAACGGTTCGCTTTACGTTCTTGTAATATCTGCACCTATTGACCGTAATCTTTCGTCTATTCTTTCATATCCACGATCGATCTGATGAATTGAATGTATAGTACTCTTTCCATTGGCAGACAATGCTGCAATTAATAAAGCTACTCCTGCGCGAATATCAGGAGAAGTCATTTCAATTCCACGAAGAGTATATTTTCTATTTAGGCCATTAACTGCTGCACGATGAGGATCACATAAGATAATTTGTGCTCCCATGTCAATTAACTTATCAACAAAAAAGAGTCTGCTTTCAAACATTTTCTGATGTATCAATACATTTCCTTTTGCTTGAATAGCCATTACCAACAATGCACTCATAAGATCGGGTGTAAATCCCGGCCAGGGTGCATCATAAATTGTCATAATTGAACCGTCCATAAAACTTTGAATTTCATATTCTGATTGCTCAGGAATAAAAATGTCATCATTCTGGACTTCAAACTTTAGGCCCATTCTTTCAAAGACAAATGGTATGATTCCTAATTGGTCATATCGTACATCTTTGATTCGAATCTCTGATTGTGTCATTGCTGCAAGACTCATAAAGCTTCCAATTTCAATCATATCCGGCAGCAACTCGTGAGAGGTTCCATGTAAAGAATCTACTCCTTCAATCGTTAAAAGGTTAGAACCAATACCCTGAATTTTTGCTCCCATTCTATTCAACATTTTACACAGCTGCTGAAGATATGGTTCGCAAGCAGCATTATATATTGTAGTTGTTCCGGAGGCCAACACGGAAGCCATGATAACATTGGCTGTTCCGGTAACTGAAATTTCATCCATAAGGATGTATGTTCCCTGCAATTTGTCTGCCGTTATATTATAAACGCTTTCATTTTCATTAAAATTAAATTGTGCGCCTAATTTCTGTAAACCCAAAAAATGTGTATCTAATCTTCTACGTCCGATTTTATCTCCACCAGGTTTAGGCAACATCGCTCTTTTGTATCTTGCCAATATGGGTGCGAGCAACATTACTGAGCCACGTATTTTTCTGGCATTGGAATGAAATTCATTCGATCCAAAAAAATTTAGATCAATTTCTTCAGCTTTGAATTTGTATTTATGCGAATCTATTCGCTCAACATTTACTCCAAGACCCTTAATTAAATCAATTAAATGAATAATATCAAGAATATCCGGAACATTCGTAATCGTAACTTCTTCCTTTGTTAATAGCACCGCACATAAAATTTGCAATGCTTCATTTTTCGCGCCTTGGGGTGTAAGAGTACCTTTTAATTTTCTACCACCGTTAACTATAAAACTATCTCCGTTTATCATTTTTTTAAATCTTAATCATCAAATTCTATGGTGTCTCCAACTTTCACTCCCTTCTTCGATACACTAGCACTTTGATCAATGACACTTACTAACGGAAGTGCTTCAATCTTGTTTCCAATGGCTTTCCATCCTTTTATATCAACAAAATCATTTAGTGTAATGATTTCTTCAATCTTCTCTTTCTTTTGTTTGTATGAAAATAAAACTTCAGGATTTTTGTGATTGCTTATATAATACAATTTAGAATCTTTGTTTTCAGAAATAAAGGTGAATTTCTGATTCAATGAAGTTGTTTCAATTTTAAACCTCTTTGCCATTGACCACCTCTTCTCACCTTCAAAGTAAATACATGAGAACACATCTTCTTCTCTAAATTTGTCGATGAGCACAAGATCTTCATACGAATATCTGTTATTTAAATCGTATTCCGTAATTTCATAAGTACCATTTTTGTAAAAGGCAATTATTTTTTCGCCCCGATTGATTCCACCAATAAATTTACCACGGCCTTCACTATTGAATCTGCCGGTATTCTCATCGTACCAAACTTGTTGTGCGCCAATAGTTGATTTTCCTTTTTCTTTTAATGACACTTTACGAACTGGATACTTTGTAACAGTGTTTCCTAAAGAAGAACGTCCTTTGATTTCTAATTCTGAAAAATTGAAGTCAAAATTCTTAATTCGTGCAGTACATCCTGAAGATAATTGAATTGTAACAATTTCTGCTTCACCTTCCGGATTCGCACTTAAATATAATGTTTTGGATTTAGCATGACCTTTGGACAGATCATATTCCTTATCGCGTGTAACACCGGTGACATTAAATCTTTTAGCCATTGTTTTTCCTGTCTCGCCGTCAACATATATCATGTTGTAAGTGGTACGTTCATCTGCTTTTTTCCATACATCAACATGAAGTATGTCTTTCCCTACAAAAGTTTTTTCAGCGATACGACTAACAATCATCTTGGCATCACCGCGGAAAACAATGATATCATCCAATTCAGAACAGTCTTTTATAAATTCGTCTTTTCTAATTCCAAATCCAATAAACCCATCCGCACGATTCACATAAAGCTTGGAATTATTAGCCATTACCTGTACTGCCTGTACCGATTCTATTTCAGTTATTCTAGTGCGCCTTTCTTTTCCTGCTCCGTATTTAAGCAATAAATTTTCATAATATCGAATAGTGAAGTCATTCAGATTATCAAGATAACTCTGCGTTTCTTTGATCTCTGATTCTAATTTTTTTAGATTTTCGTCAGTTTGAAATTTATTATACTTTGAGATCTTTTTTATTTTAATCTCTGTAAGGAAAGTAATATCATCTAAAGTAATATCTCTATTTAATTTAATTCTACCATCGTCAGATTTTGCTTTGTCTTTAGGAGTAGCTACATATTTTCGAAGACCCTTATCAATTGCTTCTATTACCTGATCCCAGTTCGTACATTCTTCAATGTCCCGATATATTCTTTTCTCTATAAATATTTTTTCCAAAGATGTCAGATGCCATTTTTCAAGCAACTCATCTTTTTTAATTTTTAGTTCAAGACCTAAAAGAATCTTAGTATTCTCAGTTGCGATACGCAGAATATCCTGCACGGATAAAAATAAGGGTTTGTTGTCAACAATGACACATGCATTCGTGGAAATTGAAACTTCACAATTGGTAAAAGCGTATAACGCGTCAATTGAAACCTCTGGAGATACACCGGGTTGAAGTTCAATTCTTATTTCTACATCTTTTGCAGTATTGTCTGTAACCTGTTTGATTTTTATCTTTCCCTTCTCCGAAGCTTTGACAATTGATTCGATTAATGATGTTGTAGTTACGGAAAATGGAAGCTCTCTAATTACAAGGGTTTTCTTGTCTTCAATTTCAACTTGAGCACGTACTTTAACTTTTCCCCCGCGCTTACCTTGCTCATATTCTGATACATCTATTATTCCTCCGGTTTCGAAGTCAGGATAAATTTTAACTCTAGTCCCTTTTAAATAATTTATGGACGCTTTTACTAGTTCGATAAAGTTATGTGGAAGAATTTTAGTCGCGAGTCCAACTGCAATTCCTTCAACTCCTTGTGCAAGTAGTAAAGGAAATTTCATAGGAAGCGATACCGGTTCTTTATTCCTACCATCATAAGATAATTGCCAGTCAGTTGTCTGTTTATTAAAAGCAACTTCAAGAGCAAACTTGGTTAATCTTGCTTCGATATATCTTGGAGCGGCAGCAGAATCACCGGTACGATAATCACCCCAATTTCCCTGTGTATCGATCATCAGGTTTTTCTGCCCCAGATTCACTAAGGCTTCATTAATTGCTGCATCACCGTGAGGATGATATTGCATAGTGTGACCGATCAGATTAGCGACCTTATGATATCGGCCATCTTCCTTTTCATACATACTGTGAAGAATTCTTCTCTGCACAGGTTTTAGTCCATCGGAAATAGCTGGAACTGCTCTTTCGAGAATTACATAGGAAGCGTAATCCAAGAAGTAATCCTGGTACATTCCATCCAATGTAATGATGTGATCTTCAGAATGTATTTCTGGTTGAGTAAGCTTTGGCTTTTTCATTGTTAAACAGCCACAAAATTAACAAAAAACCCATCATATTATAAAAAAATATTATATAAAGAGTAGAAGGTTTCCGAGAATATAAATGAGGGATATAGGCATTTGGTGAGATGATTTTATTATTTAGATAACTTATGGCTAGAATTTATTAACCCATCCCAGACTTTTCTTAACCCATCCCTGCCCTTCCCTTTTCAAGAATGGTTGGGGATGGGTTAACCCCAACAACTCATAACCCATACAACCAATTCGATCTGCATTTTTTATCTGAAGATTCATTTTAACTCTAGCTAAACCATTAGGTTAAATTGTTCTTAAGACTGATTTTTACTTTAATCCTGTTTTCGTTTCCGCAGTCTTAAGATTAAAATTATTAAAAATGAAAAAGAATATCTTATTAGGTTTATCAATTGCACTTCTAACTATGGCCGGAATCTCTGCACAATATGTTCATAAAGCTCATGATGTACAAAGAATAAGACACGGAATCAGGACAGGTGAATTAAATCGCACTGAAGTCAGGGAGCTCCGAAGAGAAAACAAAAAAATAATGATTGCTAAACAAAGAGCCTCAGCAGATGGAAAAATTACCAGAAAAGAAGCTCGCCGAATCTCAAAGATGGAAAGAAAATTGGATCGCACGATATATTCGCAAAAGCATGATTGTCAAAGAGCATGCAGAAGATAATTGATTTAGGTAAATAGCTTTGGCCTTGATGGAAGAGATTTCGTCAGGGCCTTTTTAATTTCTGTCGATAAATTGTTGAAATAATTACCCGAAAGGAACTTGATTATTGCTTTCTTTGTTGTGTCAATCAAATTTTAATCAATAAATTACAAAAAATGTCAAGCAATTTATCACGTTTAATATGGGGAATCATCTTGGTTCTTCTCTTCTTTGTAGGTTGCAGTAACTACAATGGATTCGTTACAAAAAATAATGAAGTAACCGGTGCATGGGCCAATGTTCAGTCTGCCTATCAAAGACGTGCAGATCTTATTCCGAATCTTGTTAACACAGTTAAAGGCTATGCTGATTTTGAACAAAGTACAATTATTGCAGTAACTGAAGCCAGAGCAAAAGCAACAAGCATGACAATCGACCCTTCCAAAGCAACACCGGAACAAATCTCTGATTTTCAAAGCAATCAGTCAGCATTAGGTTCTGCGATCGGACGTCTACTTGCTGTCGCTGAAAGATATCCTGACTTAAAAGCCAATCAGGGATTTTTGGAATTGCAATCTCAGTTAGAAGGTACTGAAAATAGAATCAAGACTGAAAGAGATAAGTATAACTCTACGGTAAAGGATTTCAACAATGCAGTTCAGAAATTTCCTGGTGTTCTTTTTGCCAAAGTATTTGGATTTGGATCTAAAGGAATGTTTGAAGCAGATAAGGGAACTGATAAAGCTCCTGAAGTTAAATTTTAATTTTCTTTTAATATAAATCTATGTACCGGTTCTTCAGTAAGGCAGAAGAGGATATTATCATTCGCGCCATACGCAGGGTTGAAAAAAACAGTGAATGTGAGTTTCGGGTACACGTAGATTTTGCAGACCCTCATGTCTCACCAATTGATGCCGCGATTAAAGCATTCAATAAACTTCAGATGCAATATACGCGATACCGCAATGGCGTACTCATTCTTATTCTACCGGAAAGGAATGAATACGCCATTATAGGTGATATAGGAATTAATTCAAAAGTTTCATCTCATTATTGGAATGATGTATATGATCTTATGAAAGCATATTATGTAGATGGAAGATATGTACTTGGAACTGTTGAAGCAATCGAAATGATAGGATTGGAACTTGTCAAATATTTCCCCTCAGAAAGGGATCATAATGAATTACCGGATGAAATTAGTTACACTAGGAAATAAAATAATTATCCTTTTATTGGTACTTGCAAATTTTTTGCAAGCCAAGGATATTCCTTCCAAACCGAATCGTCTGGTAAATGATTATGCTGGAATTTTAAGTGCGGATGAATCTGCACAACTCGAACAAAAATTAGTGCGCTTTAATGATTCAACATCAACGCAGGTCAGTATCGTAATAGAAAAAAATCTCGATGGTGAAGATGATTACGATCGCGCTATGGCAATAGCAAATAGCTGGGGAATTGGTCAGAAGGAAAAAAACAATGGTATTTTAATTTATATCGCTTTCCAAAATCGCAAAATCAGAATCCTTACAGGTTATGGAGCAGAAGGATTTCTCACTGATGGAATGTCCCGAAGAATTATCGAACAAATTCTTAAACCCGCATTTCGTGCACAACAATATTATTTAGGATTTGATAAAGCTACTACTAAAATTATTGAGCTTCATTCCGGAGAATATCAAAAAGAACCAACTGATGTAACAATATCTCCTATAGCAATAATAATTATGCTATTCATTTTCATCTTTATATTTCTTGTCATATTCTCGGCCTTACGAAAATATAATGGAGGAGGGTATTACAAAGGAGGAAGATACTATCGTAACGATGATTGGTGGGGACCAACCGGAGGTGGTTTTATTGGAGGCACTGGTGGAGGTTGGTCATCAGGAGGTGGCTGGGGGTCCAGCGGTGGTGGAGGTTTTGGTGGTTTCGGAGGCGGTGGCTTTGGAGGCGGCGGTGCCGGAGGATCCTGGTGATTTTCAAGTGCCAGGGGTTAAGAATCAAAAGTCAATACATCAACAATTTTAGGCAAACAATTTACAAGAAAAACACTCAGTTATAATATTTATTACAGAACGTATTGAACGTGTGAACTAAATAAAATAAAACCTGAAATCGAGACAACTGAGAACGTGTGAATTTGTGAACTCTAATCTAAAACTCGTATTTGAATGATTAGATTACACCTACATAGAAATGTATCATTCTTTATACAGAAACGATAATGAATACTATTTATTCATTATATATCATTCAATGAATATATTCATTAAACTCTCTTAATACGCTTCCTACTTAAGTTAGTATTTCCATTTACTATAGAGGAAAAACCCTTAAGAAATGAATGAGTCTGCTACATTCATAAAATCTTGATTCTTTCTTGCGAGTTTAGCCAAAAGTATCATCCAGATTATGTTCAACTTTATCGTTTATCGGATTTTCAACCCACTTCATTGCAACCATTATTATGAAAACACCAATTGCACTTAATACTGCCCAAAGGAAGCCTGTTAATGGAACCATCACTGCTGTAAAGATCATTAACCAAAAATGATACTTGTTCTTCAAATCAAGCACTTCCTGAATTTCGTGCTTTTTGACCATTCCACTTGCAACATATAATAAGATTCCTCCTATACATGCCATGGGTACCAATTCCAATTGCTTTGCTAAAAACGCAGCCAATAATAACTTAAAAGCAAACTTCGCAATTCCAGATAATGGAGATAGTGCACCAAGTTTTATGTTCACTGCAGTTCTTGCTAATGCTCCTGTATGGGGAAATCCGTTAAATAATGGTGTTACAATATTTACCCAACCTTGTCCCCACAATTCTTTATCTGGATTAAAAGGCGTTCCTTTATTATTGGCTAAGCGATCTGCCATTCTGGAACAAAGCAAACTTTCTATAGCAGCTACTATATAAATAGCAAATGCAAAATATACAAGATCAAACATAACTGCTCCTGTGAATTCAGGCATTACCGGTGGTGTGAAAACAGAAAAATCTGTAGGTATGCTACCGTATTTATCTTTTATTAATACAAGACCTTTATCACTCCAAAAAGTCTTAGCTGCAATATAACCGAATCCCAATCCAATTACCGGTGCAGGAATTAATTTGGAATATGAAATTAAAATTTTGCATATCGCGAATGTCAATAGAGCAACGATCATCGCAAAGACATTCATCTCCGGTAAATAAGAAATCGTTTTCTGAATCTGTTCAATAAACGCATAACCTATTTTATTCTTGAATCCAAATACTTCGCCCATTTGTGAAAAAGCAATTACGATAGCAATACCGATTGTAAATCCTACAACAATGGAGTGTGGAACTAAGGTTACGAATCGACCAAATTTAAAGATCCCGGAAAAAAGCAGGAGAATTCCGGCAACAATAGACACCATTACTAAAAAACTGTGAGAATAGGTAGCCATTAATCCACCTATAATAGGAATATAAGCAGCGGTTGGTCCATATACCTGGTATTTGCTGCCTCCAAATAAAGCTCCTAATAATCCGGCAACCGCACCTCCAACAATTCCTTGTTCCGGTCTTAATCCGGAAGCCATTGCAAAGCCCATAGCTAATGGTATCGCAACCATTGCAACGACTAAACCAGCCATTAAGTCTTTAAAGATATTTGCTTTTACGTTTCCCTTTACAAGGTCTTCATATCTTTTATCAAAGGGATTAATAAATAATTTAAGTCTTGATGTTAAACTTTCTGATTGCATATCGTAAATAATTTGAAATATTAAAAAAAGTTATTAGCGCCTTACAAATTCCTTTTGTTCAGCTTTCATATGTGGGTTAATCGAATATATGTTATTGTCAAAAAAATTGACCTTGCCAGTAGCAATATCATATACGCCTCCGATTATTCCGATTTCATGATTCTCAATCATTTCACGCATTGCTACGCTTTTCGAAATAATTGTATCAATCTGATGTTGTATATTAAACAAGGTAATATTGTTTACAAATTCAATATTGGCCGAGTTTCTATTCGCTTGAGTTGATGTTTCCATTTCCAATGCCGGAGTAATATGACTCAATAGATGTTTTAGATTATAAATATCTACGTGATCACATGCTCCTTTAATGGCGCCACAATTTGTATGCCCAAGAACGACTATTAACTTCGAGCCTAAAATTTTACATGAAAATTCAAGGCTTGCTATCGCATCTAAACTTGCAATGTTTCCTGCTAATCTAACACTGAATAAGTCACCTAATCCCTGATCAAATATTAATTCTGAAGATGTTCTAGAATCCGAGCAAGTTAAAATACTTGCAAATGGAAATTGATCTTCTGATGTAACGTTAATCATTTCAAGATGATCTCTATTTATCTTTAGATTGTTAATAAAGCGCTGATTGCCCTCTTTGAGAAATTGAATTGATTTCTCTGGACTCATCGATTGACGGCTTTCTTTATAATGTAAATACATAATCTAATTTTTAATGAACTGAATAGTACAAAAAAGATTTGCAAATGAGAATAAGTTAGTATATAAATACTACTTACAATAGAAAATCAAGAAACCCGAGGAGGCTGTATTTCTATATCGAGTATAGTGTCTAGGAAAAAATTTGTTCTGTAAAAATAATGCTCCATTTCTGCATAGGAATTCTTTGGAAGAACTCTACAGAATTTTATATAATGGTGAATTTTTTCTTTACTTTCAGTTTTGTCTTCTTTTTCTTCACCTTCAGTATTCTTTTCTTGTGAACTTTCCAGAAGATAAGTATAATGATTTGAACTATCGAATGCAAGTATAATATCATCTGCCAAAATGCTAATACTAAGCAATGCAACAAAATAATATTTATATAGACCCAATTTCATAATAATGGCAAATTTAATGCTTGACAATGGAAATAACAAGTTTTTAGTAAAAGAAAGTCGCTTCTTTTAGAAATGAAACAATTAAGATTAGGTTAATTTTAGAAATGCTAAGATTGCAATGCAATCAAAGCGGCTTTTTTCCCAACTATAGTTCCGATTGCAACTCCAATTCCCGACAATCTGACAGCAATGATACAGTTCTCCGAAATTTTCTCAATCACCGGGGAACGATGAGTGCCTAATCCAAGTATTCCTACCCAGTGATTAATTATTCTAAAATTTTCATCCGGTAGAATATGCTCTTTTACGAATTCCAACAAGTATGATTTAATGGTCGGGTTTATTTCCATAGAATCCGTAAATTCTGATTCTTTATCAATATGCCTTCCGCCTCCGATTAATAATTTCCTATCAACTGAACGAAAATAAACATAACCCATATTATAATGGTAACAACCTTTTAAGATAATGGGATGATTGGCTTCAATAACCATGACCTGATTTCTAGCAGCTTTAATATCTATTTGCGGAAATTGAATCTGCGCAAATCCATTTGTTGCAAAAATTATTTTTTTACTCTGTGTCTTATAAGATTGATTGATGTGTAATTCAACATGACTTTCAATATCTTTCCAATGACTTAGTTCAGCATTGCTTAGAATTAGTCCGCCCAAATTCTGAAATTTTCTTTGAAGCACATCAATCATCATCATTGGATTTATACATGCTTCATGTTCATTATGTATTAAAGCCGAAAAATTCAACAACGATGAATCTTTTAATCTTGATTTGTCAAATTGAAAGTAATTCTGAATTCCTATGTATTCATTAATTCTAGTATTGAGATAATGTAATTGTTCTTCAGAAGGAATATTGTTGTTTGCAAACGCTTCATTGCCACCATATTTTTCATAATTCATACTGTCAGCAGGAACCCTTTTCAATAATTCCTGAATTCCAGAATAGCGTTGTGCAAATAATCCAAAAACTTCTTCTTCTGATGATGTCTCGAGTTCTGAAAGTAATTCTGAAGCTGTACCAAAGCAGGCAAATCCCGCATTGCGAGTACTTGCTCCATAAGGAATGTAGGAGCGTTCAATAATAAGGACTTTTAATCCCGGCTTTTTTTCTAATAATTCTATTCCGGCATTAAGACCTACAATACCGGACCCTATAATACATACATCAATATGTGATAAATAATGTTGGAATTCCCAATAACTAAATACTCTCGACATTCAATTGTTGCTTACTTATTTCGAGGATATTTACAACATTTATGGAGATTATTGTATGTCGCATCATTCGCGCGATACAATTGAGTATCATATCCAACTGCAGCGATGCGAAGTTGAATTTGATTTACAGTAACTTTCTTTTCATCATATTCCAATTCCAGAATTTTTGTTTTTTGATTCCAACTTGCACTTTTTACCCCATCAATTAGGGCTGCTTTTTCAATTTTCGATTTACACATTTTGCAATTTCCGTTTACCTCAATAGAAGCTCGGCTTAAGGTGTCACCAGCAAACAAGAAGGAACAATTCAATAATGCCAGAATAAGGAAAAATGATAATTTCATTGCTTAATTTTAATAACAATACAACATTGACTAACCGAATTGGGTTCTACAAATTGGTATTTTATAAAAAAATTAATACTTACCTTGGCGGCTTGTTTGAAAAATTATGATTCAAAGAATTCAAAGTATCTGGTTATTAGTTAGCGCAATTTGCTTTGGGGTTCAATCCTTGGGCAGCTTACGATTTGCCAGAACCCAGAGCACCCTATCTCCTCCTTTAGAGGATATGATCTTAAGCCATTCTGAAAGTTCAGTAATGATGGCCGGAAGTCTCGGATCTGCCATTTTGGCTCTGGTAGCTATATTTTTATTCAAAAACAGAACCTCCCAAATTCTGGTTGCGGGTCTTGCCGGATTGATCCAAGTTCTACTTTCAATAGGATTTGGATTCTATATTCTTAATAAAGCTGGTGGATTTGGGCAATTTTCCCCTGATTTTGCAATCTACCTTGGCCTCATTGGTTTAACCACTAACTGGCTGGCAACCAGAGCTATACGAAAAGACTCCGAGTTGGTTAAATCCATGGACAGGCTCCGATAATTTTTTTGTTAATAGGTGCTTGAGAAGATGATTCTTATTATCTTTGCAGCCCTTAAATAAAAAATAGCTCATGGCTAATCATAAATCGTCTTTAAAAAGAATCCGCCAGACAGAGGTAAAAACCCTGGCAAACCGCTACTACAAAAAAACGGCAAGGACTGCTATCAGAAAGCTCAGAGAACTAAAAAGTGCTACTGAAGCTAAAACTTTCCTTCCTAAGGTAGTGAGCATGATTGATCGCCTTGCCAAAAAAAATACCTGGCATAAGAATAAGGCCAGCAATCTAAAAAGCGGCCTTATGAAGCATATAGCCGGACTTGCATAAAAACAACGATATTTCACATATTGAATCGTGCCGGTCCAACCAGCACGATTTTTTTTTATATATAAATTAAATAAATACGACTATTTAGTACATGAAAGTTGCCATCTTCAGAAAGGGACATTTCAACGCAGCTCACAGGTTGTTCAAGCCTGAGTGGACAGACGAAAAAAATCTTGAGGTTTTTGGAATCTGCAGTAATCCCAATTTTCATGGACACAACTATGAGTTGGAAGTAAAAGTGAGTGGCGAACTTGATCCCAGCACCGGGATACTAATGGACTTAAAAGTTCTAAAAGAGATAATTCACGAACACATTGAAATGCGTTATGATCACAAGAATCTTAACTTAGATCTTGTTGAATTCCAAGATAAAGTTCCTACAGCCGAGAACATTGTCATTGAAATATATAATATTCTTCGCTTACAGATCAATCCCCGTTTCGATTTACAAATACGTTTGTATGAAACTCCACGAAATTTTGTAGAGTTTCCGGCGTAATTCAAGATTTAAATTTGCCGAATATCATTCTGTGACTTAAGTCCGGCTTTAAAGTAAAATAATTCGTTACGTTGATTGAGTGTCGTACTTGGGGTGTAGGAACGAATATTTCATTTAGAATTGGAACAGAAGATGTAATGTCAATTTCTAAATAAATGTATCCTGAATTTGAAGTGGAAGATTTTATTAATCTTTCGAATTACAAGCTTTACTTAAAGCTTATTATAGATGGGAGGCCGAGAAGGCATTTAGTGCACATACTGTATAAAGACTGGTTTAATGACTTTTGTATCTGGGTATTTATTTGAGAACAGGATATATTAATTTTACTTATCGTTTTTATATAGGATTGCCCAAGTTAAGAATTAACAGCTTGATTGATTTTCTATTTTGAATATTTCGCTTATTGATGCTACCCCCTGTTGTTACATCTTAATTACTTTCTCAACCTTTACTAACTTCCCACTTTCAAAGACCTCCACAATATAAACTCCTTGATGAATCTGATCGACATCAATTCCATTACTGCCTTCATACATTCGCTTAGTTAGTACTTCCTTGCCATTAAGATCGAATAATGACAGTATCATTCGCTGGGGAATATAATCCAACACATTCACAACAAAGTATTCATCGCATGGATTAGGAAACAATTCAATTTTAATATTAACTGTTTTATCCACAGCATTAGAAACTCCAAGATTCAAGATCTTACACAAAGTATCAGCTCCATTCTTATTCTTAGCAATTAAACACACTTCATACGTACCTTTTTTAGAATATCTATGTATTGGATTTTGTGAAATAGAGGTACGTCCATCTTCAAAGCTCCATTCCCATTCGGTAACTTCATAAGCACTTAAATCTGTGAATTCTATATTCAAGTGATCACTAGTATCCTGATCACGCCTCCACCAGGCCCAGGGGATGTTGTTAATTCCTAAGGTGTCACAGATGCTGTCATCGATGGGACCGAGCCGATAGTTGGGATTATTAGAAACGCCTCTTCTTGCTATGGTCTTCAACATAAATCCGTTGGATCTTGCATCACATGCGAGACCTGGTTCATCTGGCTTATTAATAACATGCTGATAAAAGTTAGAATAAAGATTAGTAATATAAATTCTTCCGTCTGGTCCTAATTGATGTTGATTGAATTGCGATCCCCAAGGCAAAGTCTGATCAGTTATGCTATCAACTTGTATTAAGTTATCAAGCCTATCATTTATAATTTCGTACTTATTAAGAATTAAACCTGAACTATGATAAAGGTATCTTGAATTGGGTGAAAAACTAATACCTCCTATGCCTTTTTTCACTAAGGGTTTATCTTCAATAAATGATATCTTTCCAGAACATCTGTCAAATGAAAATAGATAAATCGTCGCACCAATAATATCACTTATACTTTCATAAAATGCTAAGAGCTTTCCATCATTCAAAAATTTCGCTTGTCCTATACCATCAATAATATTAGGTCCTGAACGAAAAGTATCTACTTTAAAGCTCCCATCATCTTGTACTAAGATGTTGTAATATAAATTTGTATTGAGCTTATTCAATAATAACCACCAATCTCTTCCATTGGCATGCTTACATGCCGTTAAGAATCCATCATTCAAGGTATCAGAAACTAAAGTACCCTTTTCTATAATTTTATTAGTTCCTTCAATCTTAATATAATTAATTCTTGTTATTAAAAACCTTCCATTTACTCTTTCTAAATAAATATAGAAGAGCATACTCGCATTGACACTTTCTAAAGGTAAAAACATTACTCCTTGCTGTGCAATTAAAGCATCCCAGTACTTTGGTCCAGTAATTAACACATCTTTAATACTTAAATAATTGGAATCTTTAACTTCGTATCCATTTGAATAATACATCAATCTTCCTTCTGTATTTGAAATTGATGCATTAGCATCATACAAAAACTGTCTTATGTTTAATTCAATAGATTGAATTGGATTGCCGGAAATAAAATCAACTTTAGTTATTCCAAACCTTTCATTTCCCATTCCACCACCATATCCAAATACCCAGTTAAAATCATACCGCTGCGTGATAACAGCGGTATGATAATTAATAACAATTAATAGGAAGATATACTTAACTATTGAATGCATAATTTTTCTGTAATTGAATTGCCATTAATCAACATTGTCTTAACAAAATAACATCCGCTTTGTATAGAATTCATTGATACCTGACACTTATTATTACAATCCTTTAATTCAATCTTGCGAATCGAAACACCACTAAGACTGATTACTTCAACAGTGGAAAAAGTTAGACTCCATCTAATATTTATATAAAATTCTAATTTTTAAATAAATCAATTCATTGAAAAAATCTTGCCACTTTTAATTATCCCCTTATTGAAGTAAATTATATACTAGTAAGA
>JABFRV010000045.1 GCA_013140975.1 Saprospiraceae bacterium
ACAAAGCAGTGGGTAGAAAGTTAGCGGCAAGAGTATTGAAAAGATGGACTGAAGACTTCGTTGATGAGGACACTGGTGAATTGATTACTCTTGAAAGAAATGAAATCATTCTTGAAAGAGATACAATTCTTGATGAAGAAAATATTCAATTAATAATAAGCAATAAAGTTGAAACAGTTATTCTTCAAAAAGAAGACATAGAAGAAGATTATTCTATTATTTATAATACGCTTCAAAAAGATCCTTCATCTTCAGAAGCAGAAGCGGTAACACATATCTACCGTCAATTGCGTGGTTCAGATCCACCGGATGAAGAAACGGCAAGAGGCATTATTGATAAATTATTTTTCTCTGATAAAAGATATAATCTTGGAGATGTTGGTAGATATAAGATTAATAATAAACTCGGCAAGGGAATTCCGGATACAACATTGGTATTAACGAAAGATGACATTATTGCGATCGTTACGTATCTCGTATCCTTAATAAACCAAAGAGCGGAATTGGATGATATTGATCACCTTTCTAATCGTCGTGTAAGAACAGTAGGTGAGCAGTTGTATGCACAATTTGGTGTAGGACTTGCAAGAATGGCACGTACCATTCGTGAAAGAATGAACGTGCGTGATAATGAAGTCTTCACGCCAGTTGACTTGATTAATGCAAGAACTTTATCTTCTGTTATTAATTCATTTTTTGGAACAAGTCAGCTATCTCAATTTCTTGATCAGACAAATCCTCTTTCAGAAATTACTCACAAAAGAAGAATCTCCGCTTTAGGGCCTGGTGGTTTATCTAGAGAAAGAGCTGGATTTGAAGTTAGGGACGTTCACTACTCACATTACGGACGTCTTTGTACAATTGAAACTCCAGAAGGTCCAAACATTGGATTGATTTCTACTCTTTGCGTTCACGCAAAAGTGAATTCGATGGGATTTCTTGAAACTCCATATTGGATTGTTGAGAATGGAAAAGTAAGTATTAATAGTGGAATCAAATTCCTTTCTGCTGAAGATGAGGATTACGCAAAGATTGCGCAAGCAAACGTTGCTGTATCTAAAAAAGGAGATTTTGAATCTGATAAAATTAAAGGTAGAGAGCATGGTGAATTTCCATTGTTCGAACCTGGAGATTTGGATTATATGGACGTTGCTCCCAACCAGATAGTTGGAGTTTCAGCGTCATTGATTCCTTTCTTGGAAAATGATGATGCGAATCGTGCGTTGATGGGATCTAACATGCAACGTCAGGCAGTGCCATTAATCAGACCACAGGCTCCAATTGTGGGAACTGGTCTTGAAGGTAAAGTCGCACTTGACTCTAGAATGCTTATAAATGCGGAAGGAGAAGGTGTTGTAAAATTTGTTGATGCAAATAAGATTGTAATCGGTTATGATAGATCTGCAGATGAGCAGTTGGTTTCATTTGAAGACAATATCAAAGAATATTCTTTGACAAAGTTTGCAAGAACCAATCAGGGAACTTGTATTAATCTTAAGCCGATTGTTAAAAAAGGTGATCGTGTTTCGAAAGGAACAATTCTCTGCGAAGGATACGCAACAGAGAATGGTGAATTAGCATTAGGTACTAATCTGCAGGTTGCATTTATGCCTTGGAAGGGTTATAACTTTGAAGATGCGATTGTAATTTCTGAAAGAGTTATTCAGGAAGATATTTTTACTTCTATTCACATTGAAAATTTTGAATTGGAAGTAAGAGACACAAAGTTAGGAGAAGAAGAATTAACCAATGATATTCCTAACGTTAGTGAAGAAGCTACCAAGGATTTGGACGAAAACGGAATTATTCGTATCGGAGCCAATGTTGCGGAAGGAGATATACTTATTGGAAAGATTACTCCTAAAGGAGAAACTGATCCGACGCCGGAAGAAAAATTATTGCGTGCAATTTTTGGTGACAAAGCTGGAGATGTAAAAGATGCATCATTAAAAGTACCACCATCAATTGAAGGAGTTGTTATCGACAAACAATTGTATGCTCGTGCGAAAAAAGATAAATTCCAAAAAGTACAGGAAAAAGATCTTTTACAGAGACTTGAAGATAAGCATAATGTTGCTCTCAATGAATTGAAAACTATCTTAATTGATAAGTTATTGAAAATTTTAAAGGAGCAATCTTCTAATGGAGTTAAAAGTATTTACGGAGAAGATTTAATTCCAAAAGGAACAAAATATAGTAATGCTGTTCTTAAGAAAGTTGATTTCTCTAAAGTAGATTATTTTAATTGGGTAAAAGATAATGAGAAGAATGAAATGATCGCTAAGCTTCTGCACAATTATAATATTAAAGCCAACGAAGAAATTGGTAAGTATAAGAGAGAGAAATTTAATATTAGCATTGGAGATGAGTTGCCTTCAGGTGTTCTTAAACTTGCAAAAGTTTATATTGCAACTAAACGAAAACTTAAGGTTGGAGATAAATTAGCAGGTCGACATGGTAATAAAGGTATCGTATCCAGAATTGTGCGTGTTGAAGATATGCCATTTATGGAAGACGGATCTCAGGTTGACATTGTATTGAATCCACTTGGTGTACCTTCAAGGATGAACCTTGGTCAGATATTCGAAACTGTATTGGGTTGGTCTGGAAAAAAATTGGGTATTAATTATGCAACTCCGATTTTTGATGGTGCAACAATTCATGATATTGAAAACCAAATTAAAATTGCTGAACTTCCTTCTCTTGGGCAGACTTACTTATATGACGGAGGTACAGGAGATAGATTCCATCAGCAAGCGACAGTAGGAGTTATCTATATGTTGAAGCTTTCACATATGGTTGATGATAAAATGCACGCCAGATCTATAGGTCCTTACTCTTTGATTACGCAACAGCCATTAGGAGGTAAAGCGCAATTCGGAGGTCAGAGATTTGGAGAGATGGAGGTGTGGGCTTTGGAAGCATATGGAGCATCTAATATATTAAGAGAGTTATTAACTCTGAAGTCAGATGATATTATTGGTAGAGCCAAAGCATACGAAGCAATTGTAAAAGGTGAAAATCTTCCTGAGCCAAATATTCCTGAATCATTCAATGTATTGATACATGAATTGAGAGGATTGGTATTGGATGTGAAATTTGAAAAGTAAGCAAATTAAAAATTGAACCAAGAGACATGTCATTAAAAAATAAAACATTTAAGCAAGATCAGGACTTTAATAAAATCACGATTAGTCTTTCATCTCCGGATGAAGTGTTGGAAAGATCATTTGGTGAGATTTTAAAACCTGAAACAATTAATTATCGTTCGTACAAACCAGAGAGAGACGGACTTTTTTGTGAGAGAATTTTTGGGCCTGTAAAGGATTATGAATGCTATTGTGGTAAGTACAAAAGAATTCGTTACAAAGGAATTATTTGTGATCGTTGCGGGGTAGAAGTAACAGAAAAGAAAGTACGACGCGAACGTATGGGACATATCAAATTGGTAGTTCCGGTTGTTCACATTTGGTTCTTTAAATCACTGCCTAATAAGATTGGTTATTTATTAGGTCTTTCATCTAAAAAATTGGAGACAATTATTTACTATGAAAGATTTGTAGTCATTAATCCTGGTATAGCAGAAGCGCAAGGTAGATCTGTATTAGACTTACTTACTGAAGAAGAATATTTTGAGGTATTGGAATCTCTTCCTAAAGAGAACCAAATGCTTGATGACAAAGATCCAAACAAGTTTGTTGCGAAGATGGGGGCGGAAGCTATTTTTGATCTTCTGCAAAGAATAAATCTTGACAACGTTTCTTTTGAATTAAGACATCAGGCATCGAATGAATCATCTCAACAAAGAAAATCAGAAGCATTAAAAAGACTTCGTGTTGTTGAAGCATTTCGTGAAGGTTTAAATAATAAAAACCATAAACCGGAATGGATGATCATTCAGTATCTTCCTGTAATTCCACCAGATCTTAGGCCATTGGTTCCATTGGATGGTGGTCGATTTGCAAGTTCAGACTTAAATGATTTATATAGAAGAGTAATTATTAGAAATAATCGTCTTAAGAGATTATTGGAAATTAAAGCTCCTGAAGTAATTCTTCGAAATGAAAAAAGAATGCTTCAAGAAGCAGTTGATTCATTGTTTGACAACTCAAGAAAATCCAATGCTGTAAAAGCAGAAGGAGGTAGAGCATTAAAATCTTTAAGTGATATTCTAAAAGGAAAACAAGGACGATTCCGTCAGAACCTTTTAGGAAAACGTGTGGATTATTCCGGACGATCTGTAATTGTTGTTGGTCCAACATTAAAGCTTCACGAATGCGGAATTCCTAAAGCTATGGCTGCGGAATTATTTAAGCCTTTCATTATTCGTAAATTAATTGAAAGAGGAGTTGTTAAAACTGTAAAATCAGCGAAGAAGTTAGTTGACAGAAAAGAAAGTATTGTATGGGATATTCTTGAAAATATATTGAAAGGACATCCTGTGATGCTCAACAGAGCTCCAACTCTACACAGACTTTCTATACAAGCATTCCAACCTACATTGGTTGAAGGTAAAGCGATTCAGTTGCATCCACTTGTGTGTGGTGCATTTAACGCTGACTTTGACGGTGACCAGATGGCTGTTCACGTTCCATTGAGTAATGCATCAATACTTGAAGCACAATTATTGATGTTGTCTCCGCATAACATGCTCAATCCACAGGATGGATCACCAGTAACCTTGCCTTCACAGGACATGGTACTAGGACTTTATTATTTGACAAAGGAAAGAATAACAGATAAGGAAGTAAAAATTAAAACTTTCTATGGTTCTGAAGAAGTTATTATCGCTCATAATGAAAAGAGATTAGAATTACATGACTCTATTCAATTATTAACTAGAGTTGAAAATGAAGATAAAACGCTTTCAAGGAAATTAGTAAAGACAACTGTTGGAAGAGTAATATTTAATGAAGCTGTTCCGGAGAGTGTTCCTTTCATCAATGAGTTGATGACGAAGAAAAATCTTAAGACAATCATTGGTGATATTATTCAAAGAACAAATTTTGCTGTAACTGCAAGATTTTTGGATGAAATTAAAGAACTTGGATTTCATAACGCATTTAAAGCCGGTCTTTCTTTTAACTTAGGAGATTTAATTACACCTTCGATTAAAGTTAAAACCCTAATTGATGCACAAGTTGAAGTTGACGAAATTTGGGATAGTTACAACAATGGATTGATTACAAACAATGAAAGATATAATCAGATTATTGACAGATGGACATATGCTGACAATAGAATTACAGATAATCTAATGAAGGAATTAGCTCTTCATAAAGGAGGATTTAATTCTGTGTATATGATGTTGCATTCAGGAGCTCGTGGTTCCAAGCAACAGATTAAGCAGCTTTGTGGATTAAGAGGATTGATGGCTAAGCCAAGAAAATCCGGAGATACTGGATCTGCGATTATTGAGAATCCGATTCTTTCTAATTTCCAGGATGGCCTTTCAGTATTGGAATACTTTATATCTACTCACGGTGCTCGTAAAGGTCTTGCTGATACAGCCTTAAAGACTGCGGATGCGGGTTATCTTACAAGAAGGTTAGTTGACGTTTCTCAGGATGTTGTAATTTCTCAGGTTGACTGTAATACTCTTAGAGGTATTGATACTTCAGCTTTGATAGACAATGATAAAGTTATTGAAAATCTTTCTTCAAGAATTCAAGGAAGGTTTACACTTCACAATATTCTTGATCCGAAAAATAATGAAGTAATTCTTAATGCTGGTGACTACATTGACGACCCACACGCTAATAAAATTGAAAAGTTAGGAGTTGAAATGGTTACGATTCGTTCTGTATTAACTTGCGAATCTGAGAAAGGTGTTTGCTCTAAATGTTATGGTAAAAATATGGCCACTGGTAGAATTGCAGAAAGTGGAGATGCTGTAGGAATTATATCTGCTCAGAGTATTGGTGAGCCTGGTACACAGCTTACACTTCGTACATTCCACGTGGGTGGGGTTGCGGCAGTTTCTAAAGCAGAATCAGAATTAACTGCAAAAAATGACGGAATCGTTGAGTTTGATGGAATAAAAACTACTGAAACTGTAGAAGAAGGTACAAGACAATTAATTGTGTTGTCTCGTTCAGGTGAGATGAAAATTATGGATCCGGAGACAAAGAAAATGTTTACAAGTGCTCACGTACCATATGGATCAATCTTGAATGTAAAGGATGGACAAAAAGTGAATAAAGGCGATATGCTTTGTAATTGGGATCCATTTAACGCATTAATTATATCTGAATTTTCAGGAATAGTAAAGTTTGATTCTGTTGAAGAAGGTGTGACATTTAGAATGGAACGTGATGATCAAACCGGATATTCCGAAAAAATTATTATTGAATCTAAAAATAAAAAGAAACTTCCAGTAATTACAATTGTGAGTGCGTCTGGTGAAGAATTGAAAAATTATTCATTACCGGTGGGTGCATATATTACAATTGATGACAATAGTGAAATCTTTGCCGGTCAGAAGATTGGAAAGATTCCACGTAACGTAAGTAAGGTATCAGATATTACAGGGGGTCTTCCACGTGTTACAGAATTATTTGAAGCTCGTAACCCTTCCAATCCTGCAACCGTTTCGGAAATTGATGGAATCGTAATTTATGGTAAAATCAAAAGAGGTAATCGTGAAATCTTTGTTGAAGATGAAAGAACACAACAAAGACGTAAGTATCTGATTGGATTATCAAAGCATATTCTTGTTCAGGAAGGTGACTTCGTAAGAGCAGGAACTCCATTGTCTGATGGAAATATTGCTCCACGTGATATTCTACAGATTAAAGGATTGTTTGCAGTGCAATCGCATCTAGTAAATGGAGTTCAGGAAGTTTATCGTTCACAGGGTATCAATATCAATGACAAGCATATTGAAGTTATAGTAAGACAGATGATGCGTTGGGTTCAGATTGAAGATCCGGGTGATACTACTATGTTGGAAGGAGAGCCTGTTGATAAATTTACGTTTGCAATTGAAAACGATAGAATTTTTGACAAGAAAGTTGTTACCGAAAGTGGAGATTCTGAAAAATTAAAACAAGGACAGGTTATCTCAGTAAGACAATTAAGAGAAGAGAATTCTTATCTAAAGCGTAACGATAAAAAACTGATTGAAGTAAGAGATGCATTACCTGCAACTTCAAGTCCTTTATTGCTTGGAATTACCAGAGCTTCCTTAGGAACAAGTAGCTGGATATCTGCTGCTTCATTCCAGGAAACGACTAAGGTATTGAGTTCTGCAGCAATCGCAGCCAAGTCAGATGATCTTTCAGGATTGAAAGAGAATGTTATTATTGGTAAGAGAATTCCTGCAGGAACGGGTCAAAGAAATTTCCAAAATTTATTGGTGAAACTAAACCCTGAAGCTTTAAGCGCTGAATAAACAGTATACAGAGTAAATAAAATCTTAGCCCGTAGAATTTTCTGCGGGCTTTTTTTTGCAATATTTTAATAAACCTCCGGATAGCAATTCACTTCAAAATTAACTGAACGAGCAATGAAACAATACTCATGCGCTTTTTTGTGAAGACTCAAAGCAAGTTCTTTTTGAGATAGATCAGTTATTTTTATTTTTGGATTTAAAGTAACGGAAGAAAATTGACCCAAGCCATTTTTGTCGACAGGCATTGTTCCTGTTGCATAGTCAATGTATTCTTTAATAATAATTCCTGCATCTGCACAAAAGTGTAGGTACCATAACATGTGACAACTCGAAAGAGAAGAGATGAATAGTTCTTCAGGATTGTATTTCGATGGATCTCCTCTGAATTCTGGTGCCGAGGATCCTTCTACTTTTGTTATTTTATTGCTTGAGCTAATGATATGATCTCTTGAATAGGCTGTGTATTCCGATGTTCCTGTGCCAAGGTCTCCTTTCCATTCCACATCAATTGAAAATTTATGTTCCTTATTCATTTAGATCAGGTTATCCATTCCTTTCTTGAGATTCGCTAGAATAGTATGAATATCATTTTTATCTAAAGTTCCAACTGAGATTCTATACCAATCAGATTCCGGAGATGCTCCGAATGCATAGAAAGGGACTATTGCAATTTCGCAATCATTGAGAAGATAGGAAGTAACATCATGTTGAGTGGCTAATGTTTTTCCTTCTTTCGTTGTTTTATTCGTCCATGGAAATTGTGCTGTCAGATAAATTGCTGCTTGCGGTGGAATTATATCAATAGGGTAGGAATTCATCTTTAATGCTATGATGCCATTATAAAGCCCATTAAGTCTCATTTCAATTTCAGGCTTAATAAAATTCATATACTTGTTGACTGCATATTCATCCTTAAGAAATCTTGCAGTCGCTATTTGTTCTGCTTTAGGAGCCCAGGCACCAACATGTGAAAGAATGGCTCTCATTTTTGAAATTATAGAAGGAGGTCCAAAGCTCCAACCAACCCGAACTCCTGTACCAGCGTATGCTTTTGATAATCCATCTATGTAAATCACGTAATCTTTTAATTCAGGACAGACTTCTAAAGGATGATGATGTATAGTTTTACCAAAACAAAGTTGCCAGTACATCTGATCGTACATAATATAAAGAGGCTTTCTTATTCCTTTCCTTTTTTCATTCTCCTTTAAAACCAAATCACAAATGTCTTTTAGAACAGATTTTTCAAAAATTGTCCCTGTTGGATTCTGCGGACTGCATAAAGCGAGGAGACTGGCTTCCTGGATGTGTTTTTCCAGATCTGAGGCAACGGGCATGAAGTTTGTTTCCGGAAAGGTCTCAATTTCGATTTTACGGGCTGATGTAAGGTGGCAGTAATGATTGTTATTCCAGGATGGTAAAGCATATATCACAGCATCATCAGGATCGAGAATCGTTCTGAAGACAGCATAGATCAAGGGTCTAGATCCTCCGGATATAAGAATGTTCTCAGGATCGTATTCTAACGATAAATGCTTGGCTAAAAACTCAGATAATGCAGATCTTAATTCAGCTACCCCATGCGCAGGAGGATAATTAGTATGGCCTTCCTGATAGGCATTGATAATCTCTTCTTCTAATTCTTCAGGGATTGGGAAAAACCTTGGGTCAAAATCTCCAATTGTTAGATTGTATATGGTTTTTCCTTGTTTTTTCTTTTGGTTGATCTCATTGTTAAGGCGAATAATTTCTGAGGGAATCAGATTGGCGGCCATTTCTGAAACATCATACATCTTAAGTTCCGGAGTTTGGTTCATACTTCGTCTGGTTGAAGCTGCAAAGTAATCAAATTATTTATAATATAATTGTTATGGTGTTACTAGAGTTTATATTTTTTTGACATAATTATTGTATGATTTCTAAGTGTTCACCAAATGAATTTATTTTAAAAAGCGAGTAAAGTGATATGTTTGCAGCTCAATTATGAATTCATGGAAAATTCTAAAAAGCAGATAAGTTTCCTTTCGGGGCCATTGTCTAGATGGAAAGAGTTTACTTATCTGCTGGATGTGTGTTTTGATATGTTTAATGGAATTAGAAGTCTGCATTTTGTAGGTCCATGTGTGACTATATTTGGATCAGCAAGATTTAATAATGATCACAAATACTATAAAATCGCTGAAGAGATAGCAGCTGGTATAGCGCAAATGGGTTTTACAATTATGACCGGTGGTGGCCCAGGAATTATGGAAGCTGCAAATAAAGGTGCTAAGTCAGTCAATGGTAAGTCGGTCGGTTGTAATATTAAGCTTCCGTTTGAGCAAAAACACAACCCTTACCTCGATAAATGGGTAACCTTGGATTATTTTTTTACCCGGAAGACTATATTGATTAAATATTCTTATGCCTTTGTAATTATGCCTGGAGGGTTTGGTACAATGGATGAGTTTTTTGAAGCTTTAACATTAGTTCAAACTAAAAAACTCAATAATTTTCCATTGATTCTTTTTGGAAAAGAATTTCATGAAGATTTATTGAAATTTATGGATGATTTAGTTACAGCAGGTACTATAAGTAAAGAAGATAAGGATCTTATTTATGTTACTGATGATGTTCAGGAAGTAATAAATATTGTTAAGAACAATGGTGAGATAAAATCCCGATTAAAAGAGTATAATTCTCCTAAAGCGATTACTTGGTTATTCGAAAAGAAAATTGCATAATTTAATACATACTTTCTCACTTAATCTTCCATCTCAAATTCAATTTTTACATGAAGATAAGAGGGGGGTGGAAGTTTGGTGTAAAAGAGATGATCAGATTCATCCAATTATCTCGGGTAATAAATGGAGGAAGCTCATAGGATTTGTAAAAGAGTTTTATAAAAGCAATTACAATTCAATAGTTAGCGTAGGGTCTGCTCATT
This sequence comes from Saprospiraceae bacterium, assembly GCA_013140975.1. Lineage (GTDB taxonomy): Bacteria > Bacteroidota > Bacteroidia > Chitinophagales > Saprospiraceae > Vicinibacter. The sequence continues at coordinate 10,320 of JABFRV010000045.1, forward strand.
CTAATTATATCCATTCAATTGCATATTTGTGTAGCAAACTTTCGATTCCGTTAAAATTATATATTTATGGGCATCATAATAAAGAGTTGACCATTGTATTGACAGATTTAAACAATTGGAAAATTGAATGGGAGCAGATTGAACGAATTAAAGTTCAGGAATTGCTAAATAAATATAATTATAAGAGCGATATATTCTTCATTCCTGAAGGTGGCAATTCAGAATGTGCTAATGATGGCTTAATAGAATTAATGAATGAATTGCACTCAGATTCGAAAGATAATTTACTTTTAATTGCCAGCGGAACCGGGGCAACCGTTAAACATATCCTTCATAATAGCTTTCATTTGGATGTCATGACTTTAAGTCCTGTTGCTTCTATGAGAGACCAGTTAAAATTACCTAGGTTGCATTTATTAGGCGATGCATTGACATTGCCTTTTGCAGCTTACTCAGATGAGTTGATGAAATTTATTCATGAATTTTATCAACAACATGGAATTCTGTTAGATCCGATTTATACTTCTCGTATGATGTATTCATTTTATAAGTCAGAAATAAAATTAGAAAAATATAGAAAGGTAACCTTTATTCATTCCGGCGGACTACAGGGGTGGAGGAGTTTTGTTAAAAGATTTCCGAATTGTCTTGATGTTGTTGGAGAGATACTAATTGCGAATAATGTAATTACGTGTTAATTTAAGATATAAAGTAATTGAAGTAAATCTGCTTATTTTTTCAACTTAATTATTTTGAATTTTGGATTTTTTTTAACAAAACCTTGAATTATTCCATTCGTTTCAATATTGCCTTTGTAAATTTCAAGTTGTTCTTTTAGTTCTTCAAAACTTGTTATTGGTGTATCAAAATCCAGGTACCCTATAGCAACACAAAATCCATTTTCAATTAAAACAAATGAATTTTCCTGAGGATTTCTTCCTTTATCTACAATTACGAGATCTTCAGTAAAGAATTTATTGACTCTTGCATTGTTATTCAAAAACCTTTCATTGTAATCCTCACGGGATTCAAGTCCAATGCAAGCTCCATTACAGAAACCCATTTGTTGACGATTACAGGCTTCGTTTTTTATAGACTTTGATTGATTGATTGTTAAACATAAATTGTGCTCCAGTATAAGATATTCAAGATATTGATTTGCATATTTGGAGTTTCTAAAAAGATTAATGGCAATTTCTTTATCATTGATCTTAGTGACATTTTGTGCTTTGTAATAATAGTAGCCCGAATCGTTTTTTTCATAAAGTAAAGCCCATGTTTCAGGTTTAAACTTTTGGGCCCGATTAATTTCAGGATTATGAACTTTAATTTCCTGGGATTCAATTAAGGAAGCCATGAGTTCAGAGCCTGTCAGTTTATACGCAAGAGAATAGACAAGTCTATTCATCTTATTATTCTTAAAACTGGTTTCATTAAAGTGTTGTAAAATTCGATCCTTAATATTGATGCTTTTTCCGATGTAAACATATCGGCCATTCTCATCGGACATATAATATACACCACATTCTTCAGGAAGGCTATCGATTTCACTCATTGTTAGATGTGTAGGCAATCTTGTGGATTGTATCATTCCTTTAACGAGTTGCTGAAGTCTTTCAGGTTCTTCCTCAATGGTGAGCATTTTTTCAAATATTGTCAAAGTCGCTCTTGCATCTTCCATTGCACGATGCCTGGCTTTTACCTCGATTTCAAAGTGCCGAATTAAATTTTCCAGGGAATATGATCTTAAACCAGGATAATATTTCTTAGACAATCGTACAGTGCATAATCTTTTTCTTGAATACGAGAAACCAAGAGTTCTGAATTCTTCTTTGATAAATGAATAATCAAAGCTGACATTATGCGCTACAAAAATGCAATTATGTGTTAAATCCAATATAGTCTTCGCGACTTCATAGAATTTAGGTGAATCTTTAACCACATCATTGGATATCCCTGTAATTCTTGTGATTTCGTAAGGAATTGAGCATTCCGGATTGATTAAAGTCTCATATTCAGTAATTATCTTTTTATTTTCATAAACAATTATTGCAATCTCTGTAATTTTGGATGTCGAATAGAGACCTCCAGTAGTTTCAATATCAATGATTGCAAATCGATTCATGTATAGTTATAAGCAAGGAATTATTATGAGCGTAACAGGCTTGCTAATTTTTTTTGCATTTTGTCAGCACAAAGTTAGTGATTCGCTGAATAGATCAACGCAATCCGGTGAAATATTCAATCAAAATATACTTCCTGCAGATTATAACCTGAATGAATATCTGCCACATTTAAAAAACAAAAGGGTAGGAGTAGTAGTGCATCCTTGTTCTGTTGTTAAGGATAAGTTTCTTGTTGATACACTGCTTGTTCTTGGTGTAAATGTTCAAACAATTTTTGCTCCCGAACATGGATTTAGAGGTATTGCGGATGCCGGCGAACTAATTAATAATGAGGTTGATTCAAAGACAGGAATTAAAATTATTTCATTGTATGGAAAAAACAAGAAACCTACTGGCGAACAACTCAAAGATTTAGATGTGATTCTGTTCGACCTCCAAGACGTTGGAGCTAGATTTTACACCTATTTATCGAGCCTTCATTACGTAATGGAAGCATGTAATGAAAATAACAAGAAATTAATTGTACTTGATAGACCTAACCCCAATGGACATTTTGTGGATGGGCCTGTTTTGGAAGATGACTGTAAATCATTTATTGGAATTCATCCTATTCCCGTTGTTCATGGAATGACCCTGGGTGAACTTGCACTCATGATAAAAGGAGAAGGCTGGATTAAAAATTCATCTGCATTAGATCTTCAGATTATTCATTGTAATAATTACAAACATTCTTCACGTTATATCTTACCTGTAAAGCCGTCTCCAAATCTTCCAAATGAAATTTCGATATTATTGTATCCATCGATTTGTCTCTTAGAAGGAACTTGTATTAGTTTAGGTCGCGGAACTGAATCTCCTTTTCAGATTTATGGACATCCAAGTTTTGTAAATTATGATACGACATTTACTCCCTTGTCAATACCTGGAGCAAAAACTCCGCCATTGCTTAATCAAATGTGTAAGGGATATTCTTTGCGTAATGCATCAATTGATTCATTGCGAAAGAATCCAGGACTAAACTTAGCCCATATTCTAAATTCCTATAAAGAGTATAAAGGAAAAGAGGATTTCTTCCTGAAGAATAATTTTATTGATTTATTAATAGGAAATAAATTTTTCAAGGAGCAGATACAATCCGGAATGAATGAATTTCAAATCAAAGAAAGCTGGAAAGAAAAACTAAATCAATTTAAGATATTAAGAAAGAAGTATTTGCTCTATGATTAAAGTAAAAAACAACTAACCAAGATTCGTATTTTGGAAATATATGGATTTAATTTATCCTTTGGACATTAGCGCCTACTTTGAAGTAAACAACTCCGCATTCTTTAAAAGGAGCTGAAGAATTTGGTTTATACTTACAACTTTTCTGAACCGTCATTGCATTTTTAACAAATTTGACATCACGAGTTTTCGATTGCTTTGAATTATAGTTAATGTAAGTAATATCACCGGTTCTATTTATACAGATATTAAATGCAACTTCTTGTAATGTTGGTCCAGCAAGAGTTCCGGGATTAATTCCACATGCTTCTCTCAATCTCTTTAAGGGTCCCTTGCTTTCGAAATCTACACCAACTCCATCACCTGTTCCTGTACCAGATCCGCTTCCTTGGCCACCGCCAGTTCCGCCGCCGCCTCCAGTTCCAGATCCTCCGCCTGCGCCGCTTCCGGAACCCTGAGAAGCATCTCCAGTCCCAGTTCCTGCACCTGTGCCTGTTCCCGATCCACCGCTACCGGGAGTATCGTCATCTCCGCTTGAACCGGTATTGGCAGGTTTGGTAGGTGTGGTAGGCACAGTGGTAGTAGGAGTAGTTGTAGTTGTAGTTGTTTCAGTTGGCTTGCTAACTGGTGGAATTTTTGGTGGTGTTGGAAGAGTAACAACATCCGGCTCTGAGGTAACTACAGGTTTTGGGGCAGGGGTATTCTGCTTAGGGACTTCCTCTACAGGAACTTCCTTGACCTTGTTGTCCTGTGTTGGCTGAGGTGTAGGAGTTTCTTTTGATTCGCCTTGTGAACCTCCTTCCTTGGTTTCCAGGCCTGGATTTCCTTTAGATCCACCTGCATTTTCGTAATTAACCATCTCAGGAGCAGGAATAAACTGAACCAAACTCACATATGGCGGAGCATCTGGATCTTCAGGTGGTTTCACCTCAAAAGTGAATAGAAACCACAGAATTAGCAGCAGTAAGAGGTGAAGTATTGCTGAAACTAGGCCTCCTCTAAGGCTGTTCGCCTCTTCCGTTGCCGTGTAACTATAAAATGATGCTTGCATAATAGCCAATTTAACTCGTAAAATTACCCTAATATATTGAATATATTGTTATAATATATGTACTTTTTTATTAATATTTCCTTCTAACCATTTTCGCGAAATAGACAAGGCAAATTCCTATCGTCATAAGAATAAACTTAACTATTGTACTTGTTAGATGGCCAAGATTATCCAATGGTTTAAATATACTTAACGAAACTCCTGCAAGATTTAATATAAATCCTACGATAGAAGATGTAAAGAGAATGAATCCGACTATCAAGTAGATACTTCTTTTATCCATATTATAATTTTCATAAAAGTAATCTTGTTTTTAGTCATAAGGTTCAGATAATTTTTATTTCGTAGACTTCATGACGGAGGTATTGGCTCTTGGTTTAATTTTGCAGAAACAATGCCGAAAAGAATAAAATTAATTGAATGCCCAAGGGATGCAATGCAGGGCTTGCTGTATTTTATTCCAACGGAGACGAAGATTCAATACCTTAAAACCTTAATGGATGTCGGATTTGATACGATTGACTTTGGAAGCTTTGTGTCCGCAAAAGCAATACCTCAGATGGCAGATACGCATGAGTTAACGAAAGCAGTTTCTACTTATCACTCAGATACAAATCTTCTTGCGATTATTGCAAATCTTAGAGGTGCTGAAGAAGCAGTGCAATACAAACATATACAGTATCTCGGATTTCCATTTTCAGTTTCAGAAACATTTCAGATAAGAAATACCAATAGTACTATCGAACAATCTAAGGATAGGGTTAAATCGATTTCCGAATTGTGTTTTACAAATAATAAACAATTGGTTGTTTATTTATCCATGGCATTTGGAAATCCATATGGTGATGCCTGGAGTGCGGAAGTTTTGTCTCGTTATATTGAAGAATTGCGAAAGTATGGTATTTCAATATTTGCTTTATCAGATACGATTGGAATTGCTTCACCGGAAAGTATATATTATTTATTTGAAAGCTTAATTCCATTGTATCCTGAAATTGAAATTGGCGCACATCTTCATACAACTCCTCATACTTGGAAAGAAAAAGTTGCTGCTGCAAGTTTGGCTGGTTGCAATAGATTTGATGGTGCAATAAGAGGTTTCGGTGGGTGTCCTATGGCTAAAGATGAGCTTACCGGAAATATGCCAATGGAAAATCTGATCTCTTTTTTTAATACTCCTGAATATGAAACTGGTATAAACTTGAACAAGTTTACTCAGGCTATGGAATTATCATCTACAATTTTCAGATCAGATCATTGATGAATACAGAGTATAGTTTTTTTCAAATTGACTTTGGAAGCCCGGATTATGATGAAGCAGTTAGCTTGCGTAACAAAGTTTTGCGTATTCCATTAGGTTTGGAGTTTACTGAAGAGCAGCTAGAAGAAGAATGGAATCAATTACATTTCGTTCTTCGTAATAGCGAAGACAAAACGATCGCTTGTTTGATATTTAAAATCGAAAATTCCGATGTTTTAAAAATGAGACAGGTTGCTGTAGATGATAGTTACCAATCTAAGGGTTGTGGTAGTAAACTAGTAATTGGATCAGAATTATGGGCAACGGCTAACGGATATAAAAAAATTGAACTTCACGCAAGAGACAAAGCTGTAGAATTTTATAATAAATTAGGATACGTAACTGTCGGAGAAGAATTTATTGAAGTCGGAATTCCTCACAGATCAATGGAAAAAATATTATAAGATAGATACTTGAAAAAAAATCCCATGCGACGCACAGGATTCTCAGTTTGGTTTTAACAATAACAGTCGGTTTTGTTATACTATTCCTATGAATTCAAATAACATGCCAAAAAAGATGCTCATAAAAGCCATGAATAATAAATTAAGCGGTAAGCGGTAAGTAGTAAGCTTGTAAGTAGTACGTAGTATGTACTAAGCAGTAAGTCGAAAGGAATAAGATTAACTTTTAACAATAAACTGTTCACTCAAATACGTGAACCAATCTATATCTGTGCATTCGCTTTGGCAATAGCGACTTTCATACTTGCCCAACGAGAACCTAATAGTTTATTCATTCCTCTGTCTACCACATAAGTTCTTGCAATATTATAAGCGCCTTTGGCGCGTAATGACATTGAGTTATTGGCTCTAAGTGCGAGGGAAAATCCCGCATCGGTATATTCTATATGATGCCAATACTGACTTGGAATAAATAAAGTTTCACCATGTGTTAAAGTGGTTTCGAATCCAACAAGGTTTTTAAGAGATGGATATTTATTTTCATCCGGATCAATTAAATCTATTTCACATGAAACGGTAAATGGAAGATGATGTAAATGTTTGGCTTGATCTGGGGCAAAAATTAAAACTCTCTTTCGGGATAGAAATTGAGTAAGAAAGACATTTGAACAGTCAATGTCGTAATGAATTTTTGTATAAGAACCGGCTCCGCCAAAAAACATGAAAGGATAATCATCGAGAAAGCCTTCCATAATTGTAAAGGGTCGGATGTCTTTTGCAAGTTCAGGAATATTCTTTAGTATGTTGTAAAGAAAAATTCTAAGATCAACAGGTTTTTCCCTTATCAATTTTAGATAATCACCAAATTTCATTGTTGTGCAAGGGGAAAGATAATTTTTACCGGCTTTTGAGAAACTTGCGTCGGCTACGGGTACCAATACATCGCCATGTTTTTCAATAAAGTAATTCCAATTCCATTTACTTTTAGCAGGCCACTCATCAATTAAGTCAGTGAAAACTACTGGCTTTTTTGGTTTTAGATATTCTTCATTAAACCTTTCCCGTGTCATGCCAGACACTCTTTCTATTTGATCGAGTTTCATATGTAACACAAAAAATTCTATTGCAAAAATACATCTTTCTGAAAAGTTGGTGAATTCTTTGATCAATAAAAAATATGATATTTCTCATGTTATGAAAATATATAATATGTAAATAATTATTTTTTAACATTTTATACCTTATTGTTTGATATAATAGACTTTTCTTACTTTTGTGTTAAGAATTTTTTATGTCAAAACGTTACGAAGGATTAGGAGTGTCAGCAGACAAGGAAGAAATCCACAAAGCAATAAGCACACTTGATAAAGGCCTTTTTCCAAATGCTTTTTGTAAGATTTTGCCTGATCTCAGTTCAGGTTCGCCGGAACATTGTAATGTGATTCACGCAGATACAGCCGGAACCAAAACTTCATTAGCATATCTATATTGGAAAGAAACCGGAGATATTAATATTTGGTCCGGGATTGCTCAAGATGCGTTGGTAATGAATATTGATGATCTTGCTTGTGCCGGAGCTATCGACAATATTGTAATTTCATCAACAATTGGTAGGAATAAACACCTGATTCCGGGTGAGGTTATAGAGAAAATTATTCTTTCTACTCATGACATTCTAACAAAACTTCAAAAACTAGGAATCTCAATTTATTCCGGAGGAGGAGAAACTGCTGATGTTGGCGATATTGTTAGAACGATAGATGTTGGTATAACCGCGTTTGCAAGATTGAAGCGAGAAGAAGTTGTCAATATCAATATTCATCCGGGAGCGGTTATTGTTGGTTTTGCTTCATTTGGTCAATCTTCTTATGAAAATGAATATAACAGCGGTATTGGATCTAATGGCCTTACAGCTGCTCGCCATGACATATTGAATAAATCATACTTAAAAAATCACCCTGAATCTTGCTCTCCGGAAACCAATGAAGAATTCCAATATACCGGTAAGTATAAATTGACAGATAGTTTCTTTTCAGATAAAGAATATGAAGTTGGAAAGTTATTGCTTTCACCAACAAGAACATACCTTCCATTAATACGACAAATTATTTTAGATTATAGAACAAGCATTCAGGGAATAATTCATTGCACAGGTGGAGCCCAAACGAAGGTTAAAAAATTTATTAGGAACCTTCGAGTTGTAAAAAACAATCTATTCGATCCACCACCTGTTTTCAAAATGCTGCAAAAAGAAAGCCTTTGTAGCGCTCAAGAATTATATCAGGTTTATAATATGGGTCATCGTCTTGAAGTGTATTGTGAAGAACAAATGGCAGAATCCTTAATAGATCTTGCAAGATCATTTAATATAGAAGCAAAGATTATAGGGTATACCGAGAAACATCCAAGTGAAGAGGTTATTGTAAAGACTCACGAGGGGAGTTACACTTATTAAAAGTGGAAAAATCTATAATGCAAGTTGATTTTTATGACAGGATTCTACGTGTAACGCCTGAAAAGTTTGAAGCGCTTGCAATGGAAATATTTAAGCTTCAAGCAACATTCAACGTAGTTTATAAAGAGTATATTTTCTTATTGAAAAAGGATGTGAACGAAATCACAAGAATAGAAGAAATACCCTTTCTGCCAATAGAGCTCTATAAAAATCAAGATATTAAAACGGGAGAGTGGAATGAGCAATTTTATTTTCTTTCATCAGGAACTTCTAATTCAGTTCGATCAAGAAATCCTGTTAAGGATCTTGCGTGGTATTCTGAAGTTGTAACTAGAACTTTTTTAAATAATCTACCTGACCTTCGGAAGGCTGAAAAGGCTATGCGTTTTGTTGCATATCTTCCCGGATATATAGAAAATCCTAATTCTTCACTGGTTATGATGCTTACACTTTTGGCCAGGTCTTTCGATTCGGAAGTAATTTTTATTTCCAATAAACTTGAATTGATATCCGTCTTGAAGGAAAAGCTGAATTCACTTGATCAGGTTGTCTTGTTTGGTGTAAGTTTCGCGTTATATGATTTTGCCAAAGAATTTACTTGTTCTGATTCTAATTTAATGATCATTGAGACAGGAGGAATGAAGACAGATTCAAGAGAAATTACCAAAGATGAAATTTACAACACATTAAAGAATGCATTTTCGCTTTCAGATATTTATTCAGAATACGGAATGACAGAACTCATGTCGCAAGCATATTCAAAGAACTCAATGAATTATCATTCACCTGCGTGGATGAAAGTTATTGTTACAGCGGCAGATGACCCGGGAGGTATAAAGTTAATTGGTAAAAGAGGAAGAGTTCATGTAATAGATCTCGCCAATATAGATACTTGCTGTTTTTTGCAAACAGGGGATGCCGGGATTTCTAATGAGGATGGAAGTTTTCAAGTTCTTGGTAGATTGCAAGATGACGAATTGCGAGGTTGCAATCTTATGATAGGGGAGTAATTCTTGCTTAAAATTCGGTTTTGTCGAATTGAATTTTACCGTCAAATAAGTCTTAACTATGTAAAGCAGATAAAAAGAAAAAGGCTGCAATTGGGTTACAGCCTTTTGATGGTTTTTGGGAAAACCTATTTCAAATTAGATCTTTAATCATTTCGTTTTTTAGAAAAAAAGACAAAGAAGAGCTTATCGAGATTCTAATTATTTTATCTCATGACTGATATTGTTAACTGTGACGATAAATTTTAATCCCAATAAATCGTAAACCAAACCATTATCTGCGATAAGTCTCTTCTTTGGATCCCATTTCAAAATTCAAATCAAGCAACGACTGGTAACTTTTTGCCAGTTTCGTTGATACAAAGATGAGAGTGCCAGACTCGGTGATACTCAATGAAAATACTGATTTTAAAAAATTAAGGGTTTTCCCTAGTTTTTTGGTGGTTTTTCCTGGCTTTGAAGTGGAATTACAATGTAAACAGATGTTCCTTTATCTATTTCTGTACGCGTTGAGATTTCTCCCTTGAGATAATTCACTCTGGATTTAATATTATCTATCCCCATGCCTTTTCTGGCATTTTTTTCATCAAATCCTATGCCGTCATCTTCTACAATAATTTCAAGCTGATCAGAGATTAAGCTCAGTTGAACGAGTATTTCTCTTGCTTTAGAGTGCTTGGAAGCATTATTAACCAATTCCTGCACAATCCTATAAATGTAAATCATCGTTGTTGAATCGATTTCTTGAGGATTGTCAAATCCATATACCTGAAAAATTATATGTTGATCATCTTTTTCAAAACGGTTTAACATGTCCTGAATAGCATCGGTCAAACCTAATTCTTCAAGAGCTCCGGGTTTTAAATCATGAGAAATATTTCTAACCTCGGCACATGCTTCATCGATTAGATCATGAACCTTCACAATGTCCGAAGTTACCTGAGCATTGCTGTATTGATGTGTAAGATTATCATAACGTAGCTTAATTGTTGATAAAAGGCCTCCAAGGCTATCATGAAGGTCCTTGGCAATTCTTTCTCTTTCTTCTTCCTGGCCTTTGATCATTGACTCCAGGTTATTGAGCATAATGCTATTTTCCAGTTCTTTAAATTTTTGCTTATTGATCTGTTCGTTCTGTTTCAAAATGATTTCACTGGCACTAAGCCTTTGTTGATAGAATCTTACGATTAGAAATACTGCAAGAAGGATACCACCAACAGTAAACAATAAACCAATTTGAGTAAAACTTGATCGTTTTGCTTTTAATTCTATGAGTCGTTTGTCCTGGGCGAGTTCAATTTTTTCCTCCCGAAGTGTTTTGTTGATAAAATTTTTCTCCGATTTAATCAAAATTTCATTTTGGTTCAATCGAAGAAGAGTATCCTTGGCAGAAATATATTGAAGCAGAAAATCATTCGCTTCCTTGTATTTTTCCTGCGCTCCGAGGCAATTATGGATCTTAAAATTTAGTTGTGCAACTTGATTAAGATATCTTAATTCTTCGCAAAGTTTAAGGCATTTTAAATATGACAGACAGGCCTGATTTGAATTATTAGAATTGTTATAAAGATCACCTAAAACTTCATAACACATGACTTGCATATCGGATTGCTCATTTTCTTTAGAGAACTTCAGTACGCCTCCAATGGTGGATATTTTATCATCAAAAGTCTGGGCATCTTTTAATAAAGCTGTTAAAAGCAAATGTTCGTTTCTTGCAAGAGGGTTGTTCGTCGTGGGTTTCTCAAGTTCTGTCTGTCCCAAAAAGTATTGAGACATTTCTTTATTTTCTATTTTGTAATTTATCCAACAAAGAAAATGGCAGGTTTTTACATAATCAAGATTGATTTGATTTTGCTTATAATATATCTGGCAGTATTCAAGGTTGTCAATGGCTTTGCTGTATGAACCGAGGATGTAATAAATTTTGGCAAGCTGATATCGACCGGCATGTGCCTTGTTGCCATCTTCTTCTTCGAGATGGAGTTCGATAAGATTTAGTAAGGGAACAATAGCGCTATCATAATAAAAATTATCCAGCAAGGATCTTATCTTAATATTTAAGCTATCTTCTTTGGCAAGAGTTTCGTCAGAAGACAGAGATAAAAAGCTACTCTGGCAAATTCCAGCGTTGGCAAATAAAAGAATAATTAGCCTAAAACAGTATTGCTTCAGAATATTCATGGATGGACAAAGATATGATATAGAATAGGCCTAAAACATCAGGGTATTCCTTGATTTTTAAGACATTTTTTGCCGCTATTCTAATAATTTGTGTTGTATTGAGGCTCTTACCAGACCGGCGGTGTTTCTAACATTTAGCTTTGATATCAGGTTGCCTCTGTGAGACTCTACAGTTTTTTGGCTAATGAACAAAGCATCTGCTATTTCCTGGGTAGTATACTCCTTAACAATAAGTTCTAAGATCTCCTTTTCTCTTCGGGAAATTTTTGGAATCATAAATGAATTCGATTTTTTGACCGGATTCTTCTTGAGAATTTTATTCATAAGAATCTCAGTTATCTCTTTGCTGTAATAGTTTTCACCTAACGCCAGAGTTTCGATAGCTTTTACAAGTTCTAAGCGATCCGTGTTTTTAAGGATGTATCCCTTTGCTCCATTTTTTAAAATTTCTGTCACGAAACTGCCTTCATTGTACATTGAAAGAACAAGAATTTTAGTGCCTGGATGTTCCTTGGTAATTAATTTGCTTAGATCAATTCCATTAATCACCGGTAAGTTGATATCCAGTAAAATAACATCAGGCTTATTCTTTTCCAGCATAGGGATAACTTCATCACCGCTTGAGCAACGGTCGATTAGCTCAATATTTTCTTCCATTTTCAGAATTGACTCAATGCCATCAACAAACATGGCATGGTCATCTGCTATACAGACTTTAATCATACAATTAACAAATTAAAAAAGGGAAGAGTACAAGCTGAGGAGACAAAGATAGTAATCTGTTATGAAAATAAAAAATATATTACTTTTTTTAATACTTATCCCGGGTAATAACAAATATGAAATATGGCCAAATAGAAGAAGCTTTGCTAATGTTGATAGACGCGCAGAAGGTGTTCAACAATGGACATTTAAAAGATTCATTGTTACTAATAAATAGGCTAATACTTTTGCAGCACCTGGCTGATAAGAAAAATAAACCTATAAAATATAGTTTAGTAATTATAATGTATTCCACTTATCCAACTGATTAACAAGTGCCCTCATATCTTTGGGTAATTCTGATGTAACCAAAATTTGTTCTTTCTTCCAGCTGAATCCTATTGAGTGTGCATGCAAGGCTGTTCTGTTCATTAAGGGTTTGAATTCTTCTTCGGATTTTGATAATTTTGATTTTCTTTTAAGGTCCTGTATGGTAATAATCTGAATGTTTCCGTAGAGACTATCGCATGCAATCGGACAATCTATATAAGCGAGATGAACTCTTATCTGATGTGTTCTTCCTGTTTCTAACTTGCATTCAATCAAGCAGAAATTTTTCCATTGTTTTAATAACTTAAATTTGGTAATGGATTCTTTGCCTCGGGAATGAATGCACATTTTTCCGGATTGGGAATGTGAATGAGCGATCGGTGCGTCAATAATTCCAATTTCTTCCGGTGGAGATTTTTCGCAGATTGCATAATATCGTTTGTCGATATCTCGGTTTTCAAACATTTCATTCAATGTTTTGTGAGAATCTTTGTTTTTAGCAAAGCAGATAACACCACTGGTTTCCTTGTCTAATCGATGAACAGTAAATATTTCTCCAAATTGAGAGGAGAGTAAAGTTGATAAATTTTCTTTTTCAATATCGAAACGATCCGGAATGCTTAGCAGGCCAGAAGGTTTATCAACAATTAAAAAGTCATTGTTTTCGAAAAGTATGGAAAAGCCTTTTTTGATTTTGTGCAAGGTTTTATTTTTGAATATAATGCTCGTTGATCTTTTTAACTGTGGTATTATTAAAAAAATAATAATGTATAAACAATGAGCCTCTCAATAATCCCTTTAAGCGTCCATCTCCAATGCTGGATGAAGATATTTTTAAATTGTAAGCATCTTTTTTATACATTAAATAAAATGTTGAAAGGATGCTGACCATGTATGCTTCTACAACTTTACTAAAAAGTTTTAAGTTGCCGGAAAGCAAATATTTTATTGCAATTAAAGAATCTAGAATAAACCTCACCGGCAATAAGAAAATTAAGTAATAATAAGGGACATTCTTGAAGATAGTACTTAAGTTGTTCTTGAAATTTAAAAAGAGCTTGTTGGGTTGGCTATACTCTAAAGTTCCTCCACCAAGATGATATACTTCTGACCTGGGTTCAAACCAGATTTTGCCACCTGCTCTTTGAATTCTCCAGCACAAATCGACTTCTTCCTGATGGGCAAAGTAATCAACATCGAATCCTCCTATTGATTTAAACATTGCAGCATTGATTAACATGGAAGCGCCACTTGACCAGAAAATTTCACGCGGAAGGTTGTATTGACCTGAATCGGTTTCAATATTTTGAAGCATTCTCCCATAGGCAAAAGTATATCCAAGGATATCCATCAATCCTCCTGCTGCGCCGGCATATTCATACTTATCTGGTTCGTCAAGAGACTTAATCTTTCCTTGAACAGCCATATTGTATGGATCTGCCTGAATTCTGTGTAATAACGGAGTTATAAAATCTGATTTGACTTCGACATCAGAATTTAACAGAAGAAAATAATCTGCATTAATCTGACCCAATCCTTTGTTGTATCCTTCAGCAAATCCATAATTTGTTTGCAACGCAATGCGCTTTATTTCAGGATAATTGTATTTTAGAAAATTAAGGCTGTCATCTGTTGAAGCATTATCAATTACATATAGTGTTGTATTGGAAGGTAAATGTGAAAAGACACCCGGAATGTATTTTCTCAATAAAGATTCCCCATTATAATTCAAGATAGCAACTGCAATGCTAGGATTCTTTTTAATATTCGGATACGTGAGATGAAACTTACTAAGAGTTAATTCTATTTCGACATGATCTTTTTTAATTTGTTCAACCATATTATTGATATGATCAAACTTCTGATCGGGTCTGATAAATGAAACAATCTTTACTTCCAGGTTTTCTCCATAAATATATCCTTCAAAATTTATTAAGTGTATTTCAATTGTTTGTTTGAGGTTTTCTCCTAATGTGGGTCTGGAGCCTATGTATAACATTGCATCATAATCTGTGTTGTTATAACTGGCAAGTGCGGCGTATATTCCGGGATTGGGAATTAGTTTATCGATATTTCCAAGTTCAAGATTTGCAGTTGGATATCCTATTCGAGTTCCAACCTGCCGTCCTCTTACAACGCTTCCTTGAAAACAGTAAGGTCTTCCCAGGTGTTGTGTGACATAGCTGAAATTATTTTCCTGAATTGCTTTTCGAATGGAACTGGATGAAATCTTAGCGTGATTTTCCTCTTTTTTACTGAATTCAATCAATTGAAATCTTCCGGCGTCTGAGTATTGTTTTAATAACTGAATGTCGCCGGTACTGTTAATGCCAAACCTATGATCAAATCCAATTATCAACGTTTGAGGTTTGAAATTCCGAATTAGAAAGTTTTCAACATATTCTTCAGGCATTTGCTGGGAGAACTCGAAATTAAATGGGACAATAACGAGATAATCCAAATTTGTTTGAGACAAAAGCTGAATCTTTTCATCAATTGTTGAAAGAAGTTGGCGATTCTCTTTATGTTGATCCAGTATTAATTTAGGATGAGGATCAAAGGTAATTACCACCGATTGACCGTAATTTCTTTGCGCTTGTGAACAAACAATCTGTATGAGATCCTGATGTGCTTTATGGAATCCATCGAAGGCTCCGATAGTGATTACTGCGTTTCTGAATTCGGGCAGACTGTCTTTTCCAAAGTATAATACCTTCATATGGTGTGGCAAAAGTAACAAATTTGCATTTCTTATGTTTAATATGAGTTGAGGCTTTAGATTTGCACCCTGATTTTTAAAGGATGGACATCATTGAAAAGATAATTGAGGTTTTAAGCCAGGTTAAGGAAAGTAAAACCGGACAATCTGTAACTCAATTGAAAATGATACGAGATCTCAAGGTCGAAGCTGATAATCTCCATCTTAATATTTACCTGCCTTCAGCTGATTATGAGTTTAAATCAGAGCTATATTCAGATGTGCATGATGTGCTTTTAAAAGCATTTCCGGACAAGAAAATACACGCACATTTTATCAATAAATCAGCTTTTGCAGATGCACCTAATCTTCTTTTGCCCCAAATCAAAAATTTTGTAGCAATTGCCTCCGGAAAAGGTGGAGTCGGTAAATCGACTGTTTCCGTTAATCTGGCTATTGCTTTAAAGAACCTTGGATTTAAAGTTGGCTTATTGGATTGTGATCTGTACGGTCCATCAGTTCCAACAATGTTAGGGATACAGAATGAGCGGCCTAAGGTTCAGACGATACAATCACAAAATAAACTCATTCCTATTGATGTTCATGGAATGCCAAGCCTTTCTCTTGGCAATATAATTGAGCCAGAACAAGCCGTAGTGCTCAGAGGTCCTCGATTAGCTGCAATTATCAAACAGTTCTTTCAGGACGCTATGTGGCCCGAATTAGACTATTTAATTATCGATCTTCCGCCGGGAACGGGTGATGTTCAGCTTACACTTGTTCAGACTATTCCTTTAACCGGAGCCGTTATCGTAACAACACCCCAGCAGGTTGCTGTAATTGATGCGATAAAAGCCAGCAATATGTTTCTTATGGAACAAATTGCCGTCCCAATATTGGGTGTTGTAGAAAATATGTCTTGGTTTCAACCTCTGGACATGCCGGATAAGAAATATTATATCTTTGGTGAAGGGGGTGGTGAGCGATTGGCTTCATTGACCAACACTACTTTCTTTGGACAGATTCCAATTGTTGAAAAAATTAGAGAACGTGCTGATTCCGGGAAAGTTTTTGAAATGCAAGCCGGAGAATTTTATGCAGAAATATACAAGGAAATTGCGCAGAAAATTGATAAGAAAGTAACTTTGAGAAATATGGTAATGGCTCCAACAAAAAAAGTCGAACAAGCTTAGTTTGTACAATGATTGTAAAAGATAAAAAATATCTTACTGAAAGAATTCGTACTAAGAAAAGTTTCCTTTGTATAGGTTTAGATCCGGATCTAAAAAAGATTCCATCTCATTATTCAAATTCGAAAGAGCCTCTTTTAGATTTTTGTTTAGATGTTGTAGGAGCAACGCAGCAATATGCTGTTTCATATAAGATTAATATTGCCTTTTTTGAAAATCATGGTCCGGAAGGATGGCATCAATTGGAAAAATTGGTTCAATCCATTCCTGAGGACATATTTATTATTGCCGATGCAAAACGCGCAGATATTGGAAATACATCTGAGCAATATGCCGGATATTATTTCAAAAAGTTAAATGCAGATGCTTTGACCTTGCATCCTTATATGGGTTATGATTCTATTGAACCTTTCTTGAAGTATCAGGAGAAGTGGTCTGTTATTTTGGGTTTGACTTCTAATCCTGGAAGTGAAGATTTTGAAACAGTAATTGCACAAGATGGAACTTATTTTTTTGAAAAAGTTTTGGAAAAATTTTCAAAAAATGAGAATGCAATGTTTGTAATAGGAGCTACGCAAGCTGTATATATGAAGAAGATTCGCAACTCGGTTCCAAATCATTTTTTACTAATACCAGGAGTAGGAGAGCAAGGCGGAGATCTTCAGGAAACAGTCAGGCTATTGCGCAACGATGATGAAGGCATATTGATCAATGTATCTCGTGGTATTCTTTATCCAAAAGGACAAGATACTACGATGCAGGATATTGAACACGCAGCGATAAAATATACTCAAACAATGAATTCTTTTTTTTAATTTAAATTTAACCAAATCAAAATTAATTATTCGGGACTTTGGCGTTCCAAGTGTTTATGAATAAGTATATTCTTTTTGTTATTATTCTTTTAAGTTCTTCGATCCACTTTCAACAGACGAAGGTGAAAGTTTTTAAATATCAATATGATATTATACAATTGGTAAATGAACAAAGAGCCAAAGGTTGTAAATGTGGTTCTAAAAAATTTTCTCCGTTACCCCCTATAGCCTGGAGTGCTCAACTCGAAGAAGCAGCTAAGATTCAAGCAAATTATATGTCTAAAAAAGATATCTTAACTCATCAAGGCGAAGATGGAAAAGATCTTAAATCCAGATTAAGTCGTGTAAAATATATTTGGCGGGCTTATTCAGAAAATATTGCTGATGGATATGAGTCAACACAAGAAGTATTTGAAGCATGGATGGCAAGTCCCGGTCACTGCAAGAACATTATGGGTGATTATAAAGAAATGGGTGTCTACAAAGTTAATGAATTCTGGGTACAGGATTTCGGTACTCCTAAGATCTAATTGAAAATTACGATTACAAGTTAGTTAATTTAATAACCTATTAAAATATTTTCAATCAAAATATTTTCTTGTCAGCAAAATTTTTAATTTTCCGTAAACCGTAAACCGTAACCCAAAAGAGATCAATAAGAACCCCAATATCTTCTTAAAAACCACTCGGTAGTTAGAAAGAGTAAGATTAAAAACAGCAACCACTTGTAATCGATAAATTGCCGAATGTCCAATGATTGGAATAGAATCGGTTTGTTCTTATCTTCATTGTTTAAAAGGCTTGCAAGTTGATTGAGTTCAGATTTGTCATAGAACTTACCCCCTGATTTTTCAGATATTCCTCTTAGCAAATCGGGTCTTGCAACAAGGTTATTAAGTTCAATGTCTTCCTCCTGAATAGAGAATTTTCCTTCTGAGTTTAGAGTTTTATTATTCCAATTGGTCTTGGCAGAAAAGCTATATTCTCCGGGAGGTAGAGTGCCAATATTTTGTTCGTAATAATTGTCTTTTTTTCCAAGTGTGTAGTTATAACTTTTTGAATCTGACGATTGAAGTGTTAATGTTACATCCGGAGTATTAATTCTTTCATAGTTATCATTATAGAGTTCGGCGTTAAAAATTAAATTTTCTGTCTCGCTTAGAATATTTTTATTTGGGGACGCTTTGAATTTACGTCTATCTTCTTTAATAGAAGAGTATTGGGTGATTTTCGTTATTAATTCATCAAAGGCATTAAAATTATTGTTTCTTGCAAAATTACTAAGTCTCCATTTCCAGATTCCTTCACCACATATGATTCCAGTTTTAATACCATTCTTGTCAGTAAAAAGAATCAATGGATATTTCGTGTCAATTTTTCCTATTTTTTGATAAAACAAAATGTTTGAAACGGGATCCGGTTCGTAATTTCCAAATATCGCATTAACAGGAGGAAAATTTCCTGCTGTTTGAGTTGTTTCTTCAGATAAGGTAAATAAAGGAAAATTTGAATTAACGAGAACTTGTGCTTCATTTGGAGTGTTGCCGGAACCGGTTATTCGAATTGCATCCTGTGATTGATTAAACTCATTTAAATTAATAGCTGAGCCTGTAATAAAAATTCTGGAGGTTTTCAAAGGATTAATACGTCCTAATATGGATGTTATAGGTTGTGTTGATGTGGGAAGTTGATGAAAAATTACAAGATTGAAAGTTTCCATCTTTTCAGGAATCTCAGGAGCAAATTTTATAGTGATTTCATAATTTTTATTCGATTCAAGTGCTGATTTAATTGCCGATAAATCAGGATGAGGGCCTGACGAGTATAATAGTATTTTTTTTCTTGCATCCAATACTTCGATAAAGAAGTATCGGGTATTGTTTCTTACATTTCGTTCACCTGATATTTGCTTGCAAGTTGCTTTAAATTTATATATCCCGGGATTGCCGGATTCGTTGATTACCTCTTTGGTAGAAAAAAAGTTTGGCTTATCGATTTTATCTGAAGATTCACTGATTTTTTTCCATGCATTTCCTTCCTGTTTTTCAAGAGTAAATTGCATTTTTTCACCTTCAGCTTGCCAGGCTTGTAAGTCAAATTGACAAGAGAATTTGTCTCCGGAATAGATTATTTCATTATGGTATTCACGTTGTATTAGTATGTCTTTCTCTTGTGTGCTATCTCCATGAAATAATGTATGAATTGGGGTTGACTGCGTGAGTTTATTATAATATGGATTCTTTCCTGAATTATAAATTCCATCAGATACAAGAATCACAGATTTTAATAGTTGTGGGTCTGCTTCATCAGAAATAATTTGTAATGCATCATCAATATTCGTTCGCTTGGAAAGTCCAGCGGAAATATTATTGTCAGATGCCTGAGCGCCAAAATGTATGACCTTAACTTCGTATTTATCAGAAATTTCATCGGTCATTTTACTGGATTCAGATTGAAAAGACTTCAGCCAACTTGAATCCTTAGAATACATAGAAGCGCTTTCATCATTTACGAGATATGCCTGTGGTTTTTTAAGCTCATTTTGAAATCTTTTTAGAATGGGATTAAGCAATAAAAATCCCAAAAGAAAAAGGGTTAACCCCCTTAATAAAGCGAGAACAAACCGTTGCCATTCAGGGCGATCCTGAAGATTCTTACTTTTGTAATAAAGTAACAGAGCACCTCCAATTGCTACAAGTAAGCAGAGGAAAAGATAATATGTCGGATATTGAAAACTAAGTTGACCCATTCTACGTTAAAGGTGGTGCAAAGATGATAAATTAAGAAAATTTATAATAATTATTTTTAAAAGATAAGTTTTTGTTAGACAGTGTTTTGTGTAATAAATTTGCTCTTTGATTATTTAATGATTAGTAGTATGCATCGATTAAACAATTCTTATTTTAATAACTTCCATAACATTTTGTTTGCTTTATTAATAGGGTTGGTATGTTCATCAACGCTTCAGGCTTCTTATTTGTTGCTGCCCATGGATGTAAAACAGGCAAACCACCTAAAGGCTTATGGAATCACATATTGGGTTATTTCACAGAATGTAGATGCTTATTGGTTGTTGAACTATCGGGGAGGTAGTTTTGCCCTTCCTAATGTCTCTTTGATTGAAAAAGAATGCCTTACGAGAGGCGTAAGTTATGAAGTAATAAGTGATGCTGAATTCAATAGAATCCGTGCTGAGATTGGAAATCCCGAAATTAATCAGGATGTAATAAAGTTAGAGAAGGCTCCTAAAATTGCGGTGTATACACCTGAAGTAAATGAGAAGGGTGAAAGAATACAGCCCTGGGATGATGCGGTGACACTTGCTTTGACATATGCAGAGATCCCTTTTGAGAAGATTTACGATAAAGAAATAGTTGGGGGTATGTTGGTTAAATACGATTGGCTTCACCTTCATCATGAAGATTTTACTGGTCAATTTGGAAAATTTTATGCCAACTACAGCTCAATGGCCTGGTATCATGAGAATCAGGAAAGACAAGAGCGACTTGCAAAAGAATTGGGCTTTAATAAGGTGTCTCAACTCAAACTTGCAGTCGTAAAGAAAATTAAAGATTATGTTAGTGGCGGAGGTTTTATGTTTACAATGTGTTCTGCAACGGATTCGTACGATATTGCACTTGCTGCGGAAGGAATAGATATCTGTGATAAAGTTTTTGATGGTGACGGCATGGATTATAATTGCGACAACAAGCTCAATTTTAATAATACAATTGCATTTCGGAATTTTACGTTAATAAAAGATCCAATTACATATGAGTTTTCTTCCATTGATCATAACATAGGAAGAAAGGTGCCGGCAGAGCAAGATTATTTTAGTCTGTTTGATTTTTCTGCAAAATGGGATCCTGTTCCAACGATGTTGACGCAGAATCACACACGAACTGTAAAAGGATTTATGGGCCAGACAACAGCATTTAAAAAAGAATTTGTTAAATCTGATGTGCTTATATTAGGAGATAACAAAGCTGCTGATGAGGTGCGTTACATTCATGGCACTTTGGGTTATGGAACCTGGACATTTTATGCTGGTCATGATCCGGAAGATTATCAACATCATGTTGGCGATCCTCCTACCGATCTTAGTCTTCACCCCAATTCACCGGGCTACAGATTAATTCTTAATAATGTTTTATTTCCTGCAGCGAAGAAGAAGGAAAGAAAAACGTAAAGTTTAATTGAGTATTGAAAATTGAAGATTGAAAATTGGTTTTTACGTAGAGGAATAATTTTAGAAATTTCATTTTATTGAATTTTCAGTTTGTTAATTTGGTAAATTATAATTATTATCTGCTAACTGATTCTTTCCTTTCAGGGCTAAAGCCCTATATGGCATTTCGTTTACACCACATGCTAAAGCATGTGGCTTGGTGATATAAACTACAAATCTATTCAGGGCTAAAGCCCTATTTAGCATTTCGTTTACATCCCGTGCTAAAGCATGGGACTTCAAACTATAAACTATAGAGAATCAATTCGTAAAAAATTTTTTGGCGGACAATCTTAATTAAAATTTAATTTCTGATTGAAATCGTATTTCTAAATTTTATCTTACTTTATTGAATTTTCAATTTTCAATTTTCAATTGAAACACTACGTTCCTTAACGATCCTTCCTTTATCATTTCTTACTACAGTGCAAGCTTCGACAAGAGGATCATGTTCGAAGATTAGAATTGAATTTTTTTCAACACAGCGATTCAAATGGAATTCTTTTTCCTTGAGTGTAAGTAGGGGTTGTATATCATAAGCCATTATATATGGTACACCAATGTGATGAGATGAAGGAATGAGATCAGTAGGGTAGAAATAGTTTTGGCCCATAAAATCAAACTCAATTGTCATTAGGTTTTTAGTATGGCCGGAACAATAGTGAACTTTTATTCCTTCAAATAATTCAATAGCGCTTTCTGATTCTTCAATAAAGTGTATCAGTCCTTGTTGTTCAAGTGGGACGAAATTCTCATGAAGAAATGAATTTCTTTCTCTTTCATTAGGCTTCAATGCCCAGTTCCAATGTGTTTTATTGCTCCAATATTTTGCATTCGGAAAGCTAGGTGCTAATTCTCCTTTGTTATTATATTGTACAGCGCCTCCACAATGATCGAAGTGCAGATGAGTAAGAATAACGTCAGTAATATCTTCAGGTGTGACATTGTACTTAGCTAAACTATTGTATAATTCTCCTTCACCGTGTGGATAAAAATGGGATCTGAATTTTTCGGCTTGCTTTGTCCCCATGCCACAATCAATAAGAATATTTCGATCACTACATTTAAGGAGCACGCATCTTAATGCCCAGGTGCACATATTGTTATCATCAGAAGGATTGAGTTTATTCCACATGCTTTTAGGAACAACGCCAAACATTGCGCCTCCATCTAATTTAAATAATCCTGTATCAATTATGTGGATTGAATGAATCATATGTTCGAAATCAATTCCTGAATTTGCAACATTTTCAAAAGAGCGATAGCGGTTTCTTCACCTTTATTGCCTAGTTTCCCTCCGGATCTTTCACGCGCCTGTTTGATATTGTTGGTAGTGAGAACACCAAAGATCACAGGTTTAGAGTAATCTATAGCCAATTGAGAAAATGCATTGGCAATTGTGTTATTGATATAATCATCATGTTTTGTTTGACCTTTAATTACACAGCCTAAACAAATAACGCCTTTGATATTTTTTTTCTTACAGAGTAAAGATGCAGCAAAGGGGAGCTCGAATGCACCGGGAACGTGAACAATGATTAGATTTTTTTGAAGATTACTTAGTTCTAATACTTTCCTTGCAGCAGATACAAGTGATGAAGTGATTTCATCATTCCAATCGGAAACAACAATTCCGATTTTTTCTTTTGAAGATAAAGAAATAGAGATAGACTTATTTCTGGCAGAAGGTAGTTTGCCTGCCATAAATCCTTATTTATTGTTGTTGTAAGCGAATTAAGAATCTGTCTATGCCATTTGCATCCGGAGAACCAGGAAAACGATCTCTGATTTTTTCGAATGCTTTAACAGCACCTTCTTTATCTCCTTGAGATTCTTTAAGAACGCCCAATTTTTTCAGAACCATCGGAGTTAAGAAATCATTCTCAACAATCGTAGAAGCTTTTTCATAATACCCGATAGCAGCTTTGAAATCATTGAGATTGGCATTTATATCACCAAGGCTACTGTATTTCAATATCGGTAAAAGATTTCCATTAGGTTCAAAGTCTTCAATGTATGATTTCGCTTCCTCATATTGACCCATTTGAATGTGACATAGACCAGCATAGTACCTCGCCATGTTTCCGGTTTTAGTGCCGCTATAATTTTCAGCTATTTCTTTAAATCCGGCAAAACCACCACCCGGGTTATTGAGTGCCAATTCAAAGGAATCCCTACTAAACAGAAATTCTGCTTGATACATCTGTTCCGCAGCTTCTTTGTCTTGAGGTTCCTGGTATAGGTATTTATAGGCAAGATAACCACCAATTAAAGCTAACAATGAGCCTAAAACTATGAATAGTTTCTGCTTATTTCTGTCAATAAAATTTTCAGTCTGTTTTTTAACCTGACCAATATCTATAAGGGTATCATCCTTTGAATTGGTCTGAGTGCCCACTTTGCCTTGAAATCTGGATCTATATCCTTTTGTCATTTTAGAAGGAATTTTTTCGAAAAGAGTCGCAAAATTAGTAAAATATACTCAATTATTGAAAAAGAATAGCATTTTTAGACCGAAATAAAAAGCACGGTCAGCTGAGCACCTAAAAGACGACTAGTCTTTTATGAAAGGATAGTCGCTTTGGATGTAGTTATCATCATACAAGGCCTCAGGAGCCGGATACGAGGAATTTTCGGCAAATTGGACAGCTTCATCCATTTCCAGATGTATCAGTTCTTTGATTTTTTCAATTTCCGTAGGGGTTGCAATTTTATTTGCAATAATTTTTTCCTCAGTAATAATAACCGGGTCTAAGGTTTTATAGTACTCAAGTTCATCCTTGCTTCTGTATGTTCCGGGATCTGAAACTGAATGTCCTCTATATCGATAGGTATTCATTTCCAGAAAAAATGGGCCTTTGCCAGAACGACAATGGGCAGCTGCTTCAGCCAAGGCTTCATGAACTGCCTCAGGCTCCATAGCATTTACAGGCTTAGAAGGCATGTCAAATGCAGCTCCAATCTTATATAATTCATGAACATTGCTGGTGCGTTCTATGCTCGTCCCCATTGCATACCAATTATTCTCAACAATGTAGATTACAGGAAGCTTCCAGGTCATTGCCATGTTGAAAGACTCATATAATGCGCCTTGTCTTGCTGCGCCATCTCCAAACATTGTAACGCAGAGTAAATCTGTTCCTTTGTATTGTTCTGCTAAGGCGATTCCTGTTCCGATAGGAATTTGAGCTCCAACAATACCGTTCCCACCAAAAAATCTGTGCTCTGCGGAGAAAAAGTGCATTGATCCACCCTTACCTTTAACACATCCTGTTTCTTTCCCAAATAATTCGGCCATACATGACTTGCTGCTTAGACCTCTACTTAAGGCGATTCCATGCTGACGGTATGCTGTGACAAGTGCATCTTCTTTTCGAATAGCACTAACCAGTCCGGCTGCAATCGCTTCTTGTCCTATATAAACGTGGCAAAATCCCCTGATTTTTTGTTGGGAATACATCATTAAGGTGCGTTCTTCAAATTTCCGGATTCTGTACATAGTCTCAAACCAAAGCAACCAAGTTTTCTTGTCGTATTCTTTCGATTTGCTTACAGGCTTTTTAAGCGTTTTAGGCTTATTGATAACTTCCGGCATGTGCTAAATTTTATGCAAAAATAAAGGATTCGGGCTAACTTCGCAAACTCATTTAAGGATGATTCTCAAGGATATTCATTTTCATCAGTTTAAAAACTCAGACTCTCTTCAATACTTTCCTGAAGTGGGAATGAATTTTATTATTGGGGAAAATGGTTTAGGAAAAACAAACATTCTGGATGCAATTCATTTTTGTTGTATGACAAAAAGTTATTTCCATCATTCTGAAAAATTATGTATTCAGCATGAAAAGGATTTCTTTAGACTGGAATCTCATTGGATTGATTCTGAAAATGAATCACATGAAGTCGTAGTTAAATGCACAAGAGAATCCGGAAGAGAAATTCGTTGGGATCAAAAAGACTATAATAAAGCTTCTGAACATCTCGGAAAGATTCCAGTAATCATGATTATTCCTGATGAAGTTTACACATTCGTTTCGCACACAGAAGAAAGAAGAAAATTTTTAAACTACACCCTTATTCAAATTGATAAGGAATATTTTGCTCATTTAAATAAATTTAATCAACAATTAAAGCAACGAACTGCATTGTTAAAGTCATATAACATTTCTGATGCAGCCACAAGTAAATTATTAGATGTATATGAATCTGATATGGCAAATTCAGCAAATTATATATGTAATGTCCGTAATCAATTTATACAAACCATAAATCCACTGCTGCAAAAATATTCTCTTGAAATAAGTAAGGGTCTGCAAAGTTGTCAAATCGTATATAGTTCAAATGCTTCAACAGATGAATTGATAAGTATATGGAGAAATGAAAGAGCAACGGATTATAAATCTGGTAGAACCCGTACAGGAATACACCGAGATAGACTGGAATGTCTATTTAATAATCAATCGTTGCAATCGTTTGGATCCCAAGGCCAGATAAAGACGTTCGTTATAGCTCTTCGGCTCGCGCAAATGAAATTCCTCGAAGAATATTTAAAGAGTCAACCTGTGTTATTGTTAGATGATCTTTTTGCCAAGTTGGATGAAGAAAGAGTAAGCCAATTATTGCAAATCATTGAACAATCAGGCATACGTCAATGCTTTGTAACGGACACGAATATGGATCGTGCTAAAAAAATATCTCAAGAATTGAAAATTCCTTGTACCTTACATTTATTGAAGAACAATCATCTATCTGTGTATGAGAAAAAGTAATGATCAGACTCTTAAAGATGTTCTTAAAGAATTTGTCGAACAAAAAAAATTTAAGACACGATTAAGTGCTAAAAAGTTAGAAGCTTTATGGCATGAATTATTCGGTGCACTTGCCGGCCAATACACTGAAAAAGTTGTTTATTACAATGAAATTATGACTGTCCATCTGAGCTCATCCAGTCTTCGAAAGGAATTGATGTTGAACAAGCCATTGATTCTCACTCAACTTAATTCAAGATTAAAGGATCAACAGGTCAGGGATATAGAATTTAGATAATTATCGCTTTGGTCTATAGTAAAAGGCTATATATGGTTCATTTTATATGTATGAAGACTTACAGTGAATTAATGTTAATTTCGAATACCTAGTGTTAATTCTTTGATATTAACAAATAAAAATTAACAATTGAGGAACCATTTTCTTATCTTTGCCCTTATTATCAATTATAGAGTTATCGGGATTAACTTGCATTTATCGTTCACCCACTTATTTATAAATTTTTTCACACCCGAAGCTCTTCACAAATTAAAATATGTCATTTAACAAATTAGGCTTAATTGAGCCCATTCTAAAATCATTAGAAGAACAGGGATATACCAACCCTACACCCATTCAGGAAAAAGCAATACCGGAAATTCTCAAACAAAGAGATATATTAGGAGTTGCACAAACTGGAACAGGTAAGACTGCAGCATTTGCAATTCCAATTATTCAATTATTACACGAAAGTGGTTCTGCGAATTCAAAGGATATTAAAACCTTAATACTTACACCAACACGAGAACTCGCTATTCAGATCGGAGAAAGTTTTGCGGACTATGGAAAACATTTGACAATAACGCATACTGTTATTTTTGGTGGTGTCCCGTCAGGTAGACAAATACTTCGATTGGGAAGAGGCGTAGATATTCTTATTGCAACTCCTGGAAGATTGTTGGATCTTATGAATCAAGGTCATGTCAAATTACATTCCTTACAACAATTCGTGCTTGATGAAGCAGATAGAATGTTGGACATGGGATTTATTAGGGATGTGCGAAAGATTATTTCCAAACTTCCTAAAAAAAGACAAACGCTTTTTTTCTCAGCAACAATGCCTCCGGAAATACATCATCTTTCAAAGGAATTATTAATCAATCCACAAAAAATTGAAGTAACTCCGGTGTCTTCAACTGTAGATATTATCAAGCAATCTATTTATCATGTTGAAAAAACTGAAAAGAATAAACTGTTGGTTCAGATATTGAAAGATTCAGTTCAGGGAACAGCTTTGGTTTTTACGAGAACAAAGCATGGAGCAGATAAGGTATCCCGGATTCTAAATAGAGAAGGTCTGAAGTCAGCTGCAATTCATGGTAATAAGTCTCAGATTGCAAGACAAAAAGCTTTGGGAGATTTTAAATCCGGCAAACTGAAAGTACTCGTTGCTACAGACATTGCTGCAAGAGGAATTGATATTGATGAATTATCTTGTGTTATAAATTTTGAATTGCCGAATATACCTGAAACGTACGTTCACCGAATTGGTAGAACAGGCAGAGCAGGGCAGAGCGGTGTAGCAATTTCGTTTTGTGATACTGTAGAGAAAACGTATTTAAGAGATATTCAAAAGCTTATTAAGAAGCAAATTCCGGTAATGTCTTAGATTTTATCGATGTAATTGCAGATTGGCAGTTTACACGAATTCGTTAACTTGCTTATTACAATCAATATCTAAAGTAATTTGCAAATTTGCATAGTATCGAATTTTCAAATTTTAGCAAAAACTTCATCATAAAGTTTCTTGTCATGACCATAGAGATCTTTTCTGAAGTTTAATTCTCCTTTATGATTGACCCAGCAAGTTAAATACGTTATAAAAACCGGTATGGGATTTGATAATCGAGTAATCGTTTCAGATTTTTGAGACATGAGAGTCTTTATGCGTTGAATGGAATAACTTGTATCAGATCTAAAAACATATTTAGCAAGCTTAGCGGGTTCGCCAAGTCGAATACATCCATGACTAAAGGCTCTTTCGTTTTCTTTAAACAAGGATTTAGAGGGTGTGTCATGCAGGTAAATGCTAAATGAGTTTGGAAATAAAAATTTTATTCCACCTAATGCATTTCCGGTTCCTGGTTTTTGTCTTATTGTAAAAGGAACTCCCAATGAATATTTGCTCCAATTAATACTTGATGAAGATAGGACTTTTCCGTTGCTAACTATTTCCATATTGTTTCTATCGAGATACGATGGATTTGATTTAACTTTTGGAAGTATCTCATTCCTGATAATGCTGGTTGGAATATTCCAGTATGGACTAAAGGCAACATGAGAAATGGTTCCCATAAAAATATTGGTTGCATTGGCCTCTTTTCCAACAACGACATTCATTGACCATTTAAAACTATCGTTTTCAATAACATGTAATTTATATTCCGGAATATTCACGATTAAGTAATTCGATGGAACTGAATCAGGGAACCAGCGCAACCTTTCGAGATTAATAAGAATCTGTTTTATTCTCTCTTTAATGGGTATATTTAATTCTGTCAAAGTTTGTTGATCAATTATACCGGATGGTTCAATGTTAAACCTCGATTGAAATTTTTGTATAGATGCAATTAAAGTAGAATCCATTTCGGCAATTGAATCTTGAGATGGTAAATCACCCAGTAAATACAAATTTTTTTTCAATTGAATTATCAATTTCGGTTGAATTTCCGTTTTCTCGTTCTCTGATGAAATAGTTAGAACTTTATAATCCTTATTTAATTCCAGATCTCTGTATTTCTTTAAAGTTGATTTAAGACCTTTGTAATATTGATTTAAGGGTTCGTAAATTTCATAGGATTTAGGTGCATTGACTAATGTGTCCAGTAGATGTTGAAAATCTTTCTTTTTTCTGGGAATGTACCATTCAAGATCTTTTAAATTTTTTTCAATTCCATAATATTCTTTTGTCGCGTATTTGAAAAAAATAGCTGTTAGTTGAAACTCTATTTTTCTTTGAATATCTGCATTGGAATCCAAAAAGCATGAATCCTTACTGGCTGTATCTAAAATTTGGAAAAATGCATTATCAATCAAACTGGTGTCTTTAAATTGTAATCGATAATCCTGAATCCTGGTTATAAATGTGTTTGCGCTAATTCCTAACTTCCCATTGTCAATCCAAGCATAATGAAAATTTCGTCTTCTATAGAAAGAAAAAATTTCCTCGCAATGCAAATCCTCAGTACATAAATTGTCTAAAAATTGGTACAGTCGAGAGCTGTCAAAAAGCTGTGTATTATATTCCTGAAATGCGTAAACAGAATCATCTTGACTGACAAATCTTTTCTTAATTTTTTCGCAGGATAGGAGTGAAACATAAATTAGAATTACCGTTAGGAGCGCTAGCGGTTTTTTGTAATGTAGTATCAAGAAACTATGATTTGGTGTGGATGTATAGTAAAGCTCCGTTACGTAGCAAGGATGAAAGATATTTCATTTCTTTTTTAGGAAGGGCAGGACATCCAAAACTTCTGCCAAGTCTTCCATGCGTTTGAATAAATTCATTACTCACGTAATCGGCACCATGCATTATTATCTGCCTCATTCTGGCTTTGTCATTAATTCCTTTTTCAAGCCCATCTAGCATGAGTGCAATGCCATGTTTGGGGCTTATGATTTGTTCTGAAATCCTAAAAAATCCTTTACTGCTTTGTAATGATTCCGGTTGATTGGAAAATTGCGTTGCCATTAACATCCCGGAATTTTTGCCATGCGCTACATACGTATGTTGAATTACTTCTTCATTCTTTAAATCAATGACTGTGAATCTTTTTTCAGAAGACGGTTTTGTAAAATCACAGATTGCAACGATTGATTTAGTGATATTGTAATTGTTGATTGCATCAACAGATTTTTGAAACGCTTCAAAGGGTATTATCGATTGTAAATTTAATTTGTTAAAAATATTTTCAGTTTCACTTGAAATATGAATTGTTGAATGATAGGAGCTATTGCTGCTTTCAATATTTTTGGTAGTCAATCCAAAAAGTAAAATTATGCAACAAAAAATTCTAAATAAATTTTTCAATACTGAAAGAAGTTAAAATCGAATTTAATCAAAAGATTGATTGCTTATAGCAGCCTGGTGAACAAGTTCCTGATACTCTTTAGGGCTTAAGCCATCCATGCAATAGTGTATAGGGTTAATCGGTTTGCCATGAAACCAAACTTCATAATGACAATGTGGTCCAGTGGATAATCCTGAATTACCTATGGTGCCAATTGGCTCACCTTTTTTAATTTTTTCACCGACCCTAACTTTTATAATATGCATATGAGCATACAAGCTCTTATAGCCAAAACCATGATTAATGAGAACTGATTTACCGTAACCGGAAGCTTTGTTTTCAATTTTTTCAATTGTACCATCCCCTGTCGCTTGAATTGCTGTTCCGATAGGAGCTGTAAAATCAATTCCTGAATGCATCTTATTAATCTTATGTACCGGATGTAAACGAATTCCGAAGCCAGATAATTGTTGTACAGATTTAGAAAGATGATCTAATCGAACTGGCTTTATAGACGGAATGGAAGCAAGCATTTTTTCTTTTGTTTTGGTTTCTTTTTCGATCTCATCCATTGATTTAGACAAAAAGTAAACCTGTTTTTCAAGTTGATCCAGATGGCCCTTCGTTTCAGATAAGGTAGTCCCTCCACTAGAAAAGAATTTATTAGGAGCATTTGGATCATGGCCTCCGATTCCTGATTTCCATATACTTGGGTCGATAGGGTCCATTCCTAAAAGCACACGATGGACTTTTGCGTCTCTGTTTTGGAGGTTTTGCACGACCTTATCAGCACGCTCAATTTTGCTTTGTAAAGTAGAAAACTGGTATTCCAGCTGATTAATTTCTTTTAATAGGGACTTTTCACGAGGGCTTGGGAAGTACTCAGAGGTTAAGGAATAAAGAAGAATGGAACTCACGACGACAGCGGATATAAATCCTAAAATACGAAGAATAATCGATTTATTCGTCAGTTGGACCTTCTCAAATTGAAGGGTATGGGGATTATATACATATTTCTCAAACCTCAAATCTCCACTATTCTATTTTATCCTACTTTTGTGGGCTATTTAAAGCCCGAATTTTGTTTGATAAGACAAAAATAGGCAAATTATTATAAATATCAAATTTTTAATATCCGAATTTTACATATATAGATA
>JABFRV010000120.1 GCA_013140975.1 Saprospiraceae bacterium
GAAAATTAACTGTACCTGATTTTTGTATTCTTCCATTTATAGAGGGAGATGGAACAGGAGGTGATATCTGGAGATCTTCTGTAAGAGTTATAGATGCAGCGGTTGAAAAAGCATATGCAGGAAAAAGAAAAATTGAATGGAAGGAGGTTTTAGCCGGGGAGAAAGCATTTAAAGAAACGGGAAATTGGTTGCCGAACGAAACATTAGAAATAATTAAGGACCATTTGGTAGCTATAAAAGGACCTTTGACAACACCGGTTGGAGGAGGAATTAGATCCTTAAACGTAGCATTAAGACAACAATTAGATTTATATGCCTGTGTAAGACCTGTAAGATGGTTTGAAGGAGTGCCTTCACCTGTTAAAGAACCGAACAAGGTGGAAATGTGTATTTTTAGAGAAAACACAGAAGATATATATGCCGGAATAGAGTTTGAAGCCGGAACGGAAGACACAAGGAAATTTACCGACTTAATGAAAGCGAATTTTCCGGATCGCTTCAAGAAAGTTAGATTTCCAGATACATCTGGTTTTGGTATTAAGCCTGTTTCTAAAGAAGGGACAGAAAGAATAGTAAGAGCTGCAATAGAGTTTGCAATTGCGAATAACCAGAAAAGTGTAACTCTTGTACATAAAGGAAACATCATGAAATTCACTGAAGGTGGATTTATGGAATGGGGTTATGAGTTAGCAAGAAAAGAGTTTAATGGAGAATTACTTGATGGTGGCCCTTGGGTAAAGCTGCCTAACGGAATTATTATTAAGGACGTTATTGCAGATGCGTTTCTTCAACAAATTCTTTTACGACCTGAAGAGTACGATGTAATAGCTACATTAAATCTTAATGGTGATTATGTGTCTGACGCGTTAGCAGCTCAGGTAGGAGGAATTGGTATCGCACCCGGTGCGAATATTAATTATGTCACCGGCCATGCAATTTTTGAAGCGACACACGGTACTGCACCGAAATATGCCAATCAAGACAAGGTTAATCCAAGTTCAGTAATTCTATCTGCAGTTATGATGTTGGACTATATGGGATGGAATGAAGCTTCAAAGCTTATTCTTTCCGGTCTTGAGAAAGCAATTTCCAATAAGAGAGTTACATATGATTTTCACCGTCTGATGGAAGGAGCAACGCTTTTAAAATGCTCTGAATTTGGCGATGAGATCATTAAGAGTATGTAATTCTAAATGATTCAGTGAAAAAACTGAAATGAACCACTTTCACGATTCAGTGTTTTAGTCGTTACAATACATGAGTAAGATAAAATTTAGTTTTGAGGATAAGGATATTTCACCAATTGAATATAATTTTCAAGGAACAGACATTAGTATTCTAGAGTTAACTGAACTTTGTGACGTTCACCTTAACCATAATTGTGGCGGCGTTTGCGCTTGTTCGACCTGTCATATTTATTTGCAAAAAGGCGAAAAATGTATTGAAGAAATTTCTGATAAAGAAGAAGATTTTATTGACCGGGCGGTTAATCCGAGATTAGAATCAAGACTCGCATGTCAGTGCATTATCTTAAGTGAAAATGTAGAAATTGAAGTTGAAATTCCTGACCAAAAACGGATTATTGGACATGAACACTAGATTAATAGTAAATATAAAATAATAAATAGTAAATACCAAGGTATGAATTATGGATTATAAATTGTAAAGAGAATTAGAATCAAGATTAATCCACATCCAAAGTAGGTTCAAGATTAGGAAATGAAATTTTTATTAGACAAATAATTTACTTCACAAATTTTTCATAAACATTTACCAACAAAAAGATATGTCATTTAAGGAAATAGAAAATTTACCTATTCATTGGAGTGATCATGAAGATATTGCAATGAAATTGTATGAAAGATTTGGAGAAGAATTCAACGAAGGCAAAATTTATAGAATACGATTTACAGAGCTTATAGAATGGGTTCTGGAGATTCCAAACTTTGAAGGAAAAAGAGAGGATTGTAATGAGGGACACCTTGAGCAGATTCAAGCGAAATGGGTTTATGAATGGCGAGATAATAATTCCTAAATATGAATGTATTTGATAAATTAGATAATGTTAAAGGCATCATTTTAGATATAGATGGAGTCTTCACTGATAATTCAATATTGGTAAATGATCAAGGTGAATTTCTACGAATTATGAATGTTAGAGATGGTTATGCGATAAAAAGAGCAATTTCAGCGGGAATTAAAGTGGGAGTTATTTCAGGCGGTAAATCTATTGGTATAATTCATCGAATGAAAATTCTCGGCATTCAGGAAATATTTTTAGGAATCGAAGATAAAATCAGTGTTTTTAATAAAATACTGGAAAGTTGGAAAATAGATAAGAATAACATTATGTACATGGGGGATGACATACCGGATCTTGAATGCCTAAAGGAAGCAGGTTTAGCTGTATGTCCTAAAGATGCTGTACCTGAAGTATTGGAAGTTGCAGATTATGTTACAGAACAAGAAGGAGGTAAAGGTTGTATCAGACAGATAATAGAACACATTTTGCAATCTCAAAATAAGTGGTAATTGATGAATCCATGGTTGCAGTTAATTCGATGGAAGAATTTACTCATCATTGGAATTACCCAAACCCTCATTTATTTTTTTTTATTTAAGATTAATTCAATTGGTGGTGACATCGCTGGTTATGATGTAGCACTATTCATTATTTGTACACTGATTATTGCTGCCGGAGGAAATGTAATAAATGATCTAGTGGATATAAAGGCGGATTTTGTGAATCGGCCCTTTGAGAAATGTTATATTCTAAATTATATAGGACTAAGTCCTGCAATAAAATTCTATTATATTCTTATATGTAGTGGTGGGATTATTGCATTGTATTTAAGTATAAAATATGAATTTTATTACTCATTTCTAATTTATCCGCTGTGTGTTTATTTATTCTGGATTTATTCTCAATATTTACAATGTAAAGGGTATTGGGGGAATGTTCTGGTTTCATTATTTATCTCGTTGGTTGTAATGATTATGCCATATTTTTTTTCTTACAATTTGGACGGAACTTTTTTTTCTGCTGAGTATGAAAAGGTGTGGGATAGAATTTGCCTTTTGGCAGGATTCGCTTTTGTTGTAAATCTGATGCGAGAAATTATCAAAGACATAGAAGATGTAAGGGGAGATGAATTGATAGGTTGTCAGACCGGATGCGTAAAATACGGAACCCGGGTTAGCCTTGTAATTGTGAAGTCGATTGTAGTATTAACCTTGCTCGGCTCTGTTTACTTGCTTTTTAATATTTTTGGAAATTGGGTTCAATCATTATTTATTATTTGCATTATAATTCCTTTACTGGTATTTCTTTACCTGTTATTCTCTAAAGAAATTAACTTTGCAAAAATGAGTATGTTGTGTAAAGTTTATATGCTAATAGGTTTGATTTATTTCATTTTTGCATGAGTATTTTAAATGTTCGAAAAATAATATTGGCATCTGGTTCGCCAAGAAGAAAACAATTGCTGGAAGAAGCAGGATTTGGAATTTCAGCAGTTTCTTTGGATGTCGATGAGACATTTGATGCTTCGATGCCACTTCATGAAGTCGCTGAATTTCTTGCAATAAGAAAGGCCGAGTATGCTAAATCATTGTTACAAAATAATGAGATAATAATAACAGCGGATTCTGTAGTAGTTCTGCAAGATAAAATATTTAACAAACCATCAGATTTTCAAGAGGCATATCGAATGCTGGCATTTCTTTCAGGGAAAAAACATACCGTATATACGGGAGTGTGTATTTTTGATAAAGTTAAAACCATAAGTTTCACCGGAGTTTCACATGTTTACATGAGAGATTTAAATGATGAAGAAATTAGATGGTATATAGAGAAATACAAACCCTATGATAAAGCTGGATCTTATGCTGTTCAGGAATGGATAGGACTCTGTAAGATTTCTGCAATTGAAGGAACGTACTCAAATATTATGGGTCTTCCCACTGACCTGGTTTATGAAGCGTTAAGAAATTTCGATGGAGCGTTGCGGATGAGCTAATTAATTTTCTAGTACCATAGCCATCCAATCAAGATTCTGAAATGTTTCTTTAATTGTAAGCTTATTTGAAGCCATGGGACTGTTCATAAAAGACTCATCTTCTTTAAGAAATCCACTGATAACAATTATTCCTTGTAGAATCAATTTACTTTGTAAATAAGGAAGTGTATTCTCCAATACATTTCTGGTAATATTTGCAAAAATGACATCAAATTTTTTATCTGGAATTACATCATGTGTGCCTAAAAGAATTTCAGCATTAGCAATATTATTTAATTTACAATGTTCGTGAGAATTTTCTATTGAAAGCGGATCATTGTCGATCATGATTAGCTCAGAGCATCCTTTAAGAGAAGCATAAATGCCCAAGATTCCGGTTCCGCATCCAAAGTCTAATACTGATTTATTTTTAAAATTCTGAGTCGTCATCCATTTTAATATCATGTAGGTAGTGGAGTGGTGCCCGGTACCAAAAGCCATTTTGGGAGATATTAGTATTCTGTGTTCTACCTGGGTATTCAAGGGATGAAAAGATGCATGAATATATAAGTGGGGTTCCAAAAGAATAGGTTCAAAATTGGATTCCCATTCTTTATTCCAGTCTTTGTTATCCAATTTGTAAATCGTATAATTTATATTAGAGTTTTTTAACTCTTCTGTAATTATATTTTCCAGGTTGTTTACCCATTCGGATTCTTCTGAATAAATCTTTAAGAATGTC
Source organism: Saprospiraceae bacterium (assembly GCA_013140975.1). Lineage (GTDB taxonomy): Bacteria > Bacteroidota > Bacteroidia > Chitinophagales > Saprospiraceae > Vicinibacter. The sequence continues at coordinate 4,741 of JABFRV010000120.1, forward strand.
TCTTCTTCAATAAAATTTTCAATACCCATCTCATAAAGCTTGCCGATCCAAATTTCTTGTTGGTCGGCATCAAGATCTAATATTATTTCAAACATTTTAGTATGCGATATTATATAGTTTACATTTTTTGTTCTTCGACATTTATTAATAAGCCTCTTGTAATGGGTTTGACATTTTTGAAATTTCGGTTAAATTCAATATTTTTCCAATCAAATCCCGGTTCAAGTCTTATTTTCTTTCCGTCTAATTCAAATTCAACAGGGAAAGTAAATTGACTTTCCAGGCAATCCCATTTATAAAGAATACTTGTGTAATTATCTCGATGTCCAATTTTATATATTAATTTAGGCAGAGGCTTATGCTTTAGATACTGTCTGAAAAATGCACTATAATCAAAACCAGAACTCAAATTTACATAATCCACGAAATCCATTGTCGTAGCAAATCCATATTTATGCTTATCGTAGAATCCTTTGAAAATTTTAAAAAACAAAGTGTCATTTGATAAACTTTTTCTGAGTGTCTGAAGAATCCATGCTCCTTTGTAATATATGTCTGATGAATTACCATCAAAGTTTACATCTTTGGGTCCCAGTAATGGGGCATTGTTTTTAATAAAAGGTTTTTGATATTCGAGATATTTTAATCCTTCCTCTTTGCCATACATGTATTCGACGTATAGACTTTCCATATATGTGGTGAACCCTTCGTGTATCCACATTTCTGAATGGTCTGTACAAGAAACAGAGTTGCCCCAATATTCATGTCCGCTTTCATGAAGTATAATAAAATCAAAATGTAAATGATCGGGTATTCTTTCTCCTTTATATCCTCTCAGAAATTCATTCCCGTATGCAATCGCTGATTGATGTTCCATTCCTAAATAAGGCGCCTCTACCAAGGAATAGCCATCATTGATAAAAGGGTAAGTTCCACAATAATTGTCAAAAGATTCAAGCATCTTTTTAGTTTGTTCGAAATGTGTTTTCGCTTTATCCAGATTGTATTGAAGAACATAATAATTGAGCATCAATTTTTCATTTGACAGCGTTTTCATTTCTTCTGTGAAGTGAGTGTATTTTCCAATATAGACAGTTACATTGTAATTGTTTATTGGATAACTGACATGCCAGTGATATGTAGTATTATTCTTTCCGGATTTTTGTTCATCAATTAATTTGCCATTGGATATTGCCATGTAACCTTTAGGGGCTGTAACATAAATGTCCATATTTTGTGGTTCTTCTGACAAGTGATCCTTATTTGGCCACCATAAACTAGCTCCTGTTCCTTCGCAAGCAACACCAATCCAGTGATCTCCATTTTGATCTTTTGAAAAAACAAACCCACCATCCCATGGAGCATTTTTTGCTACTATTGGGTTGCCTTCAAATTCAATTGTGATTTTATCTTTTTTGTCCAAACGTATTGGGTAATCAATAAATATTGCATCAAAAATTCTTCTGTACTTTAAGTTTGTTGAACCAGCTTTAATGCTTAGAATTTTCATGTTTTCAAAAAGATCAACCTGCAATTCGTTACAATCTGTTTTTCCTACATAGCTTATAGTATTATAACCTTCAATGAATTTTTTATCAGGATTAATTTTTACGTGAAGATCATAGTGTGTTACATCGAATTCTCTTTCTTTTCTCATAGCGCCGCGTAAACTGTCCTTGTAAGTGAAAGAGTTCCCCTGCGATCGAATCGAAAGTGGAAATAGTATTGCTATAAATGCAATATAAAGAATTGAACGAATCATATAGGTCTGAATTTTTTCTTTTGTGAGTTTAGATTTTTTACAACAAGTTTGTCAACCCACTGTGAAGGAATGAATTTTGTAAGTATTCTGATTAATAATGGATGACGATGGATTAAGTAACGATTTTTAGGCTTAGTATGTTTAAGAGCATGAAGAATTGGGGCTATAATTTTTTCAACAGGAAGAGCTGAAGATTCAGTAGCTAGAATAATATCATTCGCTTTTCCAAGATATTTTTTGAAAATGCTATTTGGGAACTGATCTGTAACCCCAAGATTTTTGGACCAGATCAGAGTTTTTAAAGGACCCGGTTCTATTAATATAACTTTTATCCCTAAAAGCATTAATTCTCTGCGAAGGGCATCTGTAATACCTTCCAGCGCAAATTTTGAAGCAGCATAGGCACCTAAGAATGGTGAAGCAAACAAGCCGGATACGGAGCTAATATTAATAATTCTGCTCTCACCTTGTTGTAGTCTGGGGAATAGAAGTTGGATTATCTGAATCTGGCTAGTTAGATTTACCCGCATCTGTCTTTCAAGATCAGCAATTGGAAGTTCTATGATGGGGCCTGGCACTGCGATTCCAGCATTATTAATCAGGGCAAAAAGTTTGATTTCGGGATTTTCACTTAGAAATTCTTGAAGCGAATGAGTGATAGATTCTCCGTTATTTAGATCCATATAAATCGGTATTAGATCGAGAATTTCAGATATAAAACTCTGTTTATCAGGCTTTGCCCTCAAAGTTCCAATAATGGTAAATTCAGTTGAAAGAGCCTTGGCAAGAACGAATCCGATACCTGTCGATATGCCACTTATAAAAATGTACTTTTTCAATAAATTTTTCGCAAATTTACAACAAAGAGCTTCTAGAAATATAATACCTTTAATCGATAATAAATAAAGTGATGAAGCTAGCTATATTAGGGTTTCTTACAATAGTACTGGTATCTTGTAAGAAGGACATAAAACCTCAACTATCAAAAGAAGACTTACAGGGAAAATGGATGTTGACAGAAGCATTTAGAGGAGATAAGCCTACCCAAACTTTATCAGGAGCATACTATGAATTCAAAGACACAATACTTATCACAAATATTTTCGGTGATAATTTTAGTGCCGGATATTCTATTGAAAATATGGATATTGTGCAGCGAATCCCAATAGATATCCGTTATACAGTAGCAAAGAATCCGGATCAGACGATGTCTTTTTTAACCATGATAGATGGAATTCCATTCAGATTCACGCTTAAAAAAGTATAAAAATTGGGTTTTTAATTGCCCTGACTTTGATTCCGGAGCTCTAAAATAAATTTGTACTCACTAAACTCCGGATTAATATGAAATACTTAACGATTATAATTGTATCATTATTAGGAGGTACGTTATTTGCAATAAACGCTGATATTCGTACATATGTTTTTAGGGATGTTAGCACATCTTTTGTGGAAATTATTTATCTAATCCCAACTGAAAAATTACAAAAGAATTATAAACCTACAACAATAACGAAAGCCGAAGAACACGATAGTAGTTTTCAATATCAGGTTAAGCTTCATTTGGTTTTAAAGTCTTCAGATAAGGTCGTGTTATCTGAAGAATATATGCTTAATAGTCCTTTTTTATTGGAAAGCAAAAATTTGTTGCATCAGTTTAGATGGAAGTTAGAGCCTGGTAATTATCAGTTGGAAAGTACATTAAGTGATGCGTTTAATCTTATTGATGAATTAACCTTCATTAATACTTTTGAAATCAAACCGATTGAAGATAAATTAGAAATTTCTCCTATCCAACTATTCAGAAGCGTAAAGAATGCAAACTCAGTTACTTCAACTCTTTACAAGCATGGTTTTGAATATGAGCCACTTCAATATCAAGTTGTTGACAAGAACCAAAATATCCTGTATTCTTATAGTGAAGTATATTCATTGGAGAGCTATAATAAAAGCAAGTATGTTTTAAAGTACAATCTTTATTTAAAAAACAATGATTCTATATTTCAAAAAATAGATGATTGGTATAAAACTAAAACGAAAAATGAGCCGGGAGTAATATTGTCTCAAAAAGATATTAGTGACCTTCCATCCGGTAACTATAAATTGAGCATATTGCTATTTGATGCGGATAAAAGGATAGTAGATAGTTCTGAGATAATTTTTGACCGATTGAACCCATTCTGGGATAGAATAATTAAATTACAGTATGAAAATCAAAAAGACAAAGAGTTTTTCGGATCAATGCGTAGTGATTCCGTTGATTACTATTTAAGGGCTCTAAATGCTATTCTTCCTGGTGTAGAAAAAAATGAAATTTCACTCTTGCGTCAAAGAAATAAGATGGAAGAGAAAAAAATGTATTTATATTATTTTTGGAAAGATCGGTTTGATACATTATGCATCGAGAGATTTAAAAGATTTCAGAAAAATATATCTTTTACTAATAAAAGTTTCCCAACAGGGTTTGGCTATGGCTTTGAATCCGATAGAGGAATAATTTATTTGAAATATGGACCGCCTACAGAATTGATTTCTGAAAATCAAGATAGCGGTGCTTTTCCGTATGAGATCTGGAAGTATAATAGAATTGCAAATGGACAAGCCAATGTTAGGTTCTTATTTTACAATCCTGATTTAACCGAAACTAATTATAGGCTTTTACATTCAACATGCAGGGGAGAACTTGCCAATCCAAAGTGGGAATTAGAACTTTACAGAAAAGTAAAAGAAGAATACGATGGTGCTAATCCAGTCGAAGCCACTCGAATTAAAAGTTCGATAAATAGGAGAGCCAGGGAGCACTTTGAATATTAGTATTTTATTAATTACGAATTACGAGATACGAAATACGTGATAAGATTGAAATATATCGGATAAATTTAAATAGCACACTTAGTATTTGACTTCAGTAAGTGTAAGGCCGTGTGCGGGAACACTCCAGCTTTTAGGGATTTGTTTTTTATTTTCAATGGATTGATCGATTTCATTCAAAGAAATTTTATTCGTAGCATAAGATAGACAAGCTCCGACACAAAGCCTTACCATGCCACGTACAAAACGATCTGCAGCAATATGGAATTCAAATTGTTGATCATTGATTGCTACCCATCGTGATACAGATATTACGCATTTGAAATTTTCCAATCCTGAATTGGATTTTACAAAGGATTCAAATGAAGTCATTCGTTTTATTATTTCGGCAACTTTATTTAGATTTGAGAGATGATTCGCATTTATCGAACTATATAAAAAACTGAAATTGCGATTAAATGGGTCTTTGTTATTGTGAATTCTGTAAATGTACTTTCGTTGTTTTGCATTAAAGCGAGCATGAAATTGATCATCTATCGTAGACATGTTAAGAATTGAAATATCCTGAGGGAGTACTGCGTTAATTTTATAAATACTTAATTTGTTGAAACTGGATTCATCAATATCTAAATGCGCAAAATATTGTGATGCATGAACACCTGTATCGGTTCGGCCACAACCTACAAGTTCAATTGGATTCCCGGTGATTTGCGAAATTTTTTCTTGCAAGATTTGTTGCACACTTATTTGCTTGGGTTGAATCTGCCAACCAAAGTAATTTGTTCCGTCATAACACAACTCAAGCAATACTCGCATAATTTATGAATAAGAAAAGGGCAAGAGATTTCCTGCCCCAGATTTCTTATGATTTTATGTAAAGTTAACCTATAATAGAATTGTCCTTAGCGATTGAATGTGCATACATTAATGCTGCACCTGCTAATGCAATATCTTTTAGAAAGGATGTAGTCCCAACCTGATTTCCATTTCTAAATCCATCAAGGTGAACAAGGAATACACAGGATAATAAAAACACACACAATAATACCGCAGCCAATTTGTCTAGCTTTCCTATAAAAACACTCAGGGAAAACAAAATAAGACATGCACCGGTAATATAAATCATAATTTTTCCACCAAATGGTGACATCGCTCCCATTCCTTCGGCATTTAAAAAATGGAATATGCCAAAGACAAAAATGGGAATTGAAAAGAGGTACTTACCTAATCCAGTAACAGCATTCATAATTAAATTTTTTTCGTATTGTTGATAAAATAATAATCAGGCTAATGTACACAATATTATGATTATAGATATCAAAAAAACATATTAAATAAATATATAATATGAATTTGCAATGATCTTTTATAATTTGTTGAATAAGTAATTGATTTTCAAACCATTGGTAATTAGTGTAACTCAGTAAATAATTTTCATTTAATCTGGTAAAACGTACCGATTAAGTGTTACTTGCAGTAAAGTAAAAAATTTAATAAAGTAAAATTAAAATGTATGGAATCGTAGTGGAGTATTGATCTTGATCAGGCAGATTTAATCAATTTGTGATCTCTTAGTTGCTGTCTGATATAAGCAGCATCTATTTTGATTTTTTGAGAAAGCTCATTATGTTTCACTGAATACATTAATTCGCGGAGAACTGCTTCACATATACTTCTTAATCCTCTCGCGCCTAATTGACTATTCATTGCTGCTTCGGCAAGTTCTTCAATCGCATCTTTGGTAAAACTAAGTTCAATTCCATCAAGTGCCAAAAGTTTGGAATATTGTTTTAGCAAAGCATTTTTTGGTTTGGTTAGAATATCTACAAAAGCTTCCTTGTCTAGTTCATTCAGGTAAGCAAGAACCGGTAGACGTCCAAGCAATTCAGGAATTATTCCAAATTTTTTCAAATCCTGATGTGTTACGAATGACAAAACATTGTCTTTTTCTGAATTTATTTCCTTTGATTGAGAGTAACCAATGACATTTGTATTTAATCTTCTTGAGATTATTTTCTCTAAACCATCAAATGCTCCACCACAGATAAATAGAATATCTCTGGTATTGACTTTAATAAAACTTTGTTCGGGATGTTTTCGTCCTCCTGCAGGTGGAACATTAACTTCTGCTCCTTCCAGCATTTTTAGCATTCCTTGCTGAACCCCTTCACCTGAAACGTCTCTGGTAATTGATGGATTATCACTTTTTCTTGCGATCTTATCAATTTCGTCAATATAAATAATTCCTGTCTCTGCAGATTCAACATCATAATTGCAAGATTGAAGCAATCTGCTTAGCATTCCTTCCACATCTTCACCAACATATCCGGCTTCGGTAAACGAAGTTGCATCAACAATTGCAAAAGGTACATCCAATAATTTAGCCAGAGATTTAGCCATTAAGGTTTTTCCCGTTCCAGTGGGTCCGATAAATAAGACATTTGATTTTTCAATATCAATATCATCTCCAAAAGATTGATTTAATCTTTTATAATGATTATAAACAGCTATTGAAAGTATTTTTTTTGCATTATCCTGTCCTACAACATAG
>JABFRV010000023.1 GCA_013140975.1 Saprospiraceae bacterium
GCAATAGGACTCGTAATGGGAGCTGCTTTTGGAACTGTAACAACTGCATTTGTTGATGGTATGTTTATGCCAATCGTTGGAAAAATCTTTCAGGTTGGCGACCTTTCTAAATGGGGTTATGAGTTAACAGCTGCTGCTATGGGTCCTGATGGCAAAGAAGTACCCGCTAATATTCTTAAATATGGAAGCTTCATTGGAGCAATAATTAACTTCTTAATTGTAGCTTTAGTAATGTTTATGATTGTAAAATCAGTTAACAAGATGAAGGAACCTCCAGCACCTGCTGCGCCTGCAGGTCCTACTCAAGAAGAATTATTAGCTCAGATTAGAGATCTTTTAAAGCGATAAGCTTAAAAATAGCTTAAAAAACTTATAGCCGTTTCCAATAAAGGGAACGGCTTTTTTATTTAAACATATTAATATAATTTTGCCGCTCTGTATTCGTTAATTATCAATGAAGCTGAATTACCTAATTCCCTTATTATTCCTCATTTCCTGTAAAAAGGATATCCAACCAATTGAAATTAAAAATGCCCATGGAAAACTGGTCCAACGCATAACGGTTCTTGGAGATACATCGAAGGGAAAATATGGGAAATATGAAAAATTTGATGATGAAGGAAAAATTTTCGAAGTAGCCAACTATGTTAATGGAAAACTGGAAGGCGAAAAAAGATTTTATGACAAAGGAATCCTCTATAGCATTGAGCATCACAAAAATGATAATTTTGAAGGTCCTTATAAAATATTTTACCCTGATGGTCAGGTTCAAATGGAAACTCAATATGTCAATAATGAAATAACCGGAGAACTCCGATCTTACTTTTCATCAGGCAAGATCAAAGAAATAGTCTTCATGAAAGCCAATATGGAAAATGGTCCTTTCATAGAATATTATGAAAATGGAAATAAAAAAGCGGAAGGAAATTATAAACCATTTGAAGAAGGACCACGTGAAGACGGGCTACTTGTAATGTATGATTCGACTGGTGCATTATTAAGAAAGATGCAATGTGTTGATGGAGTCTGCAACACAATTAAAAATTAATACTTACGAATTAAAGAATAATAAATTGTAGTAGAAGATTATGAATGTACCTTCACTTAAAATTACTGGTAAACTAATTCTAACCCGACTCGCAACTCTCAACTCGCGACTAGCATTTTATATCTCGCGACTCGCGACTCACGACTCACGACTTCCTTTTCATATCTCGCGACTCTTTCTGATCCTTCTTTTAAACATCACCAACCTATTCAGTCAACCTTCAATTGGCGGAAGAAATGCATTCTCCTTTTTAAACGTTCCTGTTTCGCCAAGAAATACAGCACTTGGTTCACATGCAATTGCCTGGATGGCAACAGATGCAGCCGTTTGTCTTTTTAATCCGGCATTGATAAATGAAAAATTGAATTACAATTTAGGATTCAATCATTTAAATTATTTTGATGGAATAAATTTTGGGAATTTTAATTATACACATAAACCAATATTAAACGGAATTCAAATACAAACAGGTGTACAATATTTTAATACAAATACTTTTGATGTAACTAACGAGTATGGTCAGGTTGTGGGAAGCACCAAAGCAAGTGAGTCAAATATTTATCTGGGTGCTTCTAAAAGATTAAATGAAAGAATTCAGGTAGGTGCATCTTTCAACTTTTTATTTAGCCGTTTGGGAAACCTCTCTTCCTCAGGTCTGGGAATTAATGCTGGCGTTCATTATCGCATTCCTTCAAAAAATACCGAAATGTCTTTCGTTATCCGCAATGCGGGCTTTCAATTTAGTCCTTATCAAAATACCAGGGAACGTCTACCTTTTACATCAGAGTTAGGAATAGCAAAAAAATTAAAACATCTTCCGTTTGTATTTCATATTACGGCTCATCATCTTGAATCCTGGAATATTCGCTACGATGATCCCACGATTAATGCCGAAGCAGATCTATTGGGAAACATTAAAGAGAAATCCGGATTCTCAAAATTCACTGATAACTTCTTTCGTCATTTAGCATTTGGAGGTGAGATGCTTATTGGAAAATCAGAATCATTCTCACTGAGATTAGGGTACAATCATCTGCGTAGAATGGAAGTTAACATCAATGATTACTCACTCTTCGGAGGTCTATCCTTCGGATTTGGTTTTAAGGTTTATATGTTTCGTTTTGATTATTCCTACGCAAATTATCATCTTGCTGGAGGAACAAATACGATTGGTCTGAGTACGAATTTAAATTCGTTTAAGAAGCAGAAATCATAATTCGAATATTATATCTTATTCTGCATATTTATAATATAACTCCACTTCCTTTTCATATTCTTAAAAAGCCACTACCCTTTTCAATTTTCAATTACACTAACATTTCCATTTAAATAATTCTCATTAATTTTCGAAAGTATCACGTTATACAGCGCATCATTCTTAGCTGCATTTATCTCAACTATTCTAAATAGTGCTTGTGAAAATTCTAAGGAATTGGTTTCGCCTAATTCAGATTTTTTATAGAGAATTTGTAAATTTTCTTCTGCGCTAGGGATTTTTTGCAATTCCTGAGAATAGATATTACTATAATGCTTAAACCGATTGTCTTGTAGTGTAAGTTGGTAGTTTAGTTCGCGATCATAGTCTTCTGATTCAACTTGTATTTTCTCAGCTTCTAACTTATTGGTGTTGAGTTGTCGGGTTGCTCTGCCTCCATCGTATAATGGAACCATGATTTGTAATCCCGTAGCGGGTCCGTATGCTTGTGAAAACAGATTGAACCCGGCTTGATTGTTAGATCGGTTATATCGGTAATCGGCAAATAAGTTGAGATTTGGAAGTCGTTGACGTTTTATTTCATCGTACTCAAGGTTTTTAATCTTAGATTGAAGGTTCAGTATTTTTTTTGGAAGTGAATTTTTGGTCTGGGGATTCTTCTGAATCAGAATACCGGCATTGAGGCTATCCGATAAAAATACTTTATCTGAAGCCGATATGTGCAAAAAATGATGTAGCTCATCTTTTGATTCCTGTATTGCATTTGTTTGTTTGCTTATAAGAATATCAATATCTTGTCGATCAAGAGTGGCCTGCAGATAGCTTGTTTTTCCAGTTTTCCCCAACTGGAATTTTTTTTCTTCGAGTTGCTCTCTTTCAATTGCAACTTTCCTTTGGGCTTCAAGATTAAAAAGATTGTTCGTCAGGTTTTGTATTCTATAATAGGTTTCAGCACATCTTTTATACGTGTCGAGAATGATTAATTCCAGTTGCGCTTCACTTAGTTGCTGGAGTGTTTCTAGTTTCTCTTTTGTTGTAAATACATTGAATCCGTTAAGAATATTGTAATTTAATTGAATATTCGCATTTATATTTCTTGATATTGCATTTTTACGATTGATCTCAGTTCCATTTACAAATCTTTGATCTATGGAATTACTTACAACATTGGGGTTTGCGCTGATATTCAATTCAGGATAAGCTCCGGCATTTGACCACCTGTTATTAATCTCTGCTATACGTTGATCAATCTGTGCTATTCGAATTTGATAGTTACTTTCAAGCGCTAATCGAACAGCCTCCTTTAGACTTAAAGTTGTCTGTGCACTAATAAAAGTATGTAGAAATAAAATCAACAAATTAAATCTCTTCACTTTGTATTTTTTTAGGTCCTGAAATATAAGTGTAAATTGCCGGCACAACAAATAAGGTTAAAATTAATGAGAACAAAATTCCCCCAATAATTACCATCCCTAGTGGAATTCGACTCGTTGATGCTGAACCGAAAGACACTGCCAAAGGAACAGCACCCAATGCCATCGCAAAACTGGTCATTAATATAGGTCGCAATCTTTGAACTGATGCCTCGATCAAAGCGTCAATTTTTTGCTTTCCCTGTCTTCTTTTTTGATTCGCAAAATCAACAATCAAAATTCCATTCTTTGTAACAAGTCCAATAAGCATAATCATTCCAATCTGTGAAAATATATTTATGGTTTGACCAAATAACCATAAAGTAAGTAGGGCCCCAAAAATTGCAAGCGGAACAGTCATCATAATTATTATTGGATCTACAAAACTTTCAAACTGTGCTGCCAAAACCAAAAAGATTAAAATCAATGCCATCAAAAAAGCAAACCCAATTCCACCTGAGCTTTCTGAAAAATCTCTAGAAGTACCGGCAAGACTCGTTGCAAAACTTTGATCTAAAATTCCTTTACTGATATTTTGAATTTCTTTTATTCCATCACCTAATGTATATCCTTCTGCCATACCGGCAGTAATTGTTGCTGACTTATATCGATTGAAGTGATATAAAGTTGGTGTAGTAACTACTTCCTTGATTTTTACAAGATTATCAAGTGAAATTATTTGCTCAGAACGGTTTTTTACTCCAATCAATTTAAGATCCTCCGGATCATCGCGAAAATTATTATCAACCTGCCCAATGACCTGGTATTGCTTACCATTTAGTGTAAAATATCCGAATCTTTTGTTACTCATTGCCAATTGCAGAGATGCACCAATGTCTTGGATGCTAACGCCCAGTTCAGCAGCACGTGAGCGATTGATTTCTAATTGTAGTTCAGGTTTGTTAAATTTTAAATCTACATCTACATTGGTAAGTATTTTACTCTTGGATGCTGAATCTAGAATCTTTGGCAATACAGTTTTGATTTTTTCTATGTCATTATTTTGAATTACAAATTGCACAGGCAATCCACCTCTTCTGCTTACTGATATAGTCTGTTCTTGTATTGGAAATGCTCTACCTTCCGATATCTTAGGTAATGCTTTGGAAACTCTTTGCACAATCTCAGACTGTGTAGCTTTTCTATCTTTAGGGTCAACTAATAAAACTCTTACAAATCCTGTATTGGCAGCTCCTGATCCAAAAAAAGTAGGTGCAGTAACTGAGAGAACAATTTCTTTCTCCGGTACCGAATCTAAAACAAGAGCTGTCAATTTTTCCAGATACTTATCCATGTATTGGAATGAAGTTCCTTCCGGCGCAGTAACTGACAATCGAAATTGTGAACGGTCCTCCATGGGTGCTAACTCCGAAGGTATAGTTTTAAATAAATAATAAATTCCTCCAATGCAAAATAGAATTAAAAAGAGTGAAGCAATTCTGAATTTCAAGAAAGTTCTGAGTAGTTTCCGATATGTTTCATCCATTGAAACAAAGAAAGGTTCTGTTACATTATAGAACCAACCATGACCTTGGTTTTTGCCTGACAAATAAACATTCAATACCGGCGTTAATGTCAAACTTACAAATGCAGATACAAGTACCGCTCCTGCTACAACGACCCCAAATTCACGAAATAGCCGTCCAACAAATCCTTCTAGAAAAATCACGGGAATAAAAACAACTGCAAGAGTCAATGATGTTGCCAATACTGCAAAATAAATTTCAGATGCTCCTTCTTTTGCTGCCTGATACTTGGACATTCCTTTTTCCATCTTTCGGAAAATATTTTCTGTCACAACAATTCCATCATCCACTACAAGTCCCGTTGACAATACAATTGCAAGAAGAGTGAGAATATTTATTGTAAACCCTGAAAGATACATAATAAAAAATGCAGCAATCAGTGATACAGGAATATCTATTAATGGTCTGATTGCAATAATCCACGATCTGAAGAAAAGAAAAACAATAAGTATAACGAGTAAAACTGATAAGATCAAAGTTTCTTTAACTTCCTTGATTGACTTGTTTATATATTTAGCAACATCAAGTCCAAGATTTAATTCGTATTCAGCAGGAAGATTCGCTTTTAATTCTTCATATCTTTTATAAAATTCTTTAGCAATGCTTACATAAGAAGTTCCGGGTTGCGGAACAACAGCTAATGCAATCATAGGAACTCCGCTTTCTTTCAAAACTGTCTCTTCATATTCAGGGCCTAAGACTACAGAAGCAACTTCCTTAAGTTTTATTTCTGCATTTCCTTTTCTTGCAATGATTAGATTATTAAAATCATCTTCAGTCTGCAACTTTCCCATTGTTCGAATACTGAGTTCAGTTGCATCTCCCGAAATTTTTCCGGAAGGCAATTCGACATTTTCTTTATCTAACGCTGTCTGTATATCAAGTGCAGTTAATCCATATGCATTGAGCTTAATAGGGTCCATCCATATTCTCATAGCATACTTTTTCTCTCCCCATATTATTATGTTACTTACTCCCGGAATAGTCTGCAATCTTTCAACTAGATTATTGTTGGCATATTCAGTGAGTTCGAGATTATTCTTCGTATCACTTTTGATAGTCATACTCAGTATCGGTTCAGAACTAGCATCTGCTTTATTGACCACAGGAGGCGCATCCAAATCATTCGGAAGATTGCGGATGGCCTGTGAGACCTTATCTCTAACATCATTGGTGGCTTCTTCAAGATTAGAAGACAATTCAAATTCGACTGTTATATTGCTATTACCTTGGCTGCTTAGTGAAGAAATATTTTTTATTCCGGCAATTCCATTGATTGCTTTTTCAAGAGGTTCTGTAATCTGGGATTCAACAATTTCTGCATTTGCTCCGGGATAAGAGGTGCGAACATTAACGTTGGGCGGATCAATTGCAGGAAAATCTCTAACCCCAAGTTTTGTATAAGCAACATACCCAAACAGGATGATTGCTAAATTCATCACTACGGCAAGAACCGGACGTTTAAGACTTAGATGTGAGAGATTCATTATTCCGGTTTAAGGTTTGTAATCATAATCGGCATTCCCGGTTTCAATCGCATTAAGCCTGAACTGATAACTGTATCACCTTTATTTATGCCATTAGTAATTTCAACCCGAGCACTATCTCTAAAACCAACCGTAACTGTTGCAAATTGAACCTTTCCATTCTTACTTAATGCAACTTGCTTGTCTTTTATTCTTGGTATTATACACTGACTGGGAATAAAAATCCTATTTGGACGCTCATCTAGCTTAAGGATTATGGACGCATATGACCCCGGTCTTAATGATTTGTCGCGATTACTAACCAAAGCAAGAACATCCAATGATTTTGATTCTTCATTTAAAAATGGTGAAAATGAGGTAATCATAGCACTATATTCTGAGTTTGTGTTCTCCCCACTGAATTGAATCTTTTGGTTTGGTATTAATCGATTGGAGTATTGCTCCGGTACAGAGAATCGAAGTTTGAGTGGATGAATTTGAGTGAGTGTACTTATCACTGTAGAACTCGTTACAAAATCTCCAGGACTGACATTTCTGAATCCCAGGCTTCCAGCAAAGGGTGCTTTAATATTAAATTTACGCAATTCCGTTTCAGCAATGTGTATATCGGAAAGTACATTTTTATATTGAAGAAGTATAGCTTCATATTCCGACTGCCCAATAGCTTTGCTTTTAAATAATTCAAGCTGCCTCTGCTCATTTGATTTCAATAACTGTTCCTGTGTTTTTAATTTTTTCAACCTCGCCACCAGTTCTTCATCATTCAGCTTTACCAGCAATTGATTTTTTGATACAATCTGTGCGTCTTTAAAATATATGTCTTTTACCTTGGCACTAATTTCAGGATGCAGTTCAATTTGCTCAGCTGCAACAAGCTTTCCGGGAAGTTGGAGATCTTGATTAACCAATTGAAAATCTGCTACGATAGCCTCAACTTGAGCTAGTGCCGGTTTGGAAGGACCTGAGGAAGAAATAGGCTGGCTTGAATTTTCCGATTTTTTGCAGGAAATAATTAAAAATAATATTGCCAATACCGAGAAGCGTTTCATTTCACTTTTATTATTGGGTAAAGTTAATAGTTTATAGTTGATTGTTTAAAATTTAAAATGCCACTCTTTCTGTTTCAATTTTTATTTCATTCTTCCGACCGGACTTTATTCCCTTTCAAAGTTTAGAAATGAAGCGAAGTATAGACTTAATGGTATTGATCTAAATGCATAACTTCTGTTTACATTACATATAACAATCATTATAAATTTTCAACAATGTCTCAATGTAATTGTGTTAAGATTATATTTAATTCTTAACACAAGTTTATTATGTATCTTAATAAAATAATTCGAAAGATCTTTCATACAATCTTACTCAAGATATAGGAACTACATAACTTTTCGCATTCATGGATAAGAAAAATAAGTTCTATTATTATTAATGGTTAAGGATCATTTATAAAATAAAAACAGGGCCTGTGGATAACCAGCAAGCCCTGTTTATTATCTTTTAAATTGTATCTCTATTTGTATTTTACAAAAAAGTTCCCTTCCGTAACCATTTTAATATTGTCATTAAAATCTTCCCCATTAAAATTAAACGTTCCTACAATAGTTGTTTCTTTGGATTCAGTAATTGTTATATTTCCAATTTCAGATAATATCAAGTCATTAACTCTATTATAGGCAGCATGACAAGAAAACATGCTGCTCCCATATAATCATGTTCTTGGTTTAGTTATGGTTTGCTTTCAATCAAGATATTTTCTTTCGCAAGAGCCTTATCATACTTACTTCTAAACTCTGTTTTAATTTTATTGTATTTTTCAGTCGCTTTGTCAACTTTTACATTAAGGTCTTCTACAGCAGCTATGACAGTGTTAGAAGGCCTTTGATGCCCTGAAACTGCAATACCATAGGATTCTGAAATCTCTTCGCGTAATTTTTTCTCATCTGCAAAAACCGATTTGTGCTTGCTTGCCAATAAAGTCGTTCTTAATTCTTCAAGGTTTATATGGTATTCTTCAGCCAATTTAATCGTTTTTGAATCTTTTGATTTTGTCTTGGATTCTATGATAAATTTTTGTTCGCTATTAATATAATCTACTGTTCGTGCTAATGCTTCATGCATATTATAATATTTCATTGCAATGTCATATTGAAGTTTTCTATCTTCCAGATTGAAGTTCTTTTCATCAATATGCTTTAATTGAATAGTATCATAATATTCTTTATTTTTTGCTTTTAAACGAATGATATAATTACCGGGAAGTACTTCCGGTGAAGCAAATGCTCCGAAATCTAATTTGGTTCCTCCCTCAGCAACTTTTGGTGGTTTCATGCTAAAATTCCAATATACCTTATTGATCCCTTTTCTATTCGAAGCAATTAAATTCTTTATTAGGTTTCCCTTTTCATCAAGAATATCAATTTTAACTTCGCCGTCTAATATTCTGTCCTTAAGATAATATTGAATTGAAGAAATAGATTCAGGATTTCCCGCATACCATCCACCGCTTATTGGAGATCCACCTCCATATTTTCCATCACTAATTACTATTTCATTTTGCTCAAAGAGATGAACTTCTTTGGACGCAAGTTGCGTATTCATATTTCTTAATGCGGTAATATTATCATATACATAAATGCCTCTTCCGTGCGTACCAATTACAAGTGCATTTTTACTTTTATGCAATCTTATATCTCTTACCAAAGCATATTCCGGAAATCCATTCTTCATTCTAAACCAATTCTCTCCTCCATCTAATGAAATAAAGAATCCCATTTCAGTTCCGAGAAACAAAAGATTTGGATTCAATCGGTCTTGAACAATCTTATGCGCAAATCCGGTAAAGTCTTTACTGTTTATCCTTGCCCAGCTCTTACCTCCATCACTACTTTTCACTACATAAGTATTGTGATCACCATACATATGATTGTCAAGTGTTGCGAAAACAGTATTAATATCATGATTTGATAAATGAATACTACTTATCCAGCCTTGTGATGCAACTCCAGTGCTTGCAATTTCTTTAGATACATTTTTCCAATTTTTTCCACCGTCTGTTGTTATCTGAAGATTGCCGTCATCAGTTCCAACATAAATTATTTTCTCGTCAAATGGTGATTCAGCTAATGTAAATATGGTACAATGATTTTCGGCAGATGTATTATCAGCACTGATTCCTCCGGATTCTTCCTGTTTCTGTTTTTCAGGATCGTTGGTAGTTAAGTCAGGAGATATTCGGGTCCAATTTCTTCCCTGATCTGTTGACTTAAATAAATATTGAGATGCCATGTAAAGGTTTTTTTTGTTGGCAACTCCTGTTACAATTGGTGTGTTCCAATTCCATCTTAACTTCTCATCATTTTTAGTTTTTTGCGGTTGAATAGAATATGATTTGAAATTTGTAAGATCTATTCTTGCTGCGTTTCCTCCTTGATATTCTGCATAACAGATTGTAGGATCTGAAGGATCCGGTTCGGTCCAAAATCCATCTCCCCAATACAATCCTTGCCAGTCACCATTACTAATTCCTCCAGGTTTTTCACTGGGAGCAATCCAGGAACCATTATCTTGCAAGCCTCCATAAATATTATATGGCTCATTTTCATCTATAGCAACATGATAAAATTGTCCTACAGGTAAATTGCCGCAGAAAATAAAACTAGCGCCTCTATCATTACTAATATATACTCCACCATCCGTACCCAAAAGCATATGGTTTGTATTGTTTGGATTTATCCATAATGCATGATGGTCTGCATGAACCCAACCTCCGTCATTACTAACATCACTAAAAGAATAACCTCCATCATCAGAATAAGATAATGTATAAGCGGGTCGATATACTCTCTTGGCGTCTTTAGGATCTATTACTACTGTTGAAAAATAAAAAGGTCGAGAAACAACATTCATAGTGGCGCTTTGTTGTTTCCAGTTTTCACCAGCATCTCTTGAAATATAAAGTCCGGTATTATTGGATTCCACAATTGCAATTAATTGAGACGGTTCACTTGGAGCCAGTGCCAATGCAATTCTTCCAAAGTCACCTGATGGTAAACCATTGGTAATTTTTCTCCATGTCTTTCCACCATCTGTTGATTTATGCAATCCGGATCCTTTACCCCCTGAGTTAAATGAAAACGGTTGACGTCTGAATTCCCAGGTTGTTGCATAAATAATATTAGGATCCTGAGGATTTATGCAGATATCAGCACATCCTGTTTTTGAATTAATGTACAAAATTTTTTCCCAGGATTTACCAGCATCAACGGATTTGTATAATCCTCGATGTGGGCTATCTGACCACAACGCTCCGGGAACTGCAACATAGATAATATTCGAATTATTAGGGTCAATAATAATTTTACTAATATGCTCTGTGCTGTCTAGTCCAATTTTTGACCAATTAGCACCAGCATCTGTGGATTTATACATACCAACACCAATTGAAACTGAATTTCTCATATTGCTTTCACCTGTTCCAACATAAATGTTGTCAGAATTTTTTTGATCTATTGCTATTGCTCCAATGGATTGACAATACTTATCGAATATCGAATTATAGGAAGCGCCGGCATTCGTCGATTTCCAAACACCTCCACCTGCTGTTCCCACATAAAGTGTTTTCCCATCTTTTGCAAGTCCTTCAATAGCAGTGATTCTTCCACTCATCGTTCCGGGTCCTAAGGCACGTGGTTCCATAGACCCAAATGTTGAAGAATTTATTTTGACTTGTGCGCTAGAAACTAGTATTGTATTGAGA
>JABFRV010000077.1 GCA_013140975.1 Saprospiraceae bacterium
AGAGGAACAAGGAAACATTAAGAAAGAGTTGGAATTGATTGAAACATGGAATTAAAAACGTGATAGAACAAAGTCTTTGATGAACAGATTTCGCTATCGCTCATCCGTCACAAAGACTAACCGTTATTGACAATGTCAGGGAATTTGAATTTAGAAGTCTTTATTATCATACTAAAACAGATTCAAAATTAGAACAACTATTGTTCACAACATTGCGAAACAGAATTTGCGTTGAAACATTCTGAGCAAGTTTGTAAAACAGAATCTTTTAAACAAACTTGTAAAACTGGATTGCAAACAGGATCTGCTCAACAAACTTGTAAAACAAGATAGCTATACTGGATCTGTTCGACAGACTTGCAAATCTGGATTGCAAAACAGGATCTGCTCAACAGACTTGCAAAACTGGATTGCGAAAATGGATCTGCTCAACAGACTTGCAAAACTGGATTGCAAAACAAGATCTGCTCAACAGACTTTCAAAAACTATTTTGTTTGAATGGCACTGTCAATAACAATGTACTTACGGACATGCCGCTTAAAATCAGAAATTTTCATTTTTGGCTTTCGGTGAAAAAAATATTTCTTACTTTTGGCTTTAGTGCAAGTGGCGGCACGTCGCAAGTACCTGAACGTTATAGGGCATTACAGGAACAGAATTATTATTGATTAAATTATTATCTTTGCTATAAGTATGGAAGGAACAATTAAAATTCATATAGAAAAATTGCCGGAAGGGCTTTATTTGGCAACATCTAACGATATTCAAGGCTTGGTTGCCCAAGGAAGAACAATTACAGAAACTATGGAAATTGCAAGGGATGTGTGCAAAAAATTAATCGAATCACAAAACTTGACAAATAATAACGTTGAAATTTTTAAAGATAGCTTTGACTATCCTCTTGTTATTTCTTTTTAATGGGAAGGTTAGGTGGTTTTAGCTACAGAGATATAGTAAAAAAGCTCAAAATATTAGGGTTTGAATTTCATAGACAAGCCGCAGGTAGCCATGAAATCTGGTACAACCCAGTAACAAACAAGTACACTACAATACCTAATCACACAGGAGATATCCCAGAAGGAACTCTTTCAGCAATTTTAAAACAAGCCAACATTAATTCTGAAACCTTCCTAAGCGCAAAAAAGTAACGCCCTATAACATGAGATTGATTCAAGCAGAGCAAATCGGTTTTCATTCTGGTAAAAGTTGTAAATTTGACTTTAAGCTTTCAAAATAAACATCCGGTTAAAGTGCTCTGCCTGCATCAATCTCTGGCCGTTATAAGAAATTAAAAAACCTAATCGTTACAGCAATTAGGTTTTTAAAACTTGTTCCTCCTCTTTCCTCGATAAAATTGTAGGTAGCGCAAATATAAAGCTTTATCCCAAAAATTTAAAATAAAACTAAGTTCATCCGACTTAGTAGGTGAATCTGGGCTACCTCGTAAATCCAGAATTATTAACAAAATCTCGATAAATGGATCAACAAGATCAGTTTGTAGTGCGAGATGGGCGATGCTATCGTGTCATAACCTCTGGTTGTGTTACGGGCAGAAACATTTGTTTAGACTGCGAGGGAAAAGATAAACTCTTTCGATACGAAGTAGAAACAGATTGTGCGTCCTGTGGAAATTGCGAAGATTACGAGTAGCAATTTCCCAAAGGGCTCCTCTACGGGTTACAGCTCGTAGTGGGGCTTTTTATAATACTAAACGAGGAAGAAAAATTCTTATAACATTGTATTCCCGACCATAGCTGCTTTCAGTTTCTGGTGAAAAATTCAACTTTATTTATGTATTCATCTTTTTTTACTACTTTCGTAGCAGCTACGGCGTGAATACTTCGACGTTATCTCACATTAAAAACACAAATGATATATTTAATAAGTCGTAAATTGCATTAAAATTGTATAGATATGTTAACCAAAGAAATAGTAAACAATCAAATAAGTGAAATGCCAAACGAATTTACCTTAGACGAACTTATAGAGAGACTCTTAGTAGTTGAAAAAGTAAATCAAGGATTGAAAGAGGTTGAAGAAGGCAAAATTATTACGGAAGATGAGTTAGATCTAAGAATGGCAAAATGGTTCGCATAGTTTGGACTGAACTGGCTTCAAAAGAACTTCAAGATATCTATGAATTTATTTCTCAAGATTCAAAACTTTATGCAAAAAGACAAATAATAAGAATACGAAACAGGACTAAAGTACTGAAAACTTCTAAATATTTAGGGAAAATAGTAGACGAAATTGGAATTCCTATAATTAGAGAAATAGTTGAAGGTAATTATAGAATTATTTATAAAATAAGAAACAAGAGTGAAATTGCCATTCTTACGATTCATCATTCAGCGCGAGATTTAACAAAACGTAACATTGAAGGAACGTGAGATAACAATGCACTAGCGAATAGACTCCCTAACGGTCGTCCATCGCCAGTGCTCACCGTTATAGGGCATTACAGGAACAGAATTATTATTGATTAAATTATTATCTTTGCTATAAGTATGGAAGGAACAATTAAAATTCATATAGAAAAATTGCCGGAAGGGCTTTATTTGGCAACATCTAACGATATTCAAGGCTTGGTTGCCCAAGGAAGAACAATTACAGAAACTATGGAAATTGCAAGGGATGTGTGCAAAAAATTAATCGAATCACAAAACTTGACAAATAATAACGTTGAAATTTTTAAAGATAGCTTTGACTATCCTCTTGTTATTTCTTTTTAATGGGAAGGTTAGGTGGTTTTAGCTACAGAGATATAGTAAAAAAGCTCAAAATATTAGGGTTTGAATTTCATAGACAAGCCGCAGGTAGCCATGAAATCTGGTACAACCCAGTAACAAACAAGTACACTACAATACCTAATCACACAGGAGATATCCCAGAAGGAACTCTTTCAGCAATTTTAAAACAAGCCAACATTAATTCTGAAACCTTCCTAAGCGCAAAAAAGTAACGCCCTATAACATGAGATTGATTCAAGCAGAGCAAATCGGTTTTCATTCTGGTAAAAGTTGTAAATTTGACTTTAAGCTTTCAAAATAAACATCCGGTTAAAGTGCTCTGCCTGCATCAATCTCTGGCCGTTATAGGAGACTTCCAATAAATTGAACTAAATTTAATAAATCGTGTTGTTCTTTCGGACAACTTGTTTTATATTTGTGTCTAATGAGCGATATAAAGGTTCGAACGATACTTATATTCAAAGAATACTTTTCCGACTTTTACAAGAAACAAAGCTTAAAAGTCAGAGAGAAGATTATCTGGACTTTCAGATTAATTGAACAAATTGAACACGTTCCAGAAGAATACTTAAAGCATCTTGAAGGAACTGATGGCTTGTATGAAATTAAAATTAAACAAGGAGGTAATAGTTTTAGAATATTATGCTTTTTCGATAAAGGCAGATTAATAGTAGTAGGCAATGGCTTCCAAAAAAAATCACAAAAGACACCTAAAGATGAAATAACTAAAGCATATAAAATTAGAGAAGAATATGAAAAAGAAAATTAATGTTAAGACTTTAGATCAATTTGTAGACGAACAATTTGGAAAAAAGGAACCACAAAACGAGACAAACTCGATAATGG
>JABFRV010000006.1 GCA_013140975.1 Saprospiraceae bacterium
GTTTTTTTTCATAATAGATGTATTTAATTTGTTTAAACCCAATTCTATGCACGAATCAAGCCAAATTATACATACAAATAGGATTAAGAATGAAATGAAAACTACCGAAGGTTTAGTGCAACAAGGGGTTTAAAGAAATGGCGGGTGACGTTCTATATCAAACGGTAGTGCTTCTAATAAAGTATAGTAGTAGGATGATAGTTTGTGCTTCTAAATCCGCCACTTCTTAAACCCCCGAAACGTTACCTGCAACCCAGGACGACAGTGCTAACTTTGAACATTTGAACTTTGAACGAACAGACAAAAACTAAATTTGAACCATCTAATGACAGACAAAAAACGAACAGACAAAAAAATAAAATGAGTAATAAGAAGATAGCAGCATTTAGTTTATTAGCACACATCAATGACAACAACATTGGACTAAGAAGTTTTAATGACATTTTTATTCCAATTGTGAAGTCGGCACTTTGCAAGATGAATCACGAGGGTATAAAAAGCGGACAATCTCTCTCTGAAATCAAAGACCAAGTTGACAAAATATTTGCTCTTGATATTCCAATTCCAATTTTAAGAAACTTACTTAAAAGTATTTCTAACGAAGTTGAGAAAGATCCCGAAAGCCAATTCATCTTGCATCATGACGGAGCTTTTCAGATGAATAAATATCTTTTCACTGACTATGAAGAAGAACTTAATGAGAAAGAAAATGAGATAAACGAAGTTGAAAAAATATACAAGGCATACCTAACAACTAATGGATTTGACTTGCAAAAGGAACCATCTTTATTTGATTACATAGACCTTAACAGAACTAACCTTTCCAAATTTTTTGCCCACAGAGAAGATAAGCAACTACAAATTGAATATGTCCACCAAGCCAACTTTATCAACTCAATTAAATCAAATAAAAAAATTTACGACATATTACGCAGAATTTATTTAGGATCTATAATCGCTGCATATTTGGAGGTGGAAATTGGAGAGGTTAAAAATAAAGTTGAATTACTTCTTGACACAAATTTTATTCTTGGCTTGTTAGACCTTAACTCTAAAGAGGCGACACATACTTGCAGAAAAATATCTGAAATCTGCGACAGAATAGGTTTTACAAAATCTATCCTTCCATTTACAATAGAGGAGATTGAATTGCTAATTGAAAGAAAAGCTAATCAACTTGAGAATGCTTTTTTTCAAGGGCATCTTGACCCTGAAAGTATTTACAATGCAGCAAAAAGACGAAACCTTTCTAAAACACAACTACAACAGATTGTAAACAATCTTAAAGACACTCTTGAAAAAGAATTTAAAATTCTAGTTGTAGGTAATGACACGAAGTATAGAAATCTTGCGAAGTATCAATACAACAACATTCTTGAATTTTACAAGGGACTGCGAAAGGACAAAGGTTGGGGTGCGTTGCATGACACAACAGCAATTGCGTATGTGAAAGAAAAAAGAGGAGGCAAACCTATTAGCGGTGATTTACTCAAAGCAAATTGTTGGTTTGTTACAAACACACCTTTTAGAATTCCATTACCCGAACATAATGGAAATCTTCCCGAAATAATCAGAGCAGAAGAGATACTTAATTTTCTTTGGTTGAGTAACCCCAGCGTTACTGAATTCATCAATAGTTCCGAGTTAAGCACATTGGGATTAACACGACTTGTTTCAACAACTATCTCATACTCTTTACCGAGTGCAAGAGTGCTAAGAGATTTAGATGATAACTTCAACGCTTACGGAGGAACAACCATTTCAGCGGATGATACCGTAATGGTTGCCGCAATGATTGCAAAAAAGAAAATTAGCAACCCAGAGGAATTAAATAAAGTAGCTCAACAGAATCCTGAAAATTTTATTTCTAAAGTCAAAGAATATGCAGACCAAGGCAGACGAGAAGAAAAGGAAATGAACGAGAAAATTGAAAAAATGTTAGAACGCCTTGTTGTAACTTTCAAAAAACAACAAGAAGTAGTGAAAGAAATAAAAACAGAAACTAAAGTTCCAATTGTAACTGTAGAAGTTCCAAAGCCCGACACAGAAAAACAATCTTTAGTTTTATCAAACCAAAGATTGAGAACAACTCTGATTGTTTTTGTTCTCCTTTTCCTTTCAATAACATGGTGGACTTTTGACCATTTAATTACAATAGATTTTTTAGCGCAGCAATTAAATTATTATTTAATAAAAATAGCAGGACAGTTGCTTCTTACAACAATTACACTTGCACTATTTCACAAGAGCATTAGAGCAGCTTGGGTTACTGCATCTGTTGCATTGACAGTTTGTATTATTGTGCTTTGTAAACATGAGCCAAAGCCTTCAATTCAGCCACCAACAAAACAAGAACAACCGACAAAAAATTAATCAAAAAAATGTATAATCAATTCTGCAAACTTTTCTGCAAACTTGCACCGACACAGCTTCGTGGGAAGATTCGGGCAGCAGGTAACAGCGGGTTTAAGAAATTGGCGATTCATTAGTTGCAGGAAGTTCAGTTTTTCAATGGAACATTTGTGGTGGCAGACAGTTTAGTGCTCCGAAATCGCCAACTTCTTAAACCCACAAACCGTTGTGTGCAATAAAAAAGACCCTCAAAATTTCAAAAATTAATTATGCAAAAGAAAATTTTAATTATCGTTTTTACCGTTTTGACAATTTCAGTATTTGGACAGACCAAACAAGAGAAATTGAGTGAATTGCTTAACGCATATAATAAACTAAATGAGTTTAATGGGACAGCATTAATAACTCAAAATGGAATAACCCTTTTAGATAAAGGTTATGGCTACAAAAATGTAGAAACCAAAGAATCAAATATTCCAAATACGATATTTCAAATTGGCTCGATAACAAAACAATTTACCTCTACTATTATTTTGAAATTAGCAGAACGAAAAAAACTTAAATTAACCGATAAACTATCAAAATATTACCCTGACTTTCCACAGGGTAATGAAATAACAATATTCAATTTATTGACACATACATCAGGTATTTACAACTATACAAATGATGTGGAATTTATGAAAAGTGAAGCGGTAAAACCTGCAAATGAAAAAAAGATGCTTGCCGTTTTTAAGAATAAAAAACTTGACTTTACGCCAGGTTCACAATACAGTTATAGCAATTCGGGCTATATGCTTTTGGGTTATATTATTCAAAAAGTTACAAAACAATCGTATGAAAAAACAGTAAGAGAGTATATTTTCAAACCTTTAAAAATGAATAATAGCGGTTTTGATTTTGTAAACTTAAATAATACAAACAAAGCCACAGGTTATTTCACCATTACTGACAAAAACAGTATAAAAGCAGCGTTGGTAGACTCATCAGTTTCGTTTGCGGCGGGAGCAATTTACACCACAACAGCCGACTTATTAAAATGGCATATTGGAATATTAAACAATTCAATTGTTAAAAGAACCAGTATTGAAAAAGCATTTACGCCTTATAAAAATCGTTATGGATATGGTTGGATAATTGACAGTACAAGTACAAAAAGAATTACTACACACGGCGGTGGAATTTTTGGTTTTAACGCAAATATTGCAAGGGTTGAGCAAGACGATATTTGCATTATACTTTTAAACAATGTAGGAAATCCAAAATTGGAAGATATAACAAAAGATATATTTTCGATATTGTATGATAAGCCTTATAAATTGCCCGAAAGTAAAGCTGAAATTAAAATTAGTTCGGAAATTTTAAATAAGTATATCGGAACTTACGAAGTTATGCCAGAATTTAAGATTGAAGTAAATGTTGAAAATGGACAACTTGTTGCTCAAGCAACAGGCCAACCAAAATTTGAATTATTTGCTCAAAAAGAAAATTATTTTTTCCTAAAAGCCGTTGAAGCAGAAGTAGAATTTGTAAGTAACGACAAAGGGGCAGTTGAACAATTAATTTTGTACCAAGGTGGACGAAAAACACCTGCAAAAAAAACTAAATAGAAAAATTTACTGCACACAACAAGCGATTGAACGACAGCCACCCCTAACGGGAGCGGCCTTCGTCAATCACAGCCGTTATGCAGGATTGAAGAAAAAATTCTCCGATCAGATCAATATACTTTGAAATAGAATAAATGGTTCTCCGCTCTAAAGAACAGTGAACAGTGAACAAACTTAAAAAAGTTGAACACAGAAACAAGCTTCACCCCGCAGGATAATTCCAACGGAGTAAAGAAGTTGAAATCATTGAGACTCCGCTTCGGTGAACTGTGAACAAACCTTGAACATTTGAACACACCAAAAAGCTTCACCCCGTAGGACAATTCCAATGGGGTAAAGACGTTGAATTCATTACGACTCCGCTTCGGTGAACTGTGAATAAACGTTGAACATTTGAACACTCCAAAAAGCTTTACCCCGTAGGATAATTCCAACAGGGTAAAGACGTTGAATTTATTACAACTCCGCTTCAATGAACAGTGAACATTTGATAAAATAAATTTGGAACCTTAAAATAAAAATAGTAACTTAGCTATCGCAAACAACAGAGAAATAAAAACCCAGCATAACATTGCACTGGACGACAGACTTGCTATCGCTGCGTCCGATCGCCAGTGCTGGACGTTCTATCCAATTATAAAAGCAGAAAACTAGCAACCAAATCGTTAAAATTTAGTATTTTTGTAACAAATAAGCTTGAAATGACAGTGATAATAAAATCAACAGAAGATAAGGAAAAGATAAAAAAAACGCTCAAAAATTTGGAACGCAAAGGTAAGCTAGACGCATTTAAACATTGCGGCAAGGTAAAACTTAAAGAGGATCCATTAGAACTTCAAAAAATGATGCGAAGTGAATGGTGAAAATATTCTAATTGACACCAATATTGCTTTATATCTTTTATCTGGTGATACAGTCGTAGCTGAGATTTTAGATAGTAAGAATGTGTATGTTTCCTTCATAACAGAACTCGAATTATTAGGATTTATAGGAATTACATTAGAAGAACATCAGCGCATCGAAAATTTTCTCAAAGATTGTATTATTGTAGACTTGAACGAATCTATAAAACAAGCAACAGTAAAATTAAAGCAGAGTAAAAGAATTAAATTACCAGATGCTATTATTGGAGCAACTTCCATTTATATGAACATTCCATTAATATCTGCAGATGCAATTTTTGAGACGATCGATGAAATACAATTTATAAGGTACGAAAAACAAACTGGATAGAACAATGCACTGGACGCACAGACTCCCTAACGGTCGTCCGTCGCCAGTGCTGGACGTTAGAGCCAATTAAAAAAAATGGAAAAACGAATAAATACAATTCTAAGTAAAATGGTCGAGCAAAAGCAGATTCCACAATTTGCTTACAAACTAAGAACAATAAACAGGTATTTATTTGATATACTCGTAAATTCTGAGATGTGGTTTGCAAAACCTGACTCATTTAATGATCCGTTTGATTGTGCAATAAACCTTGATATGAGTGGCTCAAGCCAAGAAGAAATAAATGTATATTACGATAAATTTTTAAAGAGTAAGTTAAATGAAAAAGAAAGATTGATCCTAAATCCAAAAATGATTACAAAGGAGAAATTTGAAGAATTACTGAATAAATCAGCTAAAAATGTAATTATTAATAAAGGAATAGGCTGTTTTCTTGATAATAAAGAAGAACTTTTGATGTGGGCTCATTATGCAGATTCTCATAGGGGAATTGCATTAAAATTTGATGTTCTCAAAGATGATGATTTTTTTTATCCTTCAAGAAGAGTTGTTTATACACAAGAATACCCTAAATACAACTATTTAAAGGGGAAAAATGAAGTTGCAGAAAAATTAATTTTTACTAAGTCCAAGGAATGGAAATATGAAGGTGAAATTAGAATTATTAAACCTAAAAGTGGTCAATATAAATTTAATCCAGAATCGTTAGTAGAAATTACATTTGGATGCAAGACATCAAAAGAAGATGAAAAGACAATTTTAGAAATAGCACGATTAAAATATCCACATATTAAAATTTTTAACGCCATTCAAAACCAAAGAAATTTCAAACTTGATTTTAAAGAAAATATTAACTGGCTCTAACAATGCACTGGACGGACAGACTTGCTATCGCTGCGTCCGTCGCCAGTGCTGGACGTTACCTGCAACCCCAAGAGACACCTTACTAACATTGACAATCCGACAAAAAACGACAGAAAAGCCAACGCTTCGTAAAATTAAAAGAGGTGCAAGCCAACACACAAAGCCAACGCTTTTGCACCACATTTAATTTTACCCCAACGCACCAAGCCCACCCACCACCCAACAAGTGAACAAAGGGAATTTTCAAACAACTTAGTAGCAAACAACCCATTTAAAAATTGTAAATTTGCGAACTGAAATTGAAATCATAAATAAAAATATGGAAGGAACAAGTTTAACACCCCAACAAGAGAAGCTAAAAGCACTACAAGAGCTTTTACCTGAGGCATTTTCCGAAGGAAAAATTGATTGGGAAAAACTAAAAGCAACACTTGGAGAAGACATAAACTTCTCTAATGAACGCTATGTGCTGAATTGGGCAGGGAAAAGCGATGCTTTTAAAGTATTGCAAACACCAACTACCAAAACACTTGTACCAGCCAAAGACGAAAGCATAAACTTTGACACCACCGAAAACATTTTTATTGAAGGCGAAAACTTGGAAGTATTAAAAGTTCTACAAAAAAGCTACTTCGGTAAAGTGAAAATGATATATATAGACCCACCTTACAACACAGGAAACGACAGCTTTATTTACCCCGACAAGTTTAGCGAAACCAAAGCTGAATACGAAAAACGAGTTGGCGACAAAGACGAAGAAGGCTATATGACCAAAGATGGTATGTTTAAAAAGAACAGCAAAGAAAATGGGCAATATCATAGCAATTGGTTAAGTATGATGATGCCAAGATTATATTTGGCTAAAAATTTATTGCGACAAGATGGAGTATTATTTGCAAGTATAGATGACAACGAAGTTCATAATTTACGTTTATTATTAGGCGAAGTTTTTGGCGAAGAAAATTTTGTTGGCGAGTTAATTTGGAAAAGTAGACAAAATAAGGACAACAGAAATATAAATGGACTCTCAATTGACCACGAATACATTTTGTGTTTTTCAAAAAATAGTAACAATCGTATTTTAAAAGGGTCAGAAAGGAAAATAGAGCAATACCAAAATCCAGATAATGATGAAAGAGGGCTTTGGGTTAGTGGAAATATGGTTGGACTTTTATCAGAAGATTTAAGACCAAATTGCCACTACGATTTAATAAATCTAGCAACAGAAATAAATTATGGCAAACCTAAAATGGGTTGGAGATATGATAAAAAAACTATGGCACGTTTAATTTCTGAAAACAGAATTTTATGGCCAACCAATAATGATGGTAGACCAAGAAGAAAGGTGTTTTTAAATGAAATAAATGAAGAACTTCCCAATTTTACTTCAATTGTAGGACAAAATATATACACAAGGAATGGAACTGCTGATATAGAAAAGCTTTTTCAATCAAAATTTTTCGACTTTCCAAAACCTGTAAATTTAATTAAAGAAATATTAGAGCAAGCAACAGAGGAAAATGAAATTATTTTAGATTTTTTTGCAGGAAGTGGAACAACTGCACAGGCTGTAATGGAACTCAATAAATTTGATGGAGGAAATAGAAAATTTATTTGTACCCAACTACCTGAACCTTGCGATGAAAAAAGTGAGGCTTTTAAAGCAGGGTATAAAACCATTGCAGAAATAAGCAAAGAACGTATACGCAGAGCAAGTAAGAAAATTGAAACAGAATTAGAAGCTGAAAAAGAAAAACTAAAAAATCAAATTGAATTTGAAGCACCAAAAGAAAACAATCTTGATTTAGGTTTCAAAGTTTTAAAATTGGCTGATAGCAATTTTAAACAATGGCAACAAATAGAAGGTAAAGATGCAAAAGCATTGACCGAGCAAATGCAATTGTTTATAGACCCAGTAAGTGAAAACGCCACTATTGAAAATATGGTGTACGAATTTTTGCTAAAAAGTGGCAAAGATTTAAATAGCAAAATAGAAAAAAGAAACGAGTTTTTTGTAATCAATAATAGCGAAATGATAATGCTTTTAGAAAGCGTATCGCAAACGATTATAGAGCAAGTAATTGCCGAAAAACCAATGAAAGTAATTGCATTAGACAAGTTGTTTAAAGACAACGACCAACTAAAAACAAATACTGTTTTGCAAATGAGAGATGCATGTATAGAATTTAAAACGATATAAGTCTTATGAAATTATCTTTTGAAGCCGACTTGCAATTTCAACAAGATGCCATTAAATCTATCACAGATTTATTTGAAGGGCAACCTATGGAAGATTCTATTTTTGAATTCAAATTAGAAGAAACAGGTCAACTAAACCTTATAAATGGTGTAAGTAATAAATTGGTTTTATCGGAAGAACAACTTTTAGAAAACTTAAATACTATTCAAGCCAACAACGAAGTAAAAATTTCTACAAGTTTAGACGGCTACAATTTTTCGGTAGAAATGGAAACAGGCACAGGCAAAACCTATGTGTATCTTCGAACTATTTATGAACTCAACAAACAATATTCATTCAAAAAATTTGTAATTGTTGTGCCTTCGGTTGCTATCAGAGAAGGCGTTTTAAAAAACTTGGAAGTAACCCACGAACATTTTCAAAATTTGTACGACAATGTGCCTATCAACTTTCAAATGTACGACAGTACAAAAGTTTCTAATTTACGAGGTTTTACAACCACAAATAATATAGAAGTTTTGGTAATCAATATTGATTCGTTTGCCAAAGATGAAAACATTATCAATAAACCCAATGACAAACTAAACGGACAAAAGCCGATAGAATTTATACAGGCAACCAACCCAATTGTAATTGTGGACGAACCACAAAATATGGAAACCGAAAAAAGACAAAAGGCAATTGAAGATTTAAAACCTTTGGTAACGTTGCGTTATTCGGCTACCCATAAAAATAAGTACAACCTTACTTACAGCCTTAACCCAGTAAAGGCTTATGATTTGGGCTTGGTAAAACAAATCGAGGTAGATTCTATCATTGAGGAAAATGCTTTTAATGATGCTTTTATTTCAGTAGATGCAATCACAGCAACCAAAACAAAAGTAACAGCAAAAATCACAATCAACTGCAACGAAAACGGAGGAGTAAAAAAGAAAAGCATTACCGTAAAAGTGGGCGATGATTTATACAAACTATCCAACGAAAGAGAAATTTATGCAGATGGATATTTAATTGAAGAGATTGATGCTTCTAATGATTGTATTTCAATTTCAAATGGTAATATCTTATACAAAGGCGACAGTCAAGGAGGAATGACAGATGAAATTATGAAATTTCAAATTCGCAAAACCATAGAAGAACATTTAAAGAAAGAGAATAAATTAAACAAATTAGGCATTAAGGTTTTATCCTTATTTTTTATAGACAAAGTTGCAAATTACAGAAGTTACGACAGCACAGGAAACGAAGTAAAAGGAAAATTTGCAAATTGGTTTGAAGAAATTTATCAAGAATATATTTCAAAACCAGCCTTTAAAAAATTAGACATTTTTTCAGTTACAGAAACACACAACGGATATTTTAGCCAAGACAGCAAAGGCAAAATGAAAGACACCAAAGGCGACACAAAAGCCGATGATGATACATATAGTTTGATAATGAAAGACAAAGAAAAGTTATTGAATTTAGATAATTCTTTGCGTTTCATTTTTTCACATTCAGCACTTCGAGAAGGTTGGGACAATCCAAATGTTTTTCAGATATGTACATTGAACGAAACAAAATCGGAAATAAAAAAGCGTCAAGAAATTGGACGAGGTTTGCGTTTAGCAGTTGACCAAACAGGCAAAAGAACGTATGACCCAAACATAAACCGATTGACAGTAATTGCCAATGAAAGTTATGACGATTTTGCAAAAGCATTACAGAAAGAAATTGAAGATGATTGTGGCGTAGAATTTACAGGCAGAATTAAAAAAACACAAGATAGAACGCCAATCAAATATCGAAAAGGATTTGAAGCCGACCCAAAATTTTTAGAAATTTGGGAGAAGATAAAACACAAAACAACTTATAGAGTAAATTACAATACAGCCGATTTAATTACTTTTTCTGCAAAAGCAGTAAAAGAATTAGCCGAAATTAAAGCACCGTCTATTCGTAGCACTAAAACAGGAATTACAATGACAGGCGAAGGTGTAGGAACAAATTACTTGGGCGAAAAAGTAGAAAGTTATGGAGGTTATACTTGGAAAATTCCAGATGTTTTAGGCTACATTCAAAGCAAAACAGAATTGACAAGGTCAACCATTTTAGACATATTAATTAAGTCAGACAGAATTCAAGATATTTTAGTTAATCCACAATTGTTTTTAGATTTAGCAGTACAAGCAATAAAACGAACTTTGTACAGCGTAATGATTGACGGAATTAAGTACCAAAAAATTGGTGGTTCAGCTTACGAAATGGCATTGTTTGAAGCACAAGAATTGGAAATTTATTTAAATTCATTTACATATAACGTAACAAAAACAGACAAAACAATTTACGAAGAATTTATTCCTTTGGATTCAGGCGTAGAAAGTCAATTTGCAAAAGACTGTGAAAGTAGCGACCAAATAAAATTTTATTTCAAACTACCGAATTGGTTTAAAATTCCGACACCAATTGGAAACTATAATCCTGATTGGGCAATCGTATTTGAAGACGACCAAAAAATATATTTTGTAGCAGAAACAAAAGACACAGGAACGCCAATAGTCGACTTATCAAAATTAAGTGCAGAGGAACAAATGAAAATAAAATGTGGTAAAGCACATTTTAACGAATTTGACAATTTAGAATATAAGGTAGTAAACAAAGTAGGAGAATTAGTTTAATGACAGCCAACGCTTTTGGTAGCACATTTGCATTTTTTGCCAACACACAAACCAACGCTAAAAAATGCAAAAGAGCTACCAAGCCAACGCACCAAGACACGACAAACAGAAACGACAAACAGACAGACCGAGAAAAGGGGCAGCAGGTAACAGCTAAGGATTCGTTGGGTCGGTACGACCAACAATGAATCCAATGTTGCACGAAATCTGACTGGTGGCAGTCTAGTGGAGGCTTATGGGGAATTCGATGTAATTAATTTTCTTAAATTTAG
>JABFRV010000037.1 GCA_013140975.1 Saprospiraceae bacterium
AAGAAAGTTTTTTTGCTGTTGGAGTAAACAATAAACCTCGACTGCCTTTCAATGAAAGAGGAATGCTTATGTTAATTTCTTGAATTTGTGAATCGAGTGGTATGATCGTATGTAAGCCTGTATTAGGTGGATCATTTGTTTTAAATATTCTATTCTTTATTTTATCTATTGCTTTTTCTGAATATTCTTTATATGCTGTAATATGTAGATCATTAAGACCGGGATTCATTTTTAATTTGTTGTTATTACATTCTAACAGGACTTCTTTTTTAATTCCCTTTGGATCACTTATATTCAGACTGACAAACGCTTCCTTCCATACAATAAATTCAGGCTTGATTTTTAGTGAATTAAAATCCTGTAATGAAAAACTGCTATTAAATAGTATATCAGTCTCATACAATAATACATTATAGATACTTCTGTTTCTTTCATCCGTTTGCAGTGTTCCATTAATTTTAGTAGTATTTGGCAATAAGGTAAACAGTTGTTTTTCTTTTACGATTTCTTTTTTTTCGTTTAGTACTTCTTTAAAATATGGAATACTAAGATAGGGTCCTGTAATAAGTTGATCTTTGGCCCATGATGTTGCAACTTCTTCATTCACATCATCATTCAGTCGCGCTCGTTCATTAACGAGATCGGTAATCATAAATTTAGGAATGAGCATCACTAGAGTAAGAAATGCTATCGCTAATAATTTTAGGCTCATTTGCTTGACCGTAAAGTTAAAATTTGTTAATTTCATTGTTTATTATTTAAAAGTACTTTGAATTACAAAGTATATAGTTAAAAAAAATTATTTCAATAGTTCTGTTAGAGCTTTAATGTGAATTTTGAATTCTGACTTTCCAATACTTGTTATTCTGTAAGAAGTTTCTGTTTTTTTGCCAACAAAAGCTTTCCGAATTTCAATGTACGCATTTTTTTCTAAAGCATTGATATGGCTTGCCAAATTGCCATCTGTAAGATTCAGCAGTTCTTTCATTTCGTTAAAGTTAACCCATTCATTGACCATTAGTACAGACATTAATCCTAATCGGATCCTGCTTTCAAAGTCTTTGTTGAGTTTATGTACATTTATTTCTTTCACCGTTATTGGTATTTAAAATGCATGATCGTTCCATAAATAATATGCATCAGACCGAATCCGACAGCCCAAACTATGAGACCATAACCAGGTATTATTATTGCAAATAACGCAAGTAGAATTTCAAAAATACCTAAGCCAAAAATATCCTTATGCATAAACTTTGAAGCACTTGTTAAAGCTAAGCCATAAAACAAAAGTGTGCAAGGAGCAACAAGGAAAAAAAGCTGATGGTAAATTAGGAGCAAGCAAAATAGACCGCCAGTCACTAAAGGAATTGATAGATGAATGAGTAAAGATTTTGTTGTTGATGTCCATAATGGAAGTTGCATTCTTTTGGACTTGCGATACGTAAATATGAAACCGGAAAAAAGGGCAGCTATAACTGTAAGTATTGCTATGAGTACCAGGATTTTAGTCAAATCATTTGGATAGATATTTCTTTTGCCTTCAAAGTAATCTATATTATTTTCTTTCATGAGATACCAACAAGTTCCACTTGCAATCAATGCACAGATCCCTGCAGCAACTCCGGAAAGCCCACTTAATGAAAGGAAGCTGGAAGAGCGTTCCATCATCTGTCGGATTAATTGTATATCGTCTTTAGCCTGATTCATAAAAGTACTTTGTAGTGCAAAGTTAATTATTCAAAAATCATAGTAAGGATAAAATTACTAAAATAACTTATTATTAACATTTATTAAATTGATGGATTCCTTGAATTCTGAGAAATGAACAGTCAAATTCTACTATTCAATTGAGCATTTAGAAATATTTCTTAAACCATAATTGAAACCGAAATTAAATAATCAATGCTTGAAGCCCTGTGAGGAATGCAATTGAGAAAAGACTTTTTGTTCACTGATAGAATTCGTTTACCTTCGCGCTTCATTTTTTCATTAAAAAACTAACAATCGATGACGCTTGATCAATTAAAAGATCTCAAAGCCAGACTCGCGGAGTTGAGGAGGTATCTTTGACGTCGACAGACGAAAATTAGAACTCGAAGAAAAGGAGCAACAAACCCTTAATCCTGATTTCTGGACAGACGGGAATAAGGCTGAAATTATTATGAAAGAAATTAAGACTCACAAGCGGTGGCTGAGTGGGTATAACACTACGCAATCTGCGGTAGATGATCTTGATGTCCTCCTTGAATTTGTAGATGCAGCGGAAGCTACAGAAGAAGAACTTGAATCGAAATATCAGGAATGTCTACTACTTGTGGATGATCTTGAATTTCATTCCACATTAAACAGACCTGAAGACGAATTGTCTTGTCTTTTAGAAATAAATGCAGGAGCAGGAGGAACCGAAGCTTGTGATTGGGCTGAAATGCTATATCGCATGTATCAGATGTGGGCCGATCGCAATGGTTACAAAAGATCCGAAGTAAATTTTCAGGCGGGTGATGTCGCTGGAGTTAAAAATATCGAGATGGAAATCAGCGGCGACTATGCTTATGGAATGCTAAAAGGTGAGAATGGTGTGCATCGACTTGTTAGAGTAAGCCCATATAATGCCCAAGGAAAAAGAATGACTTCATTTGCTTCTGTTTTTGTTCATCCATTGGTTGATAATAGGATACAAGTAGAAGTAAATCCGGCAGATCTTGAATGGGACACATTTAGATCGAGTGGTGCAGGTGGTCAGCATGTCAATAAAACGGAATCTGCAGTACGTGTACGACATCTTCCTTCAGGAATTGTCGTTGAATGTCAACAAGAAAGATCTCAGCATCAGAATCGCGAAAAGGCCCTACAAATGTTGAAATCAAGATTGTATGAAAAAGAATTGGAAAAACAATTTGCCGAAAAACAAAAACTTGAATCTACTAAAACTAAAAATGAATGGGGCTCGCAAATCCGTTCTTATGTGCTGGATGATCGGCGAGTAAAAGATCATAGAAGTGGTTACCAGACAGGGAATACGGATGCCGTACTCAACGGACAGATCGATGAATTTCTCAAAGCATTTTTAATGGCAAAGACGGTTGGTGGAGTAGAAGAAGATGATCAATAAACAGGCAAGATTTCCGACTGGAATTATTTGACCACGTAAAGAGAATCTTAACCTCCGCACTCAATTTATTGCAAACAATATCTTTGATAAAAATTTCATTAGTTACAATTTTTACAAAAAAAGCATCCTGGGATATATTGTGTTGGATTTTCACAATTGGTATTTTAATAAGTTTAAAACTGCATGATATTACAATGCCTGAAGGAGTCTGTAATACAGATTAAAGTTTATGTTTCCGTTTAAATAATTGTGTATAATTGAAGAAAATTCAGAGAGTAATAATCTAGCGAAAAAGCAATTGAAATTATCTCGTATATTCGATTTAATAGCTTATTCATTCACTGGTTTATTAATAATTTAAAATATTAGTAAAAACAGTAAAAAACGATAGGTGATTTATC
>JABFRV010000033.1 GCA_013140975.1 Saprospiraceae bacterium
ATATAATACATAATTATTACATATATTATGCGCTAATTTACAAACTGTTGAAATTTAAGCATTAGATGGTCCTAAATTTAATAAAAGTCAAGAGAATTTATTTATGAGGCCAATGTTCCACTTAAAACCTGATAATTATAATAAATCCAATTCATAATATATCAAAAAATCTTATATTTGCGCCTTCTTAGATTAAAAGATCTGACTGAAAATTAAAGAAGCAAAGTCATTTAATGCTTTGCAAAGATAAAAGGACCGGTAGTTCAGTTGGTTAGAATACGTGCCTGTCACGCACGGGGTCGCGGGTTCGAGTCCCGTCCGGTCCGCGAAAAGCCCTCAAATGAGGGCTTTTTTTATTGTAATAACACAAAATATAACATTGAACACCAAACATTACGTTTAAAATAAAGTCAGAAGCAGATGGAAGATATTATAAAACTTTCTCTTAAAATCCACTTGAAAGATTAACATTTCATCATTCTGTTAGAAGCCAATACACTTTAAATAAAATACCCTGGAAGATTGTTTGTATATTAGAATTTTCAACTAAGAAGAACGCTTTAGTTAAGGAAAAAAAATTAAAGAAATAAAGTAAGACACGCTTAGAATCAGTAATTAAATCAACTCAGAATGTTCTTTATAGAATTAATTGAATGGACTTTATTGCTCCTATCTGCCATAACAAATTGTTTTGTTTCCGGGAAACTTACTGAAGCTTATTCTTATTCCATAGGAATATTTTATTTCAACTTCAGATAAATACGAATTTTTATTAACCCTAGTCGTAACATCAATAAATTGACCTGTAGTCTCAACTTGACTATCCTTAAACTTTTTCTTCCAGTAATAATACTGTGGAACAGACATATTCTTTCCACTCAAGAAATTTATTAAGCTAAGATCACCAACCTTATACTCTTCATGTAATTTTTCAAAAACTTTCCTTTGTCATTTTTGGTGCAAAGTTATTACGCCAACTTCCTGAAGTCATGTGGCACTTAATTGGACGGATACGTTACTTGAATAATTTAGGCAATAACGATAATACCAAATCAAATAACGATGATTAATCCTAAAACGTTTCTGTCTTTAACCGATCCAAGTTTATTCCCCTACCTCGCAAACGCAGTCGCACGTTTCTCTCTAATCACTGTAACCTTTACCTGACCCGGATACTGCATTTCATCCTGTATCTTTTGGGAGATCATAAATGCGAGATCATCAGCAAACTGATCGGTAACTTTTTCTGATTCTACAATGACGCGAAGTTCGCGACCGGCTTGTAATGCGTAGGCTTTGGAAACTCCTTCATAAGACAGTGCTAATTCTTCAAGCTCATTAATACGCTTTAAGTAACTTTCAAGAATCTCTCTTCTGGCTCCAGGTCTAGCTCCTGAAATAGCATCGCAGGCTTGTACAATCGGTGAAATGATATTATTCATTTCTATTTCATCATGGTGAGCTCCAACTGCATTGATAATTACTTCGTGCTCTTTATATTTTTCGCATAGCTTCATTCCAAATAAAGCATGTGATAATTCTGATTCTTCTTCAGCCACTTTGCCAATGTCATGCAACAATCCGGCTCGTTTCGCCATTTTAACCTGCTTAGGATTTAATCCTAATTCAGCTGCCATAACTGCACAAAGATTCGCTGTCTCGCAAGAGTGCTCTAAGAGGTTCTGACCATACGATGATCTGAATCTCATTCTTCCTATCATTCTAACCAGATAAGGATCTAATCCATGGATGTCCAGATCAATGATGGTTCTCTCGCCTATTTCTACAATTTGTTCTTCCAGCTGCTTTCTAATTTTTGCCACAACTTCTTCAATTCTGGCGGGATGTATTCTTCCATCAGTAACCAACTTTTTCAAAGCCAATCTGGCAAGCTCTCTTCTTATTGGATCAAATGAAGAAATAACTATTGCTTCTGGTGTATCATCAACAACGATCTCAGCACCCGTAGCTGCTTCCAAAGCACGAATATTTCTTCCTTCTCTTCCTATAATCTGTCCCTTAACATCATCGCTTTCTAGATTAAATACAGAAACAGAATTTTCAATGGTGTATTCTGCACACATCCTTTGAATCGTCTGAATTACTATTTTCTTGGCTTCCTTATTCGCATTGGCCTTTGCATTTTCGATAATTTCTTTCTCTAATGACATTGCATCATTTTTAGCCTTCGATTTAACTGCCTGAAGCAATAATTCTTTGGCTTCAGATTCAGAAAGTTTAGAAATTATCTGAAGCTGCCTGATTCTTTCTTCATTGGCCGTATCAAGCTCTTCTTTCTTCTTTGCAATAATCTTAAGTTGCATTTCCATGTTCTCACGCATGGCCTTTATCTCTGATTCTCTAACTTCAACGTCTTGCTTCTGTTGTTTAAATTCTTTTTCCGCGACCCCCAACTTCAACTCTCTTTCTTTAACTTCTATTAATTGATTGGACTTGAAGCTTTCAAATTCAGACTTCATCTTATTGAAGTTGTCTTTCGTCTCCTGAATTTTTTGTTGCTTGATCTGGTCGTTCTTTGCTTCTGCTTTTGAGACTATTCTTTCAGATTTAATCTGGGCTTCATCAAGCATTCGTTGAGCGGAAAGCTTTGCTTTTTCAATCTCCATATCAGATTGCTTACCTATCTCTTCGAGTTTTTTCTGATTAGAGCTATTGACAATAGCCCTGGATATAAAAAACCCACCACCTGCACTCACAACTAAGGCTATAATACTTATTATTATCGGATCCATAAAAATGTTTTTTACAGATCTTTAAAGAGATTTTAAACCGGAATGTCCAGATTTCATAAAGTGTATAAACTTGACTCCTTGAGTATGTCTTTGACAGTTTATTAGTAGTTCACTTTATAATTCAGATATATATTAAAGAGGGATTAATAATTAAAAATTCTTATCGCCTCCTCCTAACTTTACAATTCCAGATCTAAAATTATCCTATCCAGATCTTTATATATTAAAAAATATACTATATATAAATATCTATGATAACTATATACAGTCTTGCAAACTTAAGAAAATTTTCTTAAATCAAGGTAAAATTTCTTTCTTTAGTTGGATCTTAAAAGTACGGAATCCCTAGCAGGCTTTTTGTAATCGGGAAATTTAATATCTGGTTTTTGTGGCCTAAGGGTATCATGAGGCACCTTGATACTATCCATCTTTGACTGCTTAGATTCTATCCTTAAAATGGAATCTGCAAATGTCTGTGCATCTTTAAAGAGTTGCCTTTGGCATTGACTCATTTTATCAGAAATAATGGTTGCTCGTCGTTCCTCATATTGTCTTAGAACCTCTTTCTCAACTTGTTCAGGGGTAATTTCCAAACAAGAAATGAATAAAATTATGCCTAAAAAAATCAATATCTTACTCAAGACTTCTTAATTGTTGAATTTGTTTTCTTCTTTCCTCTAATATCGAATCTACAAGAAATTGCAGCTTACTATTCTTATAATCTGTACATAAGGAATCAGATTCTGAATTAATAAGACTTATTCTGGCATTAAAAAGGCTATCTGCTTTTGAATATGCAGCCGTTCTGACTTCTTTCTGAAAATCTTCTTTACAGGAAAGAATGAGCATCAACAGTAAAACCCAATATGGCTTTTGTTTCACTTCAATATTTTTTTTCTGAGTACAAAATTTTGACCAAGATAAACCTTCCTTACTATTTCATCTTCTGCAAGGTCCTGTGCTGTTCCACTGCGGAGTATTTTTCCTTCAAATATCAGGTATGCTCTATCCGTGATAGAAAGTGTTTCCTGCACATTATGATCAGTAATTAATATGCCAATATTTTTTTGTTTCAGTTTCTCAACAATCGATTGAATATCCTCTACAGCTATCGGGTCAATTCCGGCAAATGGTTCATCTAATAAAATAAATCTCGGACTCGAAGCCAGAGCTCTTGCAATTTCTGTTCTCCTTCTTTCTCCTCCTGATAGGCTATCCCCATTATTTTTTCTAACCTTGTGAAGATTAAATTCATCTAACAAGGATTCGAGCATGTCCTTTTGCTCGCCTTTAGATAATGCTGTCAATTCGAGAATTGCTTTAATGTTGTCTTCAACACTTAATTTGCGAAATACGGAAGGTTCTTGAGGAAGGTAACCAACACCTTTTCTCGCACGCATGTACATTGGATCAGTACTTATTTCTTCTTCATTCAAAAACACCTTTCCTTCTGTAGGGGTAATAAATCCAACTATCATATAAAAGATAGTGGTTTTACCAGCTCCGTTCGGACCAAGAAGTCCAACAATTTCTCCTTGATTAACTTCTATTGAAACACCTGACACCACTGTACGTGCGCCATATTGCTTAAATAAATTATCAGTCCAAAGCCTCATTACTTCATGCTTATTTTCAATTCTAGATCCCAATCTGCCCTAAGTTCACCTAATGAAAAAATACTTACACTTTCTGCTTGTATTCTTTGCGCAAAGATAGAAGGATCCCATTTACCATTACGATTTCTATCTTCTATTATTCGGGCGTCATACTTTCCTGGAAACAATTGATTAAATTTTAAATTTACAATCGAAGTTACAGCATCAAACTCCCGCGTTTCTATAACCTTATCATTGGATAATATCTGAATTATATAATGCGTATCTGGAAAGACAGAATCTAATTGTAAGCTCAGTCGCGAGAGAGAGGCTTGTGATATTACTTCTATTGGAAGAGTGTCACTAATATTCCAGGCATTATGAATCCCTAACACAGCTGAATCCTTTAATATAAGATTCAATCTTTCCAACCGAACTGATACAGGATTCAATATCAACTTACGCGAATCTGGGCTGTCTATTTTTAGAGTAAATTTTATATCCTGATTAAATGAAATTTTGGTTTCATCTATCTCTTGAATTGGCTCCTGAAAAAATAATTTTATGCTCTGATCGGGTGTTAATTGCCTTGAATATCTCGTAATTTGAGTTTTGGGAGACCTTGATTTAAATGTAGTCGGTAATAAAACTATTGTATCCTTTTTCTCCTCAAATGCAACTACCACTTCTGCAGTATCTTCACTTTCATACCAAAAGGAGAGGCTATCAACTTCAGAAATAACTTTATAATTTAAACATTTATTGCAACTCACGCTAACATCTTCAGATGAATTGGTAAAAATCAATCGCATTCTTCCATCCAGAACTTTTTTATCCTTAATAAAGTTTTTGGGTTTTTCCTCAGACATTCTTAATAATATCTTATTCAGATTACTTTCTTTCAAGAGAATTACTTCATCATAAAAAGCAATGGATTCAGTCTTTTGGTCATAAAAATAATTTTGATTCTTATCAATGAGTCCGTATAATTTATAACGGCCAGCTTTAATATTATTTAAACTGAAAATTCCATTTTTATCTCCAAATACAAAATAATCCGGCTTCGAAGTTTTGAATGCAGAATCCTCAAGGTTGGAATAAAGCAACACCAAGGGTTTTTCTATATCCTTATTTGAAAATGCATCTTTTACATTTCCCGAAATTGAAAGTGAATCAATAAAATCTCCGGTTGAAAAAACATATCGAAGGTTTGATGCAATATTATTATTGGTAATGTCTTTGATCGCATCACCAAAATAAATTGAATATGTCGTATTATCAGACAAGGTATCTTTAGGATCAATGCTTATTTGCAAGGATTTACCTTTTAAACTTGTTATCAGTGGATTTTTTAATGAGGGAAGAATAAATATGTTTTGTGAAGGGTTATTCAGAGTAATCCATTCATCAAACTGAAATGTAAATCGCCGATCCTTACAATGTAGGGTTTGACCTTTACTTGATTTATCATTTATAATACCTGGAGCTGTTTTATCCTCAGGACCACCCGAAATCGGTCTGATATTAGCGCAAGAGGTACCAAAAAACACAATAGCAAAAAACCACAATGCAGTTGAATGCAATTTTATAATCGAAATTTTGTATTTCATTTGAGGCTTACTAAACATTCACCGGTCATTGAATCCGGAACTGGTAACTGCATCATACTCAATAAAGTTGGTGCAATATCTGCCAGAGTACCATTTCTGATATTATAATTTTCTTTACTTACAACAATACATGGAACAGGATTTTTTGTATGCGCAGTATTTGGAGAACCGTCAGGATTTATCATACAATCTGCATTTCCGTGGTCCGCAAGAATAATTACTTCATAATTCTTCTGCGAAGCTTTCTCTACTATTTTTGACAAACATTCATCGACAACTTCAGCAGCTTCTATAGCAGCACTCATAACACCTGTATGCCCAACCATATCTGTGTTGGCAAAATTAAGGCAGATAAATTCCGGTTGTGATTGATCAATGTCCTTTAGCAGAGCTTCAGTTAGTTCCCTCGCGCTCATGGAAGGTTTTAAATCATATGTAGCAACCTTAGGACTTGGAATTAATATTCTTCTTTCACCGCTAAAAGGTTTTTCTCTGCCACCGTTAAAAAAATATGTAACGTGAGGATACTTCTCTGTTTCGGCAATACGCAATTGCGTTAATCCATAACGACTTAACATTTCTCCCAAAGATTGTGTTACTTCATCTTTTCTAAAAACGACTTCAACATTTTTAAATTCAGAGTCGTACTCTGTCATAGTGTAATATTGCAAAGGTAATTTTTGCATATTGTGCAGAACAATGTCTTCTTGTGTCAACACTCTTGTCAACTGTCTCATTCTATCCGAACGAAAATTAAAACAGAATACAATGTCATTCTCTTGAATTGGAGAATATGGAATGCCATTCGTATTGAGCAACTGAATTGGTTTAATAAATTCATCCGTTATTCCTTCAGCATAGCTTTCCAGAACGGCAGTCTCGGGAGAATTACTTTTCTTGCCTATATTGTTAATATATAAATTATATGCTTCAGAAACTCTTTCCCATCTTTGGTCACGGTCCATTGCATAATATCTTCCAATAATTGTAGCAAGCTTGGTTTTCTTATTTTGTAAAAATTCTTGTAATTGTTTTACGTGGATTAAAAAAGACTTTGGATCTGTATCCCTCCCGTCAGTGATAGCATGGATATAAATATTTTTTACATCCGATTTTTCCAAAACATTAATAAGTGAAAAAAGGTGATTAATATGACTATGAACTCCACCTTCCGATACTAAACCGATAAGATGAATGGCTTGCTGATTTTGGCAAGCAGAATGAATCATTTTTAATATTATCTCATGCGAATCAAGAGTATTATTTGAAATTGCCTGATCAATCTTTGTAAGATCCTGATATATAACTCTTCCGGAGCCTAGATTAATATGACCAACTTCTGAATTACCCATTTGCCCTTCAGGTAGTCCAACTTTTAAACCATGGGTGATTAATGTTGAATGGGGAGAAACCTTCATTAAGTTATCAAAACATGGAGTATTGGCGTGAAAAATTGCATCCACTTTAGGGTCAGGCCCAAGGCCAAAACCATCCAAAATCATCAAAATTGCCTTTCGCATAGACCTCAAAATTACAATTTCAGCGAAGAATCAAAATTATTAGAGTAAAAACGAACGAAATTATTCTTCTTTTCGTTTACAGACGTATATTTATATTATGAAATATATTAGTTTTCTTGGTTTGTTCTTCCTCTCCTTAACGCTTGAAGCTCAAAAGAGTTCAGCTCTGGATGCGATTGGTAAGTCAGATATGACTACTCTGGCGTCACTTCTTGATAACAGAGTTGAAATATGCTTTGACAATAAAGTACAATATCTGGATAAGGCTGCTACTGTTCAAGCCATCCAGGATTTTCTTTCAAAGAATCCTCCTAAATCCTGCACGCCATCACATAATGGTGCAGCTAAAGGCAATGCTTCTCAATATACGATTGGAAAGTTTGTAAGTACGAATGGCAAATCTTTCAGAATTTTTGTTTTTACTTCCGAACAAGGAGGCAAATCTGTGATTAAGGAAGTTAAGATAGATATTGAGAAATAGGCTTTATTCGTAAGCGGCAAAGCTAACTAAGAATATCTTTCTTTACAATAACTACTTTCCAAGTATTGCTTTATGAGTAATGCTTGTTCCATTTGCCAAAAAAAGTTTGATTA
Organism: Saprospiraceae bacterium; assembly: GCA_013140975.1. GTDB lineage: Bacteria > Bacteroidota > Bacteroidia > Chitinophagales > Saprospiraceae > Vicinibacter. The sequence continues at coordinate 8,073 of JABFRV010000033.1, forward strand.
AATAAAATCCGGGAAGGAGCTCATATGTTGAAATAAGTTCTGGAGGATGAGAGTAATTCCATACTTCTTTTCCTGATAAATTGAATAAAGTAATCTTACGAATTGACTGTGGATTATTCAATATAATTTTATTAGGTGCGATTTGAATTCTGTTGGTTTCAGAATTAGAATTACTAACATCTGTGTTTCTAATTGTCACTTTTACAGGAATTCTTGCACTTCTGCACTTTTTGACGTTTCTTTTTATCTTCCAATCATAAAAATAATGATACTCTGCTTCGCCAATCGCAGAATGTAAGAAAGTAATTATGTCAGAATTCTCAATTGGATATTGGAATCCTTTATCCGATCTAAATAACCAGGGAGATTTATTTAAAAAATTCTTTCTATTGAGATGCTCTGCGGTCGTTAAATAATAAGTACCAATATTTCTAAACAGTTCGAAATCTATTTTAACATTATTTTTACCTATTACAAGATCCACATCCTGTGAATCAATAGCAATTCCCAGACTATCTTTTAAGATTATTCTTCTTAGTCCAGTTCTGTCTGTATACAAAGTTACAGAATCCAATGTGCAATCTTCTGTAACTCGAAAATACATTCCGCCATTTAATGTCTGTACATGAAACTGTATTGAACTATACTCAGGAGTTACTAAACCAGCATTCACTTTAGCGTACTCATTATTGCTAAATCTTTCAAGCCAGAATTCAGTTGTGCTCAACAACAAAGGTGTTTGATACTGTTGTCCGGTAAAAATTGGAATAACATCTGTTTCTTTATTAAACCAATTCGTTAAATCTGAATCGGCTTTTAACAAAAGAGACGCAGATCCTAAAATTGTTGTATCACGAACCAAAGGCGGAACCAATTGGCTTACTCTAATCACGTTCAATGTATCTGATACAAACTCTCTACATTGACCCTGAACAGTTCCGTAATACATACCACTCCCTTTAATCGTTAATTGATCGGATGTTGAATTATTGTTCCACTTTATGGCATTGTATGACTCTATACGAATTGTCAGAATTTCATCCGAACATAAGATAACTTCTCCACTGTTACTCAATTTTGGATTCTCTTTAGGATCTATTTCTATATAAATTGGTTTTGAAATTACAAGACATCTTTGTTCATCTAGAGCCTTGCAATAATAAACTCCGGATTGAGAAACCGTAATAATGTTCGTTAATTCACCAGTGTTCCATTCAAAATCTGCATATTTCTTAACAGGTTTTAATTCCTGGCTATCACCATTGCAAAGAACTTTTTTGCCTTCAAAATTTAGCAATAAGTTTACAACCCCGCAACCTGATTCTGTTATCGTGTAAAACTGATTGGCACTACTATTAATTATTGTTGAAACTTTGCCATTGGGCCAATGAATTATAGCACTATCTACCTTTGAGTTACTACCTAGTCCGAAATGTACCTGATAGCTATTCTGAATTCCAAATGATTCACCGGATCTAAGCTCACGCATTTGGATTTTTCCATTCGTATAAATTTTTACTCTTGCTCCGATCGCATTATAATTTGATTCTTCGCCGATGAGATTAAAAACTATATAATTATTTTGATTGGGAATTCCTATGAAGATTCTGTTGCGGATTTCATTCGGATAATTGATAAAGTCACCAAAAGAGGCAAGAATATCTTGTGATCCATCCTGATTAAAATCTGCAATTGCACATGAATTTATTGGCGTACTTATAAATTCTGTTTTTGACTTTACAAATCTCATACTTCTCTGATTCAACCAAATTTCACTTTTTTCACCTACAATTATAAAATCAAGATCCATATCGTTGTCAAAATCTTTCATAATAACCTGCATACCATTTCCATTATATGCAAATCCTGAAGCTGGGGTAACATCATCAAACGTATGATCAGTTTTTTGTTTGAAAATTAAGCTTGGTGTATAATGATTTAAAACAACAATATCTTGCAAGCCATCATTGTCTAAATCTCCAATTTCTGAAACCCAGGTCTGATCGAGTACGGAAATATTTTTTGCATCAGCAACTTCGGAAAAGATGCCATTGTTATTTTGAAAAAAAAGATTTCTTCTTCTTCTGTCATTTGGATCAGCGACATCAGGCCTGCACCTTGATATATAAAGGTCCATATCGGAATCATTGTCTATGTCTGACCAAACACAGCCATAGTTTCCATAATCTGAATCTTTTTCGTTAAAAGTTAAATCAATCTTATTCGTGTCGCGTTTTAATTCACCATTCACATTAAGATACAGTCGTGATTCTTCAAACTCTCCACAAACAAACAGATCAGGAAATGAATTCTTATCCAGATCAATTAGGCTTGCAGCTTGAGAATAATATGGAGTTTCGTCAATGAATTCTTTACCAAAATTTCCTTCCTTATCTTGTTTATACAGTACTACACCATAACTCTCTCCGGAAAGAATAATATCATTTGTTTTATCCTGATTGATATCAACTACATTCACTGACCAGGGATTACCGTCAAGTTCATTATCTATTTGATTCCAATAGAATTCATTGGTTCCAGAGTTTATGCCGAGCCATAATTCCGTTGATTGGTGAATGATTAATAGATCAGGAATGAAATCTCCATTTACATCAGACGTACTTAAAGTTGTTCCACTATTAAATATTTTACCTAACTCTTGTGTTTGAAAAGATATTTGGCAAAAAATATGTAATGAAAAACAACAATGAAGTAATACGAATAAGCAGCTTGTCCGTGACATAAAGCCAAAGGTAAAACAAAAAATATTATCAGCAGGAATTCAGACTTACTTCACTAGCGTAACATCGCCGTAAAGTTTTTCAGTCTCTCCATTCTTCCATTCAATTTCAAGTACCCAAACGAATACTCCAGGAATTACTTTTTCATCGCGGAATCCACCTTTCCATCCATTTGCAGGAGTATTTGGCTCAAAATTTTGATTCGTCCAAACTAATTCTCCCCAACGATCATAGATATTCATCCATCTTACTGTTTTGTAAGAATCTGGTTTTACAACAGGGAAAAATTCATCATTTATATTATCGCCATTCGGACTAAATACATTTGGAACCCATATCCCTCTTTCCTCGATTCTTACTCTAACTGTTGCTGTTGCTGTGCAACCATTTATATCTGTAATGAGAACTGAAAATGTTTCATCTTTTGTCAAGCCCGTAATAGTTGGATAAGGACAGTTTGTGCAACTTAATCCATATGCAGGAGACCATTCGTACTTAGCAATCTCGCTTGTCGGTATAGAATAGACAGGTTTCAAATCATGTTTGTCTCCTGTAAATAAAGTGACTTCAGGTTTAACATCTATTTCAATTGGAGTTGCTTCTATAACGGTCAATTGATCCGTAACTTCACAACCATTATCATCTACAACACGTAATCTATGTGTGCCTGGGCTTACACTTAATGGTACATTTGGATTAACAAGCGAACCATTCAAATAGTAGGTATAATTCGGCTTTCCACCTGTAATATTTAATATATTCACTTGTCCCGGATCTTCAACACATTTCGGTTGGTTTACATTGAAATTAATTTTTGTAGGAACATTTTGATCTTTGTTAATATTCACGACATCTGTAGAAGTACAGCCATTACTTAGATCTGTAACTGTCATTATATAATCACCTTCTTTATTGACTGTTGGATTTGGAGTATTAGATCCACTTAGAATTGATCCATTAATTGTAGACCAATCGATTCTAAATAATGTTGGATTGCCTTGAATATTTCCATTCAAGTTCAATTGATTTATTTTACAAGTTAATAGTTGCGGGTTTCCTGCATCAATATCCGGAGTTTTTAAATTCTCAAGAACTTCTACAGTATCAATTTTTAAACAATTATTAGTCTGGTCTTTAACTTCAAGAATGTATTTACCAATCTTATTTACTGAAACTGTTGGATTCGATCCTAATACATTACCATTTAAATCCTTCCAGGTAAATACAATATTCGTTCCATTACTTGATCCTTTAGAATCTAAAACTGCGTTCTTTTTTACACAAGTAAGTATATCAACAGTACTACTTGCTGCAACAGGAATTGCTTTATCTTCAACGATATTAATATCTTTAAAAGAAGTACAGAAATTATTTTGGTCAGTTACCGTAAGTCTATAAGTACCTGCTGCTCCAGCCTTTATTGATTTTTGATTTTGAGCACCAATAATCTGTCCATTGGAAGTAGACCAATCGAAATTTAAGTTTAATCCTTGTGTGTTATTTTTAATATCAAGATCAAGGGATGTTGTATTACAGTTCCACACTAAGTCAGTTCCTAAATTAACCGGAGGAGAAGCGGTATCAATTCCTACAACAATTGTCTGTGTAGTATTACATCCATTTACCGGATCTTCTACATATAGAATGTAGGTTCCTGGTTTGCTAATCTGCGGATTAAGAGAGTTGCCGTTAATTATTGGATTTCCTTGTGCTGATGTCCAGCTATACAAGAGAGAGTTTCCACTTGTTGTCGATGCATTCGCTGTTAATTGTAAAGAAGTTACTTTACAATTTAGTACAGCCGGTGGTGCAATTGCTGCAACTGGACTATTTTTATCCGGATTAATTGTAATAAGCTTTGTATCCTGACAACCATTTGTTGTATCGATAACTGTAAGTCTGAATGTACCGGAACTGCCAACTGTTAATTTGTTCGTTCCCTGACCTGCGTCAATAATTCCGTTTCCAGTCCATATATATCGCAAATGATCATAATTAGAAGAGTTAGAGGCATCAATAATTTTTTGCTTATCCTTACAATTAAAAATTGTATCTCCTAATATTTCAACAGTGGGTGTTTTTTTATCTTCCGTTACTTGAACACTGTCAATAAAAATACAATGTCCGATTGTATCTTCTACTTCAATATAATATTTTCCACCTTTATCAACATTTATAGAATTGGTACTAGCGCCTGATGTAATATTTCCTGTAATCGTTGTCCAATTAATTTTAGCATTTTTAGCAACTATAGTAGAATTGATTTTAACGTTTAGGATGCTGCAATTTACAGGAAGAGGTGTACTAATTTTCAAAGATGGGCTTGATCGTAGATCTGTAACTTCAATGGAATCCAATGTTGTACAATTATTGTCTTCATTCACTACACGTATATAAACTTTACCTGCCTGAAGAATTTTCTTTTCAAACAGACCGTCTTCAACAACATTGGTTCCTCCTGGTAAAGACCAGTAGTATTTAAATTTTCCTTGTTGAATATCTTGCGTTGGCAAAACATTATGTTCTTCTATTTTGCAATCAATGATAAGATCTTGTCCTAATTCAACTTTTGGGAAATCAACATTCTCCATAATATTCCAATATGCAGTATCGACACATTTAGTTGATTTATCCATAACCACTAGTTTGACTTCACCTGGTTTGTTAATATCTACATTGGTAATATCTTTTATTTGTTTCTGATCAGGAGTAATCCAGGTCAGACTATAAATAGATGTATCTGTTGGATTGGATTTTAAAGACACAAAAGGTTTATTGCAATCAATTAAACTATCTCCTGTGATTACACCAGATGGTAATGAACCATCTCCATCTACTTTTACAGATGTAATAAATTCACAACCCGTGTTCTTATCAACAATTTTAAGTGTATATTTTCCAGGGTTTATTGCTTTCGCAAAAGGAGTTCCCTGACCCGTTATAATATTGCTTCCTGGCGTCCAGCTATATGAATAATTTCCTGTTCCCTGAGTAACAAATCCATTTAACCTAAAAGTATCTTTATTACAAGTTGGCTTACCATCAACATCAAGAATTCCTTCAAGTTGATCAGCTGTTTCAACATCAATTTCTGTTTCATCTTCACAAGTTCCAAGGTTAGAAGTGTAAATAATTTTTACTTTATACGTTCCGGCACCTTTTGCCTTAATTACTCCACCATAGTTTGTTAGAATTGTTCCTCCATTAGAAGCTGTCCAAATGAATTTAATATTTGGACTTTTTGGCATCGTTGAAATGAGAGCATCAACTGTATATTCCTGAGAGTTACAAGTAGGAGCCGGGAATGTCCTTAACTTTGCTTTCAAGTCAACAATTTCAACTTCAACTTCGTCCTCATCCTTACATTTTTGATATAAAATTATATCATCCAAACCAAAAGTACTTCTAGATCCTCTTGATTCACGAATACATAAGTTTGTCGAAGCACTTGTTGCTACAAAGCAAGTTCTAAATTCTATCCAGTTACAAATTGGTACATAAGCCGATTCACCTAATAATACACCGTTCGCTTCCGCTTTAAAATGCATAGGTGCTCCAAACTTATTCATCTTCGTTACTCTATAACTAAAAAAGTATGTTCCACCAGGTTTCGTAGGAACAGTTTGGCACCAAACACCGAGTCCGGCAGTACCATTTGCTTCACCAAGAAAAATATTACCACTGGTACCGCATCTAAAAAGTGCCTCATACTCTTGTGGCATATCGGTAATAGCATAATTTCCAGGAGGCAAACTTCCAGTTGGAGTCTGCTGCAAAGTCATAGTTGTAGTAAACCCTGCATTACCTGCTTCAAAATCACCATTCACAATCAGATTATCGCTTTCTGATTCTGCCTTTAATTTAAATTTATATCGTCCGGGAGCCAGTGTAACGATTGGATCCAAAGCTGTGGGATCTGAAAGACCTGTTGCCGGAGTCCATTCAACTTTTGAAGGAGTGTAGTTTGCATTTATACTTCCCTGAAGTTGTAGAATTTCTGTTGGATCGCAAGTGAATAAATCAGGACCTGCATTCACATCTAACTCACATCCTTGAGAATAAGCTTTGGATAGTGTAAAGAATGAAACAAGAATTAAAATGGCTAGGAATCGAAGATTTTTCATGATTGTTTAAATAGATTAAGAAAATGGCTCAATTTCGAGTTGGCTCAGTCATTGAATAAGACCCCTTGAAATTGTAAATCGTTGGTTAAAATTAGAATAATATTTGCAAAATCAAAGGAATTGTAAAATATATTTACAATTGGTGTACCAATTATTAAATTAATTAAATATATAATGTGTAATATATTGTTTATTAACATATTATAAATAATAAATAAAATTAATTTAAAATGTGTCTAATAATTTTCTAAAGGTAAAATTCCCGATAATCAAAATATTTATCGATTCTAAGGGGCTTATAGCAACTAGAAAATTAGGAATTATGGACTTCCTCAGAATAGTAGACCAACCAAATAAGAGTAAAGCTGCCGATAAGAACTTCGTATTTAATATTCATATAGTAGTGACTTATTCCTATGAACACGATAGCTTGCAAGTCCCAATATGACCTATTTCGCGTGCCTAAAAAACACCACTAAGAAGATTTTATTTCACTTCTTTCAACAATACTTCAATACTATTCTACCAATGTCCCATAATCCACCAATAATTCTTCACCAGGCAGAATATCACATAGAGCCTCAAAATATCTACCTTCATCAATACTCGCAACATTAGGTGAATCAGAATGATTCAAAAACAAGGAAAGATCAACATTCTTAAAACCTTTAGACGGAATGAAATAATGTTGCTCATCATACAAGCAAAAATTCTCCACTAATTCCCGGGAAGATCTAGGCAATGACTCAACTTCCTCAAAAGTTAACAACTCCCATTCCCCTTCTTCATCTGCAAACATACTTCTGCATCCTTTCGGAATACTCTGAATAGCAAATACACCAATACCATGCAAAGGAGAAGGAAGAAGTCGAACATAAGTAGTTCTTGTCAACTCTTCTATTAAATTCTTTTTATTTACTTCGTTAGTAATCATTGATGGCTATTCGATTTTTATTCTTGTAATTCAATATCCCTCTATATTCACTATAACAGATACTGCATTCTGAATTTTCGTTATTAAACAGAATGCATCTATTAATGTGCTTCGATGCTGACATATTAAGACTTAGCTACTTTATACATTTAAGAACATGACGTGTTTTTACTTCTACTTCCATATCCACCTTAATACCTCGAATATAGAATATCCCACTCAAATGTTCTAAATTTCCCTCCAATAAATCATCAATTAGTTTATACTCAGTTTTCTTTTTTGCAAAATTATTAAGTTCCCCAACAATAATAAATTGAGCTTCAAAAGGCAATACTCTATTATTATACTTTCTAAATTCAGACCTTCTTCTCATGTTAACATCCTTAATATTAATTCCTTTCTTAGGAATTGTATCTTTTAAATGGTATGAAAATGGACAATACTGATATTCTCTATTGCTAAAATAATCTTCAAGACTACTTGTAGTCATATAACCCCCTTCTAAATAAGAAAATTTAGATTTAGGATTTTTTAATTGATTCGGTTCTTCTAATATAAGCTTTTTGTTTAGTTTTAAAGAATCATATAATGATAAATAAAATTTTTCTAACCAATAATCTTCTTTCTCAATAATAAATCCAAATGAATCCTGAAGTATACGATTCAGATCATCGATATTAATATTGGATTTATCTCTCTTCTTTATTGAAAGATTAACAAATGGTATGTCTTCTTTGTAACAAGATCGAGATACTAATGTATCAAATAAGTTCAAATCTCTAATTAGGCCGGTTAAATAACCATGGCCTTCGATTTCAGAGCCATTATTAATTAACACATATGGATACTTGTCAGTATAAATACTTGCCCTGATAAGTTCGTATTTTGATTTATTGTTAAAAGGTTTTATTCCAATATTGCATGAAGAAACAATTAATATAAGAATTAAGACAAAGTATTTCAATTGAAAATTAAAAGGCATTTATTTAAGGGCATTTTATAGGAAATTGGTCATCAACATATGACTTTTTTTTTTTTGAGAGTCGCCACCATATAAACTTAGAAATTGTCTGATTATATTTAAAGCAATATATCAATATTCTAAAGATGGAATCATCCTTTAATTCGCTCATTTACATTCTCATTCTGTTACTTGTGGTCCCACTTGGGCTCGAACCAAGGACCCTCTGATTAACAGTCAGATGCTCTAACCGGCTGAGCTATGGGACCTGTAATACCTACTTACTATAATTTGACGGCAAAGTTAATTTTCTTCTTATAATTTTATAGTATTATATCTTATTAGTGTCTTCAAGATATATTAATCTGGTCAATACTTTACCGACCATTCCAAGAGATTTAGGGTCAATGGCATTCATATCATCTTTTTGGGTATGCCAGTGAGGTACAAAATTGGTTTTACTACCCCTCGGACGGTTGATTATATCTATCATAGGGATTCTTGCGTCGCGATTTACAAATATATGATCATCAACTAATCCCTGGCCATTCACATTGACAAAATGATTCTTATACCCTAAGTCATTCGCGATTTTCCAGACCTTCTCAATCACTTTGGGTGCAAAAAACAAGGAGTACTCTTCTTTATCAAAAACCGGATTTGAAGCGCCTACCATATCCAATAATATTCCATAATCAGCCTTATATCCTTCTTTGTGAAAGTTTTTAGCCCAGTATTGGCTCCCTAAACACCAACTTTCCATCTCACCATTGCTATCTCCATAGTCTTCAGCATCAAATAAGATAAGGTCTATTCCCAGGTTCTTAAGTTTTTGTTCGCCGAGGAGTCTAGACAATTCTATTATCACGCCAACTCCACTAGCCCCATCATCAGCGCCTAGTACTGGCAATTTTGACTTGGCAGTGTCTGTTTCCTGATCAGAAATTGGCCTATTGTCCCAATGTGCTGCTATTAATATCCTATGTTTTCTTTCCGGGTAATAATTCGCAATGATGTTAAATGCCTGTAATTCCTTCTTATCATAAGTCTTAGCAACAAAGTCTTGAATGATTACATCAGCCTTATTCTTTTGAAATTCAGAAACCAGCCAATCTTTACACTTCACATGAGCCTCAGTTCCAGGAACTCTTGAGCCAAATGAAACTTGCTTTCTGACTGCAGCATAGGCAGACGTTTCATCAAAAACCATTTCTGTTGAAAATTTGTCGCTCTTACAGGATAAATTGCAAATAAAGATCCCGCATAGAATCATTAGAATGTACTTTAAAAAGCTGCAAATGGACTTGGATTGCAATGAGAAATAATCTAATTCTATAAATGGCCTTTCGAGTTTAGTTGACCCATAAGGATTCGAACCTTAACAGACAGAATCAAAATCTGTAGTGCTACCGTTACACCATGGGTCAAGTTGCCAAAATCGGAGCGCAAAATTAAGCATATCAAAGCATTGCTTAGGAATAATTGACAAAAAATTAAGACTTATAAAAGAATAGTTCGTTGAATTTTTGTTTATTAATTTATAAGTAATTGATTTTCAAATCATTGGTATTTTTTCTTTGAATATTTTTTCTTATCATTGATTCCTGATAATTCTTCACAGCATTGGTTGGTCTGTTCTAAAATATCTCGTTGATTTTCTGCATTTTATAAATTAAAACTGTTACGATCTTTCTACGGGTAAATACTGATTTTTAAATTTTAAGGGTTTACACTGAATTCAATGAGAACTAATGATTGGATCTTTGTACTGTTCATGAGTAGTTTGGTTTAAAGAAGTAAAGTTGAGTTAAATCTCCCCCAAAACAAAAGGCGATCTATCGGGTCGCCTTTTGCTATTTTTGCGATTCGTTAATTGTAAATGAATGCATAGAAAACTTCCTATAGTCCTTTATATTTTAGTTTTATTTATTCCTAATGCTTTTGCCAGAAAGGTCTTTGTGTCCTCAACAAGCGGTAATGATAAAAATTCCGGGAGTAGCATCTCTGATGCATATCAAACATTACAATATGCTTCTGATCAAAGCCAGGCTGGTGACACCATTTTTATTGCTTCCGGATTTTATAAATCTACATCAAAACATTTGCTTAAAATATCCCGTTCCGGTGAAAAAGATAAATGGATAACCTACAAAAATCTTGAGTCCAAAAGACCCGTTTTATATGTTTCCAATGAAGCCGCTATTTCTATTTTTCAATCTTCTTATATTATAATTGAAGGACTCGAATTTACTTCAGATCCTGATTTTGAAAAAAGAATAAGCAATCCTGAGTCAATAAATAACTTAACTTCAAAAGGCAACGCGATTCAGATAGAAAGATCACGTGGCCCTCAGTTATTCTCTCATCATGTAAAATTGAAAGACAATTATATACATGATTGTCCAGGAAACGGAATAGACATTTTTAGTGCAGATTATATCGAGATCGTTTATAACAATCTGCATGCAAATGGAAAATACAGCATGGTAAGTAATTGCGGGATTCGCATACAATTTTTAAATACTTTTGATGAATTACCCGGAGATCATATCATTATGCAGTATAATGAAATTAGCAATCAACGCACTACAGGAAGCTTGTCTAAAGTGAATAATTCCTGTGAAGAAAATTACGGAGCATCAGGTATCGTTCTTCGCAACAATAGATATGATCAACAACAAGCATTAAAACCCAATTACCTGCAAAAAATTAATATTGGAAATAATTTAATTTATCTGAACGGTGGTCAAGCGATAGATGTATTTGAAACGAATAACTTGTTTATTCACAACAATACCTGCTATCAAAACAATCAGAATGAAGAATCCAAATGTGGTGAAATCCAATGCAACAAAACAAAAGATATTCTCGCGCAAAATAATATTTTCTATGCAAGAATAGGAATGAACGGGAGCAGTGTGAAAAATTATGAGAACGTTTCATTTCTTAATAATTTATATTATAACACTAAAGGATATTTCCAGGGACAAAAAGATCTGAATGAAGATCCAATGTTTACTATGCTAGATCATCACCGTGGCGTATTTAATTTTGAATTGCGACCAAAAAGTCCGGCTATAAATACAGGAAATAGCTCAGGTATAAGTTCTATTGATTTTAGTGGATCCAAAAGAGTTATTTCATACAATGTAGATCTTGGCGCTATGGAATACACCGGAGCATTACCTAAACCAAGAGATAGCGAGCAGATGAAATTGGATAGAAGATCCATCACAATAAGTTGGCAGGCCTCGTATTCTCAGACAACCGGTCAGATCATTGTTCTTAATAGTAAAGGGGATTATTTTTCTGCATTATTGTTTAACAATACCGGCAAAGTAGTTTCTGAAACGTTTAATATTAATGGCTCCAAACGTGGAATCGAATTTGATGTAAGCTCTCTTCCCAGCGGTTTATATTTCCTGGTAGCTTTTTCAGAAACGGAAAATTATACTTCGAAATATTTTGTGAAAAATAATTTTACAAATCTTTTGAATACGAAGTAAGTTTGTTTGGGTATAGTTGTTATTTTCTTTTTTGTTGACGAGCTGACGGTTGACAGGTTGACAGAATGACAAATTCAGAACTTTACATCAAGTAAATTTTTAATTCTTCCCGCAAGTTTGCGGGATTTTGCTACGCTCAATAATTCTTAATTATTAATTGCAACAACTCCTGGCAATTCTTTTCCCTCCAATAATTCAAGCATAGCTCCACCACCTGTAGAAACAAAACTCACTGAATCAGAAAGATCAAACTTATTAATGGCTGCGACAGAATCTCCTCCGCCTATAAGTGAAAATGCGCCATGATTTTTAGTGGCATCTGCTATTGTGAGTGCAATTTGTTGCGTTCCATTTGAGAAGTTGCTCATTTCAAAAACACCCATTGGTCCATTCCACACAATTGTTTTTGATTCTAAGATAACTTTCTTAAAGAGTTCGATTGTTTTAGGACCTATATCTAATCCCATCATATTGTCATCAACATCTTTACTTGTTGTCACTATTATATTTGCTCCGTTGTCAAATTTATCAGCAGATACTGAATCGATTGGTAAATAGATTTGTACAGATTTTTCTTTCGCTTTTTGCAGAATAGAATTAGCAAGTTCTAACTTATCAGATTCACATAGTGATTTTCCGATACCAATTCCCTGCGCAGCAAAAAAAGTATAGGCCATTCCTCCACCAATGATAATATTATCACATTTGTCAATGAGATTTTCGAGTAGAGCAATTTTATCACTGACTTTTGCACCTCCGGTTATTGCGGTAAGTGGTCTTTCCGGATTATTTAGAATACGATCTGAATTTTTTAATTCAGCATCCATAAGAAGCCCAAATCCTTTATGATCTTTGTCAAAAAATCGAGCAATGGTTGCAGTAGTTGCATGTTCTCTGTGTGCGGCGCCAAATGCATCATTGATGTAAAACTCACCTAACTTCGACAAAGATTCTGCCCAAGCAACATCGCCTTTTTCTTCGCCTTTTACAAAACGTGTATTTTCTAAAAGTACAATTTCTCCATTTTGAAGTTGTGAAATTAATTTTTCCGATTCCGGTCCTCCGCAATCTGAAGCAAAATATACTTTTGTCTGAACCAGCTCACGAAGTCTTTTTGCTACTACTTCCAATGAAAATTTAATCTTATTAATAGTTCCATCTTCTTTCAATTCTTTCAATGGCCTTCCTAAATGAGACATTAAAACTATTTTAGCTCCCTGTGCTATTAGATTATCAATAGTTGGAAGTGATTTAACAATTCTTGTATCATCAGTTATAATTCCTTCGCTATTAATAGGAACATTATAATCAACTCTTACTATTACTTTTTTGGAATTAAGGTTTTGGTTCATTTTGAAAAAGTTCGGTAATTTTTAGCTAAAATAAAGATAATCTATTATTTAAATAGTATGTTAGAAATGCAAGCATACTTTAACCCAGTATAATAAATATAATGCCAGACTACGTATGAATGATTCATTTTTATAAGCAGGATTAGCCCTGCAAAAATAAAGTATTACGGTTAATTACAACCGTCCAATATAACGATTTAATTCAGGGCTGAAGCCCTTTATTTATAAGCATTTTTTAACCCCAAACTAGCGTTTAGGGTTAAAAATATATTCGATTGATAACCACTAATTTGGAATATATTGTTGACACGTATGACGGTTAATTACTCTTAAGAAATAAAAGCATTACTATTTTCCTGCAACCAGTTGACACATATCCGCAAGGCGATTAGAATATCCTGCCTCATTATCATACCAAGCGACAATTCTTAACTTATTACCCTTGCATTCTGTTAGTGGTGAGTCATATATACTACTGTGTGGATTGCCAATTATATCAGAAGAAACCAGTGGATCTACAGAATATTCAATGATATTATTATAGGTCGTTTGCGATAACATTTGCATATAGGAATTTACTTCTTCCGTCGTGGTCTCTTTGTCCAACAAACAAAACAACTCAATTAATGATCCCGCTATTACCGGAACACGATATGATGATGCAAAAAGTTTTCCTTTGATCGGTTCGTAAACATTCTCAACCGCCTTTGCTGCACCGGTACTTGTAGGAATCACATTCATTGCGGCAGCTCTCGCTCTGCGAAGATCTTTGTGTGGAGCGTCCTGTAATCTTTGATCTTGGGTATATGCGTGAATGGTATTCATTGATGCAAATTGAATTCCATACTTTTCGTCAATAACTTTGATAAGTGGCGCGAGACAGTTTGTAGTGCATGATGCATTCGAAAGAATAATTTCATCATGTTTAATATTGGCTTCATTAACCCCGAGAACATACGTATTTACACTGCTATCTTTTGGAGGTGCAGAAATAATGACTCTTTTGGCTCCTGCCTGAATATGTGCCATGCATGCATCCCTTGTTAAATTTATTCCTGTGCATTCCAGGACGATATCAATTTGCAAATCTTTCCAGGGAAGCAGATTTGCCTCTTTCATTGCAAAACACATAACCTTGTTTCCATCGACCAAAAAGTGATCAGTTCCCAGTTCAAACTTTCTATCAAATTTCCCATGAGCTGTATCGTATTTAAGAAGATGAACAAGTGTAGGAATATCTGTTAAGTCATTAACAGCAACAAGCTCAATCTGAGGATTATTCAACATCGTCCTATAGGTTAGGCGGCCTATTCTTCCAAATCCATTGATTGCTACTCGCTTCTTCATGTAAAAGATTGTTCTTGTAAACTTATATTAACAAATAGCCACCAAAAAGTTTAATTCAATAAGTCAATTGCTCTTATATTTGCATCTCTTTTTGAAAATCTGCCCCGTTCGTCTATCGGTTAGGACACCAGATTTTCATTCTGGTAAGAGGGGTTCGACTCCCCTACGGGGTACATATTATTAATAATTAAATGTTTAAACCATTGATATTCAATGGTTTTTCTTTTTTATAAGTAGCGCTTTTTCATGAATTTACAAACTGAAATAAACAAGAGAAGGACATTTGGGATTGTCTCGCATCCGGATGCCGGCAAAACAACCTTAACGGAGAAGCTTCTTCTTTTTGGTGGTGCTATCCAGGTTGCAGGAGCCGTTAAATCCAATAAAATTAAGAAACACGCTACTTCTGATTTTATGGAGATTGAAAGACAAAGAGGAATCTCAGTCGCAACCTCAGTAATGGCATTTCCTTATAGAAACCTTCAGATTAATATTCTTGATACTCCCGGTCACAAAGATTTTGCTGAAGATACCTTTCGTACTTTAACCGCAGTAGATAGCGTAATCGTTGTCATAGATGTGGCCAAAGGTGTTGAGGAACAGACTGAAAAACTCGTTGAAGTCTGCCGAATGAGAAAAACACCCATCATTGTATTTATCAATAAATTAGATCGCGAGGGAAAAGATGCGTTTGATCTATTAGACGAAATTGAAACCAAGCTTAAGCTTAAAGTAACTCCGTTGTCATGGCCTGTCGGAATGGGTCAGGATTTTCGTGGCGTTTACAGTTTGTACGAAAAAAAATTCATCCACTTTTTACCCCATGGGAAACAGGATGGTGAAGAAGTTATTAAAATCGATTCTATCCATGATGATAGATTAATCAAAATAGCAGGCGAACGATTACACAATCAATTTAAGTCAGATCTTGAAACTGTTCATGGAATTTATCCCGAATTCCACCAGCAAGATTATTTAGATGGAAAAATATGTCCTGTATTTTATGGATCAGCTGTAAATAACTTTGGTGTAAGAGAATTATTAGATTGTTTCGTTGAAGTTGCTCCAACACCTAAATCACGTGAGACAGAAGAAAGAATCGTAGATCCTCATGAGCCAAAACTCAGTGGATTCATTTTTAAGATTCATGCCAATATGGATCCAAAGCATAGAGACAGGATTGCATTTTTTAGAATATGTTCAGGAGAATTTAAACGAAATACAAATTATCATCACGTACGATTAAATCGCGATTTAAAATTCTCTAATCCTACTTCTTTCATGGCTTCACGCAAAGAAGTAATTGATGAAGCTTATGCAGGAGATGTTGTAGGATTATATGACAACGGAAATTTTAAAATAGGTGATGCATTAACGGAAGGAGAGAATCTTCACTTCAAAGGTATTCCTCGGTTCTCACCAGAGATATTTCGTTATGTAGACAATGCTGATCCTGCCAAATTCAAACAATTTGCCAAAGGACTGGAGCAATTAATGGATGAAGGTGTTGCACAACTTTTTATTAAAGAAGATTCACAAAGAAAAATAATTGGTGTCGTAGGTGCATTACAGTTTGATGTTATTCAATATCGACTCGAGCATGAATACAATGCAAGATGTTCCTATGAACCATTGCAACTTCATAAAGCACTTTGGGTGCATTGTGATGATTATAAAAAATTAGAAGAATTCAAACAACGTCGCAAAAAAGATCTTGCACTTGACAAAGATGGAAAGCTCGTATTACTTGCAGATTCTGCATGGACGCTAAGATTGGTACAAGAAAATTTTCCTGATATTAGGTTTAGCACAAGCAGTGAAATGCAGTAATTGAAAATGAAAAATTGAAAATTTTCTTGCGATAATTAAAAACATGAAACAGAATCGGATCTATCAAGCCAGAGGATTAAATACACTCCGACTTAAGGAGAAGTTAATTGAAAATGGAGAATTGAAAATTGAATATTTTCTTTCGACTATTAAAAAACATGTACCAGAATTTAATCTTTCAAGCCAGAGGATTAAATAAACTCCAACTCCAAGGAGGAGATAATTGAAAATGATATCGATTTTAAGTCAGGATCAATTCTACATTTTCAATTTTCAATTTTAATTCTCAGTTTTCTTTTTGGAATAGACTTGAAAACTATCAAGCCAGAGGCTTGAATCTGCTCCGACTTAAGGAAGACCTTAAGCCGAGTTCAACAACATTTCAATTTTCAATTTTCAATTCTTCGTTTCCAATTCTTCGTTTTCCTTGTCAGCTTTTTACTTTCTTTGATATCGAGAAATTGTAGATGAACAATATTCTGTTGATCATCATGATAATCCATTAGGACTGTGTTTTCTATAGTTATATAATCTGTAATATGATCTATTTCTTCGGTCTGAAAATAGATTGTCAACTCATCTTTCACGGCTTCAAAACCCACGTAAACTAAATCAACATGAATATTATCCATATTGATATGGAAATTCTTCTCAACATAATCAAACAGCCATTCAGAATTGCGGATGGAATCTTCCGATTTTCCGAGGAAAACGGGTTGAGAGGTTTTTATAACCATAAGCTTCTCTAAATCATGAGTCGTCATAGTTATGCTAATTTCAAAAACCTTATCCCCTTCCGCATAATAAATCTCTGTTACAGATTGAAAATGAGGATGAAGAAGAAAAAGGTATAGCCAGGTTCCTAAAAAAAGCATAATTCAATTGATAAGAAGACAAATATAATATCTACGAAGACTTTCGTGATTAAATATTTAAGCTTATATTTGTGATCCTATTTCTTAAAGTTATGAATCGTTATCTTACACTTTTACTCATATCCGGCCTTCCTTTCCTGCTTTCCGCACAAAATCTTAGGAATAATCCAAGCTCTAATCACGGCAATAAATTTGAACAATTGGGTATTATCTTACCGGACCCAAATACTTACAGAACCGCTTCAGGGGCACCTGGCGAAGCCTATTGGCAGATGAAAGCAGACTATAAGATTAAGGCCAGACTGGATGAAGCTGATACCCGGCTCTATGGTGAAGAATGGGTAACCTACCATAATAATTCTCCTCATTCATTACAATACCTTTGGTTACAACTTGATGAAAACCAGCACAGCTATAATTCAGAATTACGCAATGCGAATGGATCTGACTGGAACCCTCCATTTGATGAAAATATAGTTTCTCAAATGGATGTAAAGGATTTAAATATAGGACATGGTGTCAATATTGTTAAAGTAACTGATAGTAAAGGAAATAATTTATCCTATACAATTAATGAAACGATGATGAGAATTGACCTTCCTTCTAGTTTAAAGCCTAAAACTAAAATCAAGTTCTTTATTCAATGGAATTATAAAATTCCGAATCGACTTACAGTAGGAGGAAGAGGAGGATATGAACTATTTCCGGAAGATGGAAATATTCTTTTTACAATGGCCCAATGGTATCCACGAATGTGTGTATATTCAGATTTTCAGGGATGGCAGAACAAACAATTTACCGGCAGAGCTGAATTTGCATTAGCGTTTGGAGATTATGAAGTAGAAATGGATGTTCCTTCTGATCATGTTATTGCTTCTACAGGAGAATGCCAGAATTATAAAAATGTATTGACAGCAGCGCAATTCAACCGATATCAACAAGCAATAAATAATTATTCAGATGTAACAGAAATAGTCACGTTACCTGAAGCCAGGTCTGCAGAAAAAAATATTTCTAAGTTAAGAAAAATCTGGAAATATAAAGCACAAAATGTACGAGATTTTGCCTGGGGAAGTAGCAGGAAATTTATCTGGGATCTGATTCCGATTACGATTGCCGGCAAACGTGTTCTTTGCATGAGTTATTATGGTAAAGAAGCATATGGCTTGTATAGAAAATATTCTTCAAAGACTGTAGCGCACACGATTAAGACATATTCCAAGTACACAATTGATTATCCGTATCCAATTGCGATTAGTGTTGAAGCTTCTAATGGAATGGAATATCCTATGATCTGTTTTAATTTTGGAAGAACTGAAAAGGATGGAACGTATTCAGAAGGTCTAAAATATGGAATGATATCTGTAATCATTCACGAAGTTGGACATAACTTTTTCCCAATGATTATCAACAGCGATGAAAGACAATGGACCTGGATGGATGAAGGTCTAAATACTTTTGTACAATTTCTAACTGAACAGGAATTTGATAATGAATATCCTTCAGGTCGTGGACCGGCGGATAAAATTACAGATTATATGAGATTACCCAAAGAACAATTGGAACCAATTATGACAAATAGTGATAATCTTTATCATTTTGGTAGTAATGCATATGCTAAAACAGCAACTGGCCTAAACATACTTCGTGAAACAATTATGGGTCGCAAACTATTTGATCACGCATTTAAAACCTATGCGCAAAGTTGGAAATTAAAACATCCAACGCCAGCAGATTTTTTTAGAAGCATGGAAGATGCCTCTGCAGTTGATCTGGATTGGTTTTGGAGAGCATGGTTTTACGATATTGAACCTTGCGATATATCCATTGATTCTGTGTTGGCATATACTTTTACAATAGATCCTGCAACAAATGATACCAATAAAACAATAACTCAGAATGTAGTTGACCCTGCTCCATTCAGTATTCCAAAACAAAAATCTTATGAACCTATTACCAAAACAAGAAACCGTGAATCGGGGATACAATTCCTGATTGATAAAGATACCTCCCTACGGGACTTCTATTATTATTACGATGAATCATTAGAAAAGATAGCTAAAGAAACTGATGTTCAACCGTCCAAGCCTTCTACTCCAAAGAAGAAACAATTAAGTGACAGTTCAACTTACGCAAAATTTAATAATTATCATGTGTATGAAGTTACTTTTAGCAATAAAGGAGGAATGGTAATGCCTATTATAGTAATGTTTAATTACGCGGATGGCACAGAAGAGACTGAATATGTTCATCCATATGTCTGGCGGCATAATGAACATGTTGTGGTTAAAACTTTTATTAAAAGAAAAGAAGTCCAATCTATTGTTCTCGACCCTTATAAAGAAACGGCGGATATAAATCTTTTCAACAATTATTGGAATCAATCTGCACCGATGACTAAATTTCAACTGTTTAAAAACGTAAATGCAGTTGATACCAGACGAAGACCACCTTCCAGCAACAATAATCCGATGCAGAGAGCAAAGAAGAAGTTGAAATAGTGTAATGGAATTAGTTGGTTAAGGCTTTATAATACGCTGAGTAGTTGAAGCACTTATATGCTAATCCGTTCATAAGTTTTTAAATTTAGCCATATCTACATATTATATAAATAAATATATGTTTTTATAGTAATAATATTAGTCTATTCTGGGTTATTACTCCAACTTTGGCTCATTATTTACACTTTAAAAAATTACTTATGAAACAAATAAAATTTTCAAAAACACTAATTGTAACTATATTTTCAATCTTCCTTTCCATTCAAGCGCATGCACAATTTGAGCTAAAAATAAATCCAATTGCCGCACTATTTGAAGTTGCTCATATAAACGTTGAAAAAGGTATTAATGAAGATATGTCTATTGACTTAGATATCATTGCCGGATCAGAAGTTTTGTACCTGACTCCTTCTTTTAAATACTACTTTAATCCTTCGGAAAAAGGTTCTAACAAATTTTATTTTTCCGCCTTTGTTCCAATAGGTTCATTTGAAGACAATGACTTCCTTGTTGGTATTGGGTTTGGAGCTGGCTATAAATTTGTAAGCAAGAAAAATGTGGTGTTTGAAATTGGAACAGGAATTGGTAGAGCTTTCAATGATTACTTTGTTCCATATGCAAGATTTGGAGTGGGTTACCGATTCAATAAGAAATAAAAAAATATTTCGATTCCATTATTCAACAAGGCTTTCTTAAGAAGTTATAAATTTTCTTACTTCGTTATAACTTATCTTTTTATCTGAAAAATATTCTCTTGCTTTATTTCTTTGTTCTTGAGTAGCATTGAGATGACTAAGTATATTTTCCATATGCATCTTCATATGTCCTTTTTGAATTCCGGTAGTGACCAAAGACTTTAAAGCTGCAAAGTTCTGTAACAACCCGGTACATGCAGTAATCATCATAAGGGTTTCGGCATCCGGATTTTCCAATAATTCCAATGAACGTTTTGCCATTGGATGAAGATTCGTTAATCCACCGATTGTTCCTAATGCCAACGGTACTTGCATTGAGAAAATGAAACGATCATTTTCAATTGTACATTCACTCAAACTTCTGTATTGACCATCTCGTGAAGCATATGCATGTATGCAGGCTTCCACGGCTCTAAAATCATTGCCACTGGCAAGTACAACTGCATCGATTCCATTTAAGATTCCTTTGTTATGTGTTACGGCTCGGTGTACATCAGCCTTTGCTATCTGAACTGCTTTATAAAAACGCAGTGCAAAATCATCTGCATCGATTTCATCCCCAAATGAACCCAATTCATGTATATTACAATCTACACTTACTTCTACAAGACAATCCGGTGTATAGTTAGAAAGAATAGACATAAGAATTTCAATCTCCCGATACGCATCAGAAATTAAAGGCGACTTTTCAATATACATTTCTAAAGTCTGACTGAAAGATTCAAGACAGGTATTAATGAAATTAGCACCCATTGAATCGCAGGTTTCAAAAGAACACAACAATTGAAAATAATTTTCAAGTTGAGGAAAACGAATAAGTTTGATTTTCTTTAATCCCCCTCCTCTCTTCTCCATATTAAAAAGATGTTCTTTAGCATCTTCTCTCATTCTCTTTTCTAACTCAGGAATCAAGGATTTCAAAGAATCCCCATCTCCGTTCCAATAAAAATGAATCTGTCCTAATTTTTCAGTTCCAATTATTTGGGCTTTTACACCTCCTCTGTCCTGCCAGAATTTGGCTGCCGATGAAGCAGCAGCAACAACGCTACTTTCTTCAGTAACCATTGGAACACAATAAGTTTTTCCGTTCATTACAACATTCGGCGCTACGCTAAATGGAAGAGGAAAATTACTTATGGTATTTTCCGAAAACCCATCCAATACTTTTTGTTGATCTTCATTTCGATGCCAGTAACTCATAAGTTCATGCATCACGCTTTCAGGATCTTTGAAAAAATTTTCAACAATCCACTTAATTTTACCTCGCTTATTCAGCTTGGAAAATCCTTGTATTGATTTTGAATCAGAAGAATTTGCCATCTTATTTTCTCACTGTTAAATAAGATTTTGATAAAAGCAAGCCCTGCATTTGCAAAGTAAAATATTTTTGCAATGATTCATACGACTCCATGGCAGGGGCTAACAAGGCAGACGCCATTCCATAAATAGAATTTACGTTTGACATACTCAAATAATAATAAGCATCTAAAAAACTTTTAATTCCGCCTGATATAATAATTTGACTGCATTGAAGAGATTCCTTTTCGGAAAGAATTTGATTCATGGATTGGACCATCTGTTCTGCAGTATGACCAATTTTACAAAAAGGTTCGAAAACGTTTCTTTCTTGTTCTTTATCTCTCAACATTTCAAGTAATGCAAAATTGGTTCCTCCAAAAGCACCAAATTCTATTGCTTCAACAGAGAGTTGACTAAGTGCTTTTAATGCAGTGTAAGACATACCCTGACCTACTTCTTTAACAATTATCGGAAAGTCAAAACTATCTAACATTCTTTTAATTGTATTCAACGGAGACTCCTTGATTCTATCTCCTTCTGCTTGCATCCATTCCTGCATCGGATTAATATGCACAATCAATCCATCGGATTCAGTGATTGACATAATCTCCCGAATATAGCTTTCCTTTCCATCCTTCAACCATTGTTGACACTGAGCTATTCCCAGATTGGCATATAAGGGTTGAGTACTTATATATTTCCGAACTTGAAAATCAGCTATACTATCACGATTATCGATTAATTTTCGGCAGGATCCAAGACCCATTCCCAGGGAATAATCTTTGCATAATCTAGCCAGATTCTGATTTATTGTTTTTGCCCGGATTGCTCCTCCAGTCATACTTGAAACCCACACCGGATAATCAAAGTCGTACTTTCCCCATCTAACCTGCCAGGTTTGTCCTTCTTCTGGGTGAACTCCATGAATTGGGTTATAATCAAATCTTGGGTCAGCCATAGAAACCGGGGTATTTGATTCGAAAGCAAGTTCTATATGATCGTCTTTTCTATTCGCCATTATGTCTAAGAGAACAATCTCCCCTTAATGTGGTTTTATTTTCTGCAAAATATAGGTATTTCTGAAATTAAGGGCAATTTATTCATATTATAATTAATTGTAATATATTGTACTTTGAAATTAAATTTGCCCTATATTAAATTGAAAAATATTGAGAAAATTATTTAGAGAGATTACTACGAATGGCTTAGAAAACAGCAGTAAAGCCTATTTGTTCTTTTTGTGTCTGCTGTTTCTTCCTGAGATATATGCTCAGAAAGATACGAGCCAAAATAAAATAATCGTTATTCACTCTGAGTATCTTAACTTCGAAACCTCCAACAACCAGGAATATCAATATTTAAGACAAGAAGTTGTCATTCGTCATAAAAAAACCTACTTATTCTGTGATTCTGCCATAATAGTCGGTCTCAAAGTCAAAGCGATCGGTCATGTAAGAATTGTAGAAGGTGACAGCCTTCAAATATTTGGTGATACTTTGCTTTATGATGGCCAAACTCTAAAAGCAGAATTAAGGCAAAATGTAAGCCTTATTCATCATGACAAACAACTTTTCACGCAACAACTGAATTACGATCTCAAGAAAAGAATTGCAAGTTATTTTAACAATGGAATCTTAATCAGCACAGACACCCGTATAAAAAGTAAAAAAGCATACTATGATGCAAAAACCGAAAAAGCATTCTTTAAAGATAGTGTTAATATAATATTGAATAATGGAATGAATGTTCAATCCGATACGATTGAATTTGATTCCAAAAAAAATGAAGTTCAATTTCTCGCACCTACATCTATAAAAAAGGATTCATTACAAATTTATTGCGAGTTGGGGAATTACAATGTCAATTCCAGGGTTGCAAGCTTTGACAAATATCCAATCTATAAAAATAACTCAGAGCAGGCCTCTGCCAGGCTTATCATCAATAATGAATTACAAAAAATTACAAGCCTTTATGAAAATGCGCAAATATCAGATTCTGTTTCAACTGCTAAAGGTGACACAATCATAATAAATGATTCAACGAATACTGTTATTATTAAAGGAAATGGACTGTACAGAGATAAGGAAAGAGAAATAAAAGGTCATAAAATATTTTACAATAAAAACGATAAATCTGTCAGAGTTGAAGGAAAGACTGAATTGATAGAAGGAAAGCAGATCATAATTGCAGATAGGATAGATTATAGCGGTTCTGATGATATTGGCTATGCTTATGGTGCAGTTATTGTAAAAGATACGCAGACAGGTTGGCAAATTCATTGTGATACTTTCAGCTATAATAAAAAAGATAAAATCTTAATTCCTGTTGGAAAACGCAAGTATATTTCAACCCCATTGGACAATGATACTTTGTATCTTACTGCAAACGAAATATTTTCTCAGGAAAAAATACAAGAGAATGATACATTTCAGACTATGACTGCAGATGGAGATGTTAGAATCTGGAGCAGAAAAATCAGAGGACTTTGTGATTCATTATTCTTTCATGGAAAAGATTCTTTATTCAGCTTATTTTACAACCCGGTTCTATGGTCAGACACAACACAATTCACGGGAGATACCATATTATTGTACATGAAGAACAAATCAATTGATAGAATTAATTTATACAATAAGTCTTTTATTCTCACTGAATCTTATACAGGCCTTATTGACCAGATTAAAGGAAGACATATTTTTTCTTATTTTAAAAATAAAAAAATCCATTATGCAGATGTCATTGGGAATGCCGAATCTGTTTATTATGTTCAGGAAGATGGAAAGGGTTATATCGGTATGAACTATATTAAATGCAGCAAAATGAGGATAGATTTTTTTGAAGATGAAAAAATTGACAAAATCCATTTCTACACGCAACCGGATGGGAACATGATTCCGACTTATGAAGGCAAGGATAAACGCTTGGAAGGATTTATGTTAAGGACTCCGGAGCAACCCAAAGAATTTGAAGATTTATTTAAGTTAAAATAAAATGAAATTTATTTTTGCAATAATAATATGTTTGACTTCTGTTATCAGAATTTATTCAAGCACCGATCTGGGAGTAATAAAATTTCAAGAAGGCGATAAACTTTCTGCGATTGAATTATGGAAGTCTCAACTCTTACAAGATAGAACTAATGATAAACTATGTTTCAATATTGGGACTGCATATCAGGAACTAAAAAATTATCCCGAAGCGATATTTTGGTTTTATAAATCACTTCAGATTAATCCTTATAACAAAAATACAGAACATAATCTCAGATTGACACAGACCTCAGCAGGAATTGAAGAATATCAATTACCCGGTTCGAGTCCAATGACTTTTTTCAATAAGATCGTTTATTGGGTTCATGGAATTTACTACATGGTAGCTTATGCCATTCTAATGTTCCTGGCAATTTATTTGCGAAAAAAATTATCCGGTAAATTTCTATCCAACGTATGCCTTGTATTGGCAATTCTATTTTTTATTCTTGCAGTTACAGGATTAATCCAAACAAGATTTCAAAAGGACGCCATTCTAATGGATACCTGTGACTTACATATTTCTCCCGATGCAATTAGTGAGAGTAGAGTAAAAATCCTTGCAGGAGAAAAAGTAAAATTAATTGATCAAATAGATATCTGGTATAAAGTACAAACGAGTACTTATGATCAAGGATGGATAAATTGTGACTTTAGAAAATTGAAAGACTAAGCTTCCTCGGCTTTTTTAGTCGCTTTCTTTTTTGGTTCTGCTACAGCAGCAACAGGAGCAGCAATAGCTTCGGGTAATATGTGAACAAATCTTCTATCACCAACTGATTTTGTAAACTTAACAGTTCCGGCAATTAAAGCATATAGAGTCCAGTCTTTACCTATTCCAACATTTTTACCTGCGTGGAATTTTGAACCTTTTTGTCTAACTAGAATATTTCCGGCAATGGCTACTTGTCCGCCGAATAATTTAACTCCTAATCGTTTACTATTACTATCCCGGCCGTTCGCCGTACTACCTTCACCTTTTTTATGAGCCATTGTATTAAGATTTAAATGTTATGCTGTAATTGAATCAATGCTAATTCTGGTAAAAGACTGTCTGTGGCCATTCTTCTTCTCGAGACCTTTTCTTCTTTTTTTCTTGTAAACTATAACTTTGTCACCTTTAGCATGATTTAGGACAGTCGCTTCTACACGAGCTCCTGCAACGGTTGGACTTCCAAT
This sequence comes from Saprospiraceae bacterium, assembly GCA_013140975.1. Classification (GTDB taxonomy): domain Bacteria; phylum Bacteroidota; class Bacteroidia; order Chitinophagales; family Saprospiraceae; genus Vicinibacter. The sequence goes on from JABFRV010000033.1 coordinate 34,446, forward strand.
CTGGATTGAACCGTTATCAACAAGGAGAACCTCTTCAAAACTTACTTTATCACCGGCTTGATTGTCAAGGTGATGAACATAGATCTTCTGGCCCGATTGAACCTTGAATTGCTGACCTTGAATATTAACTATTGCTAACATGACATTTTTATAAGGGCTGCAAAGGTAGCACTGATAGCTGAATTGAAGAAGGACTTTTTTGCCTAAATTTAAAAAATAAGTCTGTTGACTAAAAATTGACAATCATTCAATTAAAATGCAAAATTTAATATATATAAATTATTAATTAATAATAATTTATAAATTAAAATTAATTATAATAGGTTTTGCAAATAGACTTCCCTGACGATTCTTTTACCGTTTCTCAGCAACTTAAGTCTAATTTTCTTTCCAGATTCCTTACAAAGCATGGTCTGAATCCCATGAAGGGTAAGAAAGCTACAAGGAATTCTATTGACTGAAAGTAACTGATCGCCAATAAGAATCCTCGATTGATCAGCCGGGCTACCCGGAATAATATGAGCAATGTAAAATTGATCAAAATTGACTCCTGAACAAATTAGGCTTAAGCCACTTCTATCGTACCTAAAGTTATCAATTTTTTTGTCTCTTTTTAAGTACATTTTCTCTTGACTATAGTCAAAAATGATAGAATAATGGTCTAATATCTGATTGCCAATTAAACCTTGCTTGAATCGTGACTCCTTATCTGAATATATTGTGGAAACTTCTTGAAAATTACTTACTACATCATCATATCTGGTTTTACAAAAGCTTAGATATTTAGATCGTGTAATATATCCTTCTACAACTCCTCCCAGACCTGAGCCTAATTTTCCGGGTAAGCCCTTTTCCGGGATCTGTAAGGTTGTTTGTTCGTTTTTATAAATTAATAACGCAAGTCCTGCTCCTGTATCCAAAAGAAAGTTCAAGTTATATACACTATCAGAATTAGACAATGAAAGATCAGAAAATACGTAAGGCTTGTTTTTATAAATATTTATTTTACATTCCTGATAATGTGACAACTTTTTATGTGCCGGTTTATTATCATATACAATAATCCTATGCTTCTTGTAATCAATTTCAAATACTTTATTTGCAAAAATTTTGGCGCTCAGTATTCCATCAATTCTTTCACCAATGACGGAACTTAAATGCTGATTAAATTCTTTGAGCACAATAAACTGCACTTTACGTTCCAAAGTATTTTCTAAACTAATACCCATATAATCTGTCAACATTGCAGGAATCTCTTGAATTAGATCCGATCCTAAAACTTTAATATCCCTTAAATAAACATCCTTAATTAGATCTGTAGCACTTCTATCAAAAAGTAAGTTATGTTCTGCTCCCGTATCAAAAAGCAATCGCAATGGAATAACTCCTTCTAATTTAACTTCAATTATTATAAAAGATTGTACATACCGAAAAGGTATTTTAGTCGTCTGACTATTTGTCTGCATAGATAATAAATAAAGACCAAGCCATAAAATGAACTTGATCAAACTTGTATTTCTATACATCATTTACAATTACCCTTTTACGCCTTTCTTATGTCAATAATTTCTTAGCGCTTAATCGAATTAATAAGACACTTCCTACAATTAAAAATATAATAAAATAAAACGGTAAGCGTGTAAACGCATAAATATGGGTTCGATCCAACACCCACATTAATGTGAGTATAACACCAATTATAAGCATCAATCCACTCAACTTATCAAAACCCGGAATGGCATCAAAGCTTACGAATCGACTGATAATAAATAAGGTTGCCAACATCGTAAGAATCGGAACAAATCGAATTAATAACTCTGCATTCATAATGCTTCCTCTTTCCCAAAAGAAAAAATAAATATTTAATGTAACAGCAAATATTCCAGGAATGCAAGCTGCGTATACCAATACGGAAAAGAAATAGTTCCAAGGTTCTTTATAGCCATAAGGCTCACTTATCCATGCCAGGATTAAACTCAAGACAGGAACTCCGGCTAATAGATAAGCACAATACGAAGGATTCTGTTGTACAAAGTCAAATAATTGTTGCAAAGTCATTTTACACTCATTTATATTTTATTCTAATAATAATCGCAAAGGTTCTTCTAACAGTTCTTTAACCTTTACTAAAAAAGTAACAGATGTACTTCCATCAATAATGCGATGATCATAACTTAAAGCAAGGTACATCATGGGTCTGATTTCAATTTTACCATCGACAGCAACGGGTCTTTCTTTAATGGCATGCATTCCTAAGATTGCTGACTGAGGCTCGTTAATAATCGGAGTACTCATCAATGAACCGAATACTCCTCCATTGGTAATAGTAAAAGTCCCTCCTGTCATTTCTTGAATACTTAGCTTGCCAGTTCTTGCTTTTTCAGCAAGGTCCTTCAAAGTAATTTCAATTTCGTGCAACTTAAGATTCTGAACATTTTTAATTGGAGGAACGACAAGACCATTCGGCGTTGAAATCGCAAATGAAATATCAACATAATTATGATAAATAATTTCTTCTTCATCAATAAAAGCATTGACATCTGGCATTTCAAGTAAAACTCTTGCACAAGCTTTGGCAAACAAAGACATATACCCGAGCTTGGTTCCATATTTTTCTAAAAACTGATCATTGTATGTTTTGCGAAGGTTTTGAATTGCAGTCATATCCAACTCATTAAACGTTGTCAACATTGCAGTTTCATTCTTAGCAGAAACAAGTCTCTTTGAAATCGTGCGTCGCATTCGGGACATTTTCTCACGTCTATCGCCACGTTTCTCATTGATGATTAATTTCTCTTTGGGAGTTTCGGGTACAGAGACTTTTTTAGGTGGTATTATTGTTACATCAGGTTTAGCCGTTTCTGTTTTTATGGATTCTTTTACAGGTGCTGGCTTTGCTTCAACTTTTTCCTGTTTTATATTTTCAACTTTATTGCCTGCAGCGGAAGTATTAATTTGCGCTACAACAGCGCCAACACTAAGATCCTCTTTTTCTTTTGCTTTTAGTGAAATCTGACCTGCTGCTTCTGATGGTAATTCAAATGTAGCTTTATCAGATTCAAACTCGCACAAGATCTGATCCAGGCTTACGAAATCACCATTTTTAACCAGCCATTTAGCAAGAGTTACTTCTGTAACAGATTCGCCGATTGTTGGTACTTTTATATCTATTAGACTCATCTTCTTTATAAATTTCAAATATAATTATGGATTCTTCAATCAAGACTAAAAATAACAGTATATTTTTGGATAAGTTTTTGGAATTATAAATATACCCGTTACATTTGTCCAACAACAAAATGTTCAATCTGGAAAAAGCATATTCATCCAAAATTCTCCTTATTGGAGAATATGGTATTTTATTAGGCGGCAGAGCTTTCAGCATGCCCTATCCTCACTATTGTGCACGCTGGAAATATGGTTCTTCTTTCAATTCAGGACTTGAGCCATTTCTTGCGTTTATAAAAAATAACAATCAATTAAATTCAATAATCAATTGTAATAGTTTTGATTCAGAACTAAAAAATAATCTTTATTTAAAATCCAACATTCCACATGGATATGGTCTGGGAAGTAGCGGCTCGGTAGTGGCGGCTGTTTATGATCGATACACTATTCAACCGGAAAAGAATCCTGATACTTTGCAAGGTATTTTCTCCATCATGGAATCATTCTTTCATGGAAAAAGCTCCGGGCTTGATCCACTAATAAGTTATCTCAATAAACCATTGATTTTTTCCAAGGAAGGAACACTAATTTCTGAAATGGAATTTAAGTTACGCAATGAATTGTTTTCAATTACACTGGTTGATTCCGGATTCAGAAGAAACACAGAAAACTGCATCAATACTTTTAATTCGTTACTTCAAAATACACAATTCAAGGATGGCTTTGAAAAAGAATTGATGTCTTATAACTCATTCGCTCTTGAAGCCTTACTTTCCAATAACCACAATCACTTTATAGAAGCCTGGAAACTTATTAGTAAGTCTTCCTTACTATATTTGTCATCTTTTATTCCAGTTTCAATACGAGAGGATTGGGAAAAAGGTTTAGACTCCGGAAAATATTTTTATAAACTTTGTGGCGCTGGAGGAGGCGGATATTTCTTAAAGTTGGAAGTGATAGAATGAAAGTGATTAGCCATCCTAAACTTTCCAGTCATAATTTAACAATTATTGTAGGGATATGCTCTTGAAAGAAAAGAAGCATTGAATCCCGCGATAAATTTGAAAGCAAGATTTCGGATAGATTAAATACTGCTTACATTGAAAAATCACTGCTCATTTGACAATTCGCTCCATACAGACTGCAGCTATATGATGCACAAAAGGAATATTAGACAATTTAACAACATCAGCTCTTTTTATTTCTTCGCCAAAAATTAAACCTTGATTTTCTTCAGCTTTTAATTCTAATTCTAAGGTGCCCCCTTTAAAGTTATCTTTTATATTCATTAATCCATTAAAATCTGTCCAGGGAATTACTATTATTTTACCATGAAAATACTTTATAAATCCAATAGAAGTACCTATATAGATTATCCCGCTTAGGTAAATATTCCTAATAATCACAATTAAACTTACTACCAGCGTAATTCCAATACCATAAATGATAAATTTAAACATGAAGCTATTAAAAAGCAATAGATCTGAACTTTTTAAAATACTAACAAGTAATAAATAAAATAGTACTGCCCCAAAATGCGAAATCAACTTTATAATAATTCCGCCATTCGGATTGTGACCATTATAAGTAACTGCGAATAATATAGGATCATGCCCTATAAGACGAAGTAACTTGGAAGGGAGGTTGGAGAGGTTTGTTAGCATTATGGTTATAATAAATAGGCTATTAAACTATAAAAATTACTAATTTAATCATGGCTAAATTTTTCATTTAAGAAATATAAATTTCCATTAAACCTATAATTGCTTGAAATCCAATTTAATTTAATGCTGTGTTCAAGTAATAAATGCAACATTTAAT
>JABFRV010000107.1 GCA_013140975.1 Saprospiraceae bacterium
GGTATAACACGAAAAGAATTCATAGCGCATTGGATGGAAAATCACCATTAGAAGCTTTTTATGAAAAAGTTCATATATTAGCAGCATAATGCCTTTTCGCTTTGTCCACTATAGTGAGGAAGTCCAGGAATTAATAAACTCCTAAGCAATCCTAATGAAAGTCTTAGCTACTTGATACAAAGTATATTACAAGCTTCAAAGCTGTCAAATCAACTTATCTTTGTGTTTATGCTTCTTTCCCTAAATATTGCTATATCTCAGAATCAAATCTGCGGATTTAGTGTACCTGAAAGTTCACTACCTGTTGAAGATGACTATTCTAATCTTAGCTTTAACTTGCCCGTAAGATTCTATTTTATTAGGGATGCTAACTGTAACGGTGGTGAACCACTATCAGTGATGTCAACCTATATGAATGAATTAAACTCTGTTTATTCTAGCGCAGGCATTTCTTTCTATCAACTTTGTCATGTTGAAGTATGTGAAGAAAAATGGACTAATGCGTTTGCCTTAGATTCAACAGTAGGAATAAATGAGTTTGCTCAGAAGTATTTATCAATGGATGCGATCAATATAATTCTCAGTTATTCTGATGGTGGAAATTATTATGGATATGCTTGGCCAGGATTCAATACATGCAGAGTCATCCCTCTTGCCTCAACTCCAAAAAATAACTTATCACATGAAGTAGGCCATGTCTTAACCCTTCTACATACAGAAGAAGTTTTTAATGGAATGTCGTGCTTTAATGACCCTAATTCATTAATCAACAAAGGTGATCTAGTCGAAGATACTCCGCCAGACCCGGGTTGGTTAAACTTATATAGAACCAATTGTCAATGGGATAGTACGAAATGTACATGCAGAGATCCTTGTCATGATGAATATCAAGGAACCTTTGACTTTGGTATAATGATGTCAGGTTATTGGTCTTGTACTGAATATTTTACAATAGGTCAGGCGAACAGGATGAAGAATAAGCTTGTCAATGGACAAGATCAACATAGCCTTACAGAATTACAAACAGACTGGGTAATTACAACTTATACTGCACTTAATAGTATTAAGAGAGTAAATCGGGATATTATTATAAAAAATGGTGGAACTCTTGAGGTCTTCTCCACTTTATTCATGCCAGAGAAAGCTAAAATAATCGTTGAACCAGGTGGAATTCTTAAGGTCTCTGGAGGTAAGATAACTTTAGGAGCTGTTAGACCAACTTGTGAGCAAAGAGCTGGATTACCTAAGTTCTGGTATGGTATTGAAATGCAAACATCTTCAGGTCAGTCAATACCTAAGTTCTATTGTAATAATGGAACAATAGAGCTATCTGAATTAGGACTTCATAATAAGACTGGTATGACAGGGCCAATGATTGCAGAGATTCATGGATCTACATTTAAGAATAATAAGCACTCTGTCTATCTAAGACGAAGCGCTTTCGTAAGCTTACCAATTAATATATCTGGTACAAGATTCTTTCTTTCAAAATCAACTAGTAATGGTGCATTACCTTTCCCACTTGCTAATTATCACAGTCAAGTCTATACTGATAATTCTAATATTCAAATAGCCAAGTGTACATTCGACAATCCTAGCCAGCCTTATAAGCATCAACCACTGGATAATAAGTCTTATAGTGTTAGAGTAATGAATTGCATATTGAATATTACGGGTGAATCTGGTGCTAATGGTATAAAGACGGTGTTCAAAGATAGTCTTTACGGTGTATCAGTATCTAGTATAGGGTCTGCTAAGTTATTCAAAGCATCTAATTGTAAGTTCGATAAGACACAGGTTGGAATAAAAGTTGATGCGGGTGTAAACAATTACTCAGTAACTAACAATGAATTCATTAATTGTATCCATAGAGGTCTAATCAGTAATCGTTGTACAGGTTATAGTATCTCTAAGAATAAAATAAATAATACATCTCAACCCTCAGCTGGATTCATTGGAATGGAGATTATAGAGTCAGGTCCAGCAGAGAATGTTATTGATAGTAATACCCTTATAACATCTAATAGGATTGGTATTCATACATTTGGTGATAATGGCAATAATGAAGGATTGCTATTCAAGTGTAATTATTTTGATCTTAATTCCAATGATATTAAGATTGATGGTTCTAATAGCCCTGTACAAGGGTCTCTTCAATCAGCTATTGGCAATAGAGTCTTAAGTCCATTTGAACTTGATCTTAATGTTAACCTTATGCTTCATGAGATTAATTACTTCCATCGCAACTTTACTGAAGAAACTCCAGAATCTCATATGCTCATAAATACCACTATTGTAAGTAACCTTACATGTGGTGTACCTCGAAGTAAGAATGATACTATTAATCGTAATGACAAGCATAAGATACCATCGGATACACTCAATGATCTTCGACAAGTATATAATAATAATATTGATGATGGATCAACTAGTGATCTTATTGACATAGTTATAGATGCTACAAGTTCTAATGCTAGCTCAGTATATGCAAGTATTAGCTCCATATCACCTTGGCTCAGTAGAGAGGTAGTCTATGAAGTATATAAGAGGTCTGATATATACACGCAAGCTCAGAGAGGAGCAATCTTAAGTCAGAATCCAGATAATTATCTCTTAGTAGGATTCGGAAATTCGTTACGAGGTCATTCTTATTCATTAAGCAATGAGCAGTTGGATCAGATTGAAGTCGGTCTCAACTTCAACACGGCAAGATCATTACATGAAGCAAGAATGTCATACTTCAGTCAAGAAGTAGCAGGCATCTGTAATGAAGCCATAGAGTATTATAAGCAGTATGATACTTATAATCAAGACAGTATTGAAGCATGGATCAATCGCCTTAATAGTTATGGCAGCTTGCGAGAACTCATCGATATTCAGTTTGAGCAAGGTGATATAACTGGAGCTAATACAGAAGTCACAAGCTTAATGAATAGCTCGATTAATAATATGCAAGAAGCAGATCTAGAGACTTATCAGGAGCTAATTGACTTGGTAGAGAGTGCAAACATCTCAGGTAGATATATAGGAAGCCTGAGTTCTTCAGAAGTGCAATATCTGAACTTGGTTGCAAGTAATTATGAAGGTATATCAGCAAGTGAGGCAAGTTCAGTAATGGACTTCTATTATATTAATTCCAATCAGTCACTAAAGAAGTCTGATGATCAAGGTGTTGATAATGCGGAATCATTATTGACAGTTCAACTTCTCGCTAATAAATTATCTTTTTATCCTAATCCAGCCAATGATAGGTTTACTGTATTGATTTCTGGTGATAATATTGCCAGTCATCCATATACAATTGAATTCTATGATCTATATGGAAAGTCAGTGCTAAGGCAGACAATTTTATTTAATTCTTCCGAGCTTGATATAAGTCATATTCCAAGTGGAGTATATAAAGTAGTATTATATCTAGAGGATCAAAGAATCTCAACTAACAAGTTGCTGATTCATCATTAATAATTGCAATATCTGGAGTTATAATATATTATGGCTCCAGATATTTTTAAAAATCCTAAGTATGAAGTTTTTATTTATTTTTATCCTTATCTTAATTAATGAAGTATGTTTCACGCAAGCAGGCTATGCAAAGACTTATCAATTAAAATTGAATGATAATAGCGGTATTAACTATTATCCGAATTACATTTCAAGTTTAATTATTGATTCCAATATTATTTATTCGTTTATCAAAGCTACAGACACTTCATTAGACAAGTCAAATAGTACTGGTTTTGCAAGATTTTTATTAGATGGTAATTTAATTAGTTACGAGAGTATAATTTCTAAAGATACATTTCATTATTTTTATCCTGAAGAAATTCTTACCTTCGATCATGAGACTTATTATACTTCTATTAATATTAAAGCTGGACTTGATGGCTTATTAAAGTATAATTACAAAAATAAAGAGTCACAAGTATTTCCGTTTAAGAATACAATATGTGATACTTGTTATTTTAGATTTCAAAGTATGTCCAAAGGACCGCATGGTGAATTAATTGTTGCACATGCTATTAATATTCCAACTGTTCAAGATCCTACTTTTACTAAAGTTCAAATTACTAAGTTAGATACGAATGGACATATTTATTGGACTAAAGTATTTGGTGAAGAACCAGTATATTATGAAGTTAATTCTTGTTATTCAACTTATATAGATGAGGAAGGAAATTATTACTTCGGCCTTGCCTGGGATAATGATGGAGGAACTTATAAGAACTATGTATATAAACTTGATACTGCTGGTAATGTCTTATCAAAGTATTCTTCACTTCCTAAGTGGAATCATGCTGAGATATATGACATCATAGAAGGGCCAGACAAGTCATTCTACCTATCAACAAATTATAATAAGAATATAGGGAATACAATACTGAGCAATAGGATTCAGACATTAGTTGTGAAGTTAAATCCTGACCTAACTTTCAATAAGTCATTAAAAATTGGAAGATCTGACTTAAGTAAGATACCTGTAGATAGAATACTAATCTCAAATGAAGAAGATGGAATAATTGGAATATTTAACAATTACTATAATTTTTATTATCCTAGGTTTGATAGTACAGGAGCATTTATTGATTCTGTTAGAAGTGGAAGTCGAAAGGCTACTTTAACAAAGATAAATCTTAAAGGTGATAGCTTATGGACTAGAAGTTATACTGTTAGACAGAGCGAGGTCTATCATTGGCATGATAATGAAAGAAGCGAAATATTTGATATAAAAGCTCTGTCTGATAAATCTGGCTATATTATGGGTGGGCTTTCATTTAGATATAATGCATTTGAAAAGCTAAATGAAGCACCTTATGTTCCATTACTAATCAGAGTAGATAATGATGGATGTATTATTCCTGATTGCAATAAGGTTAGTAAGTTAGAAGATGAGAGTTCCATTAATGAATTCTTTAGAGTATATCCTAATCCATTACAAGATCGATTAATAATACAGCATGAAGTAGATAAATCTTTACAATATAGCATTATTGATATGAATGGGAAGGTAATGGCAAGATATATTAGCAATGAGTATGGTGAGAATTCAATTATTATTACACATGATTGGCCTTCTGGATCATATAGTATTATAGCTAACGATCTTAAAGGTAATGTGAGCAATAAAGTTGTTGTTAAGCAGTGAGCTTGTGAAGCTAGGTATCTAGATTGTATAATTTTTTAGCATTTGCAATTACCATGCTAACACCCACGCAAATATCAACGGCGAAACAATCGTAGCATCACTTTCTATAATAAACTTTGGAGTATTGATATCAAGTTTTCCCCAGGTAATTTTTTCGTTGGGAACAGCTCCGGAATAGGAGCCATAAGAAGTTGTTGAATCCGAAATCTGGCAGAAGTAAGACCAGAAAGGAACATCATGCCATTCAAGATCCTGATACATCATAGGAACAACACAAATTGGGAAGTCACCGGCAATACCACCACCGATCTGAAAAAATCCTACTCCTTTTCCGGAAGAATTTTTTCTATACCAATCGGATAATTCTACCATGTATTCAATTCCACTTTTCATCGTGGAAGCTTTTAATTCGTTTTTAATTACATAAGATGCAAAAATATTTCCCATTGTGCTGTCTTCCCACCCCGGAACAACGATTGGAATATTTTTTTGAGCTGCAGCTAGCATCCATGAATTTTTTGGATCAATTTCATAGTATTGTTCTAACACACCACTTAATAACATCTGATACATATATTCATGCGGAAAATATCTTTCGCCTGATTTTTCTGCCTTTAGCCATAAAGCATGAATATGTTTTTGTAATCTTCTAAATGCTTCTTCTTCAGGAATGCATGTATCAGTAACTCTGTTTAATCCTTGTTCTAACAATCCCCATTCTTCTTGTGGAGTAAGATCCCGATAATTAGGAATTCTTTTATAATGAGAATGTGCAACAAGATTCATGAGATCTTCTTCAAGATTCGCACCTGTGCAAGAAATAATATCAACCTTTCCTTGTCGGATCATTTCAGCAAACGAAACTCCCAATTCTGCGGTACTCATTGCGCCAGCAAGAGTGACCATCATTTTACCGCCTTCAGAAAGATGTGTTTCATAACCCTTGGCTGCATCAACCAAAGCAGCAGCATTAAAATGTCTGTAATGATTTTGTATAAATTGTGAGATAGGTCCCTTATTCATCTTTATTTCTTCTTGATTTTTTTTCAAAATAATAAGCAAGCATTTTATAGTATAACTTGGCTGTGAGAAAGTCAGGAGCAGGATTATGTGGATTAGGTGCTAATTCAACTATGTCAAACCCAACAACTCTTTTTCTATTGAATATCATTCTAAGATATTGCAAGACCGGATACCACTCTAATCCTCCGGGTTCCGGTGTTCCTGTGCTTGGCATAAGTGAAGAATCAAGTACATCCAGATCCAATGTTATGTAAACATTTTCTGTCATTTTTTTTATAGACTCTTCCATCCAGTAATCATTGTCCTGAATGTTGTGTGCGAAGTAGCATTTATCTTCTTCAACATATTCCATTTCAGATTTATCCATACTTCGAATTCCAACTTGAATCAAGTTGCAATTTCTCTGCGCTTCTGCTACAGCACATGCATGATTATATTTAGAACCATGATATGATTGTCTAAGATCCGTATGCGCATCCAACTGTACGACTGTAAGGTTTTTATATTTTTCTGCATAAGCACGCAGTACTCCAATGCTAACAGAATGCTCACCACCAAAGAAAGTTAATAATTTACCGGAAGCAAGAAGTTCAGTAGTTTTTTTATACACCTTTTTGACCATTTGTTCCGGTGTATCTTTTTTAACACTTAAGGGTTTTTCTAGAAATACTCCATGTCGATATGGCTCCGATTCGGTCTCAATATCATACAATTCCATATTTTCAGAAGCAAAGAGAAATGCGTCGAATCCCTTATCTGCTCCTTTACCCCAGGTACTTGTTCCATCATACGGAATTGATGTTAAGACTACGGCTGATTTTTTTAATTGAGCAAATTCATTGGGAATTCCTGCATAAGTTTTTGTGGAGAGTTTATATGGATTTTTCATACGCAGGTAAAACGAAATATTTCGTGACTAAGTTCTAATTGTAACCCAAAATTTTCAACATATCCTTGGCATTCTGTTCATCATTGTATACCCAATCTATCAGATTGCCATAATCATCTCTATCAACTAGAATATGTTTAGGCGATGGTATGAGGCAATGTTTAATGCCACCATATCCTGACAAGGCATCCTGATATGCGCCAGTGTGGAAGAATCCCAGATATAAAGGTTGCTTGTCATTTCTGCTATATGCAGGAAGAAATAACTGCTGGTTCTGTTCTTCAGAATTGTAATAATCCGAATTATCACAGGTCAAGCCTCCAATATTGACACGACGATATTCGTTGTACCATTTATTTATGGGCAACAATATAAATCTTTCGGCAATTCCCCAGCTGTCAGGCAAGGTATTCATTAGAGAATTATCAACCATATACCAGATCTCAGAATCATTTTGTTGTTTTTGTTCCAAGATAGAAAAAATGGTTGCGCCACTTTCACCAACTGTATATTTTCCAAATTCTGTAAAGATATCCGGTTCTTCAATGTCTTCTTCATCACAAGCTTCTTTTATGATTTTAACGATCTGCGAAATCATATACTTATAATCATATTCAAAACCCAATGAATTTCGAATCGGTAATCCCCCGCCAATGTTAATTGCCTTTAAGCTTGGAAATAATTTCTTTAGCTCAATATATGTTTTAACACCTTTCTTTAATTCTCCCCAGTAATATGTTGAATCCTTTATGCCAGTATCTACAAAAAAATGCAACATATATAATTCAAACTTCGATTTCTTCTTGAATTTTTCTTTGCAGAAGGGTATCAGATCTGTATTTCGAATTCCCAGTCTTGATGTATAAAATTCAAATCTTGGTTCTTCTTCAGTTGCAACTCTTACACCTACCTTGCATTTTTTTGTAACAAGTTTTTCGTAATGATCCAATTCGTAGATGTTATCAAGAACCGGAATTACATTTTTAAAACCATTATTGATTAAGCTTGCAATATTTTGTAAATATTGTTTGGTTTTAAAACCATTGTTCACTATGATCCGATCCTTATCGATCTTACCATTTTTATATAAAGAATGGATTAGATCAATGTCAAATGCGGAAGAAGTTTCTAATTGAACATCATGCTGTAATACTTCTTCTAATACGTATGAAAAGTGGCAACACTTTGTGCAATAACAATAATAATAGCGACCTCCGTAGGATTCAGTTTTAATAGACTTATTAAATGCATTTTTTGCCTTCTTAATCTGATCTCCAATTTTTGGAAGATAAGTCATCTTAAAGGGTGTTCCATGTTTCTGAATCAAATTCATAATGGGAATACCATTAAAAATCAATTCATCCTTCTCAAGATCAAATCCTTCCTGAGGAAAAAAGTAGGTCTGATCTATAAGATCAAAGTATTTATTATGCATTTAATGAGTTGTTATTGGGCTTAATTCAGTGTGAATTGTAACAATAATTATTGCGGATAACCTGAATTCACCCAACAATTAAGAATTTTTAAACTCGCTGCATCTAATTTTGTAGAACCTTCAGGCATTTTCACGCAACCACTTTCGTGATTAATGCTACAAAGAAACTTGTTATTAGATCCCTTTAAGTATGCGCTTGCTCCAGTATAATCTGAAAGATCAATTCCGGCTGATTTGTCCACTTTTGAATGGCAACCTGATCCAGCACAATTGGTATTTAATAGCGATTTTGCAGATCCATTGTAGGTTGCAACAACTCCGGTGCAATCAATAGGGTCGGTTCCGCTACTATCACCACAGTTTGTAATCACTAAAAGACCGAACAAAGAAGATAAAATAAGTATTTTTTTCATAAATAAGCTTTTAAATAAGGGCTCAAAAATACTATTTTACACAAATTATGCCGATATTTCTCTGTACTTAAAGAACTGAATGATTAAGTTTACAGGAAATTCCTAGTCAAAATGTTAAATCAATTATTCCGGAGGAAATCAGTCAATGCGGTTCTTTCCGAACAAGACAGCGAACATAAGCTCAATAAGGTGCTCAATGTGAGGGATCTGACTGCCTTAGGCATAGCTGCAATTATTGGGGCAGGAATTTTTAGTACGATTGGTACAGCTAGCTTTGAAGGAGGACCCGGAGTCATATTTTTATTTCTATTTACTGCGATTGCTTGTGGCTTTGCAGCATTTTGCTATGCTGAGTTCGCAAGTATGGTTCCTGTTTCCGGATCTGCATATACTTATTCTTATATAGCCTTTGGGGAGCTGATTGCATGGATTATTGGCTGGGCTCTTATTATGGAATATTCAGTTGGTAATATTACCGTTGCTATCTCCTGGTCTGATTACTTCTGTGGACTTTTAAGCAACTGTGGTATTGCTATACCGCAATGGATGCAAATGGATTGGTTTACTGCTCATAAAGGTTTTGTAGAAGTAAGTAGCGCACTCACATCGGGTCAAAAATTAGAATCCTTATCCACAAATCTTCAAAATGCCTATCAGGCATATACAACGGCTCCTAAAATCGGAAGCTTTCACTTTGTTGCAGACTTACCGGCACTTTTAATTATAATTATTGTTACCTATCTCGTTTATGTTGGAATCAAAGAAAGCAAGAACGCAAGTAATCTAATGGTGTTTGTCAAGCTCGCAGTTGTTGTAATTGTCATTCTTGTTGGAATGTTTTATGTCAATACGGACAATTGGTCTCCTTTTATGCCAAATGGAATTGGTGGTGTGTTAAAAGGTGTTTCTGCAGTATTTTTTGCATACATAGGATTTGATGCAATTTCTACTACTGCGGAAGAATGTAAGAACCCGCAAAGAGATCTGCCACGAGGAATGATGTATTCAATCATAATTTGCACTATTCTTTATGTGTTGATTGCGCTTGTTCTTACGGGAATGGTAAATTATAAAGAATTAAATGTCGGTGATCCATTAGCACATGTATTTACTCAAGTCGGTCTTGCAAAAATTAGCGGACTGGTTGGAGTGAGTGCAATCTTTGCAATGGCGAGTGTACTGTTGGTTTTTCAATTAGGACAACCTCGTATATGGATGTCCATGAGTCGTGATGGATTGCTTCCCGGAATTTTTAAGAAGCTACATCCTAAGTACAAGACTCCAGCATTTGCTACGATTGTAACAGGATTTGTAGTTGCTGTTCCTGCGTTATTTTTAAATCTAACAACAGTTACTGATCTCTGTAGTATTGGAACTTTATTTGCGTTTGTACTCGTTTGTGGCGGAGTTCTAATGTTGCGGAATAGAGAACACACAAAATCAAGTTACAAAACCCCTTATATCAATTCTCGATTTATATTGCCCATATTGGTTATGTTATCGGCTTACTTATTATGGAAAAATAATTCTTCATTTGTAAATGATTTTTTGAAAAATGAAAAGGAAGTCATCAATGTTGATCAATCCCTTCAAAATCTGGACAGTACTCAAATTGAATTCATCAGCAACTATTCGATGTATTATGATGGAAAGGCATGGGTAAAAGCAGGAGCTACCTTAGAAAGCTATATCAAAAGTTTAAGTCCCGAAGATTTCAAAAAAACTTTTATAAAATATGCCATTCCCTATAAAAGTGAAATGGTATCCGACAAGTCATTAATATATTCCAAAATTCCGATGTGGATATGGATTATTACTTTACTGGTTCTCACTATTCTGGCAATTATTTACAATTTATCTCTTATTCCAATTCTGGGAGTAATTAGTTGCCTCTATATGATGGCGCAGATTCCATTACAGAACTGGATTGGATTCGGAGTATGGCTATTGGTGGGATTGGTAATTTACTTTATGTATGGGTTTAGGAATTCTAAATTGAGAATTAACAATTAACAAATAACAATTACGAATTACGAATTACGAATTACGAATTACGAATTACGAATTACTTAAATTAGAAGACAAGATATTACTA
>JABFRV010000090.1 GCA_013140975.1 Saprospiraceae bacterium
CTGTAATGCCGATCTGAATTCTTTATTTTTCTCAGGAGATTGATCAGAATAAATGTCAATTATATCATTTCCGTACTTCTCAATAAAGGATTTCACTAAAGAAATATAAGATCCAATACTTCCGACCTTTGCATTCTCATTCGCTGCGACAATCTCTTTTGCTTTTGAAGCAGCCAAATACGCTGCTGATCCTGCGTTATAAACAAAAGCAATTACAGGCTTTTTAAACTCTCCTATTGCATCATGTAGAATATGCCCTGACATTGCTTCACCTCCTCCGGAATCAAAGTTTATTTTTGCTCCAATTACATTTGAATTGTTCTTATAAGCGAGTAATGCGTTTGAAAGTGACTTAATTCCGTAAGAACAAAGACCATCTTCAGAAGCCATGAAGCCATTTACATTCAGAGATATTACTGAATTCTTTGGGAAATCATGATTTAATTTGGAATAATTAGCAATGACTTGTTCACCATTACCACAGTGAATTGTGAATCTTTCACTTGCACTTTTCAGATCTCGGAAAATATCCGAGTTTCTTTCTAATTTAAATAATTCATATCTACTCTTGTAATCGAGTAAATATTGGAATGCGAGAAATTCATCTATATGAAGCTCTCTTCCGGTGAATTGTGATAAGAGTTCTTTCAAGTGTTATTAAGTAACGTTGCAAATTTACAACGTACATTAATACAGTTTTCTTTTTATGAGTGTATTATTACCTCTTTAGGTTGTTTTTTTAAAATCCCTTAAGATCATATTTCTGACAGTGTTAGATGACATTCGTAATTTAATTGCAATGTTAGTCGGCTTCTTTCCTTTTTCAAACATTTGCTTAATTACAGGCTTTGATAAAGTCACTCTGTCAATCGGATCAAGTGTTCTCACCTGATCCAATGTCGGATTCTCAATCCCTAATTGCTTAAAGAACTCATTCACGATCACTTCTCTTGATATATCCATGTTCAATTCCATATTTTATCCAATTCATTATCATTTGATTTTGTACTGCACAGCAATACAATTCGGCTGATAGCTCGTATTTATTATGTAATACCATAAGATCTCCGGCTCTTCCTTGATTCCAGAGGTCAATAGTCCTGTCATGTTCATGTTCTGGCAGTCTTGAAAAATCCCACTCATAAGCCATTGATATTTTTTAACAGATTTATAAATTGTTCTTTTTGGGTTCCACAACAAAAACTAAAATCAGTCCAATTCTCTTTATTATGCAAAGCCATGAGAATCCCTAATTTTGTGCCTTGTGGATCGATTAAAAAGTCTTTTATTAATTCTTTAGATTCATCAGATAGTTTTGTTACATCTATATTTGACCCACCATTTGTGTTTATTAAAACCTTACCTCCTTGTTTTGATAGCTTAAACAGATCTGACCTTAATAATTCGTTATGATTAGAGCTATAATTTATACCTTGTTCAATTGATTGAAACTCAAATGCAACCTCATTATGTAATAAAGGCTTTATATTTTCCTTAGATCCATTCTTTGTCTCAGTTAATCTTCCGTAAGAATCAATCTTGTATTTTATCCAAATCATTCTTCTGAAGCCATATATGTACAACCATCATTGCAAGTGACAAACACATCAACCTCCGCTGTTCCATGAACTGACTGAGTTGGTGCGGTCCCAAGTATTTTATTTCCTCTTTTCCATAAGTAAGTCGGAGATGTGCAATCTGTTAAAGCCGCTGTAAAATTGAATTGTGAGCAACTATCCGTCAAGGCAGTCAATGTCTCAGAAACAACCGCAATAGATGTGTTTAAAACAATTGTGTCAAAGTTACTTGCTGCATCATCAATGAATTGTGTTCCTAAGCTTACCTTTAATTTAACCTTTAATATTGTTCCACAAGGAGTCTTATATTGTACAACAGGAGCAGTTGTTTGTAATATCTGGAATTCTGCGCCCGTACAAGATACAGCTGAAGTTCCTCCTCCTGATAATCCGATTGTTAAAGTATCAACTGCTTTCTTAGGTCCAAGCCAAGTATCAGTAATAACCTTTTTTGATACAAAAGAGATCTTTGTTGTTCTCGATGTTCCGCTTCCGATGATTGTAATAATCAAATCATAATCCACATTATCAAAGAATCCATAAACTGCGCCTATCTCCTCTCTGATTGCGTTTTCAAGATTTGATTTTAGAATATCGTTCAAAGCTCCTGGAGAAAATGTCACTCCGATATTTGCATTCAATCCGGTTGTTTGTACCCCTGAAACATTTTTACTTATTCTAAATGACTGAATCGTGTCTCCTTCGTTCCATGTGAAAGAGAATTCTGTTTTGAAATTATATTGATTCCATCGCACTGTTCTTTCCGCAATGTCAGTTTCTATTCCTCCAATGTCTTGAATAACCCAAGATCTTAACTCAGCTATTACAGCTGATGAATCATTGTCAATAGTTGCTTTCCAAGTGTTTGATCCTGGAATATCAGGATGTTCCCACTTTAATTCGTGATCAATTGGAGTAATTGAATTTGAAAGTGTTACACTGCCAGTGCAATTTGTCTTTGCTGTAATAACATCACTGCAATATGTCGGACAGCTATTGTTGCAAAATATTATAGTCCGGTATGCTTCCCAATTTTTACCGGAATCTGTATTTAATAACTCAGAGTTCTTTTCGTCAAACAGATCCCATTCATCATTCGATCCAGCTTCTCTGAACCAAATCAAATCAACAGCAACTTTGCCTTTGACGCTTCCACTTCTTTCTAAATGCAGACCTCCAAGAGTGTGGACAAACTTGACTGATGGAAGAAAATCTCCATCATAAGAACAATCTAATGAACTAATAGTTAGATCAAATAAACCTTCAGCGATCTTACTTGGACAGTTTGGATAATAAACTGTTACTCTTAAAAATAGATCAGTTGCAATTATATCATCTAAGATAAAAGGTGTTGGAATCTCCTCAAAGTCCTTGTTATTTGTTGACCACTCGTAAAGATAACCTATCGGAGTCTCAGCGTGAACTCCACATTCATAAACATTCAAAACGTTATCCGGGAGGATTCTTTCAAAACAAAGTTTTGGATAATTGCCGCAAGGATCAATGACATAAACTTTTTGTCTCTCAGGACATCCATCTGAATAAGTCCAAGTTACTCTTGCGTAAACCTGTTTATCCAATGTATTGAACATTGATCCAGCTGTCCAATTCACATCATCTGAATATCTCCATTCTATCACTGTGCTTGCTATTAGACTTGCGTGTGTTCCTCCTGCTGTGATTGTGTAATTTCCTCCTCCGGTTGCTGTAACTGTAATCTCTGGATAATTTGCACATTGATTTATTGGAGTGTAAGTTTGACAAGAAGGATCTGTTGTATTATCTGCCTTAAATATTATTTTTCCTTTTTGCGTATCAAGGTTATACCCATCAACAGAAAGAAGTCTTCCGTATTGATCCGTTCCTTTATGATTAATCTTTGTACTCTTTCTAAAATCAATTGACGTGTACTTGTCTTCGTGAAAGTAAACGTCATTCTTGACTTTTATACAATCCCTGAACTCTTTGTTATGTTTATAATAAAATTGATTAAATAAATCAAACTCTTTATCACCGTAAACAAGATACTTATTTTCTTTTGAAAATATTCTCGATTCGCCTGTTCCAGTGAAGCTTGTGTCAGCTTCTCCAAGTTGATAAGCATATGGAATGAAAGGACCAAATGATTTATCAAAGTAGTTAAAAATAGAAGGATTTCTTTCAGCGAAATAATGTTGTTTAAGTCCTGCTGCAATTGCTATTCTTGGACCAATGTTAAAACTCACATTCCCCTCGTCATTATCAAGTAAGTAAGGGATGTCACTTATCGTTTCAGCTGATATGAATCCGATTGGCTGTCCGTTGTAAGTTGGTTCAAAGTAAGGATTCTCAAAGTTCTCAGTTTCATCTTTAAAGTCCTTTCCAATATTAATAAACTTGGAATGTAGATCTTTGCTTTCTTCAAGCTTTAATTTTGCGATTGAAGGATCTGTGCTTTTTTTAAACCTATAATATAGATTCTTTTTATCTTCATTTGGAACAATCACCTCTGTATTGCCAAGATCAATGTAACTTGTTAGATCATCCAACGTGTCCTGAAAGAATCCATCAATTGAATCTCCAAAGAATGAAGCTTGATAAGGAGTCAGGATATAAACTTTCTTTTCAGCAAAGTTTGTATAATACTTAAAGTTAAATAAGTGATCTATTCCTTTTACATAATCAAGGACCTTGTCATGCCTTAATGACTTCTGAAGGTCAAATGAATCTCCTTCATTTGCTATGTAATCTAAAGGGACTCCGTAAAATGTACTTTTTGGAAGTATGTCGATCTCGTTTGGACCGTTACATATTTTGAATGAAACTCTTACAAAAACGTATTCATTTGTTTTTATATAAGCATTTCCGTTCACATAAAACTTATAATCTTTAACGTGTTCAGTGTGTTCTTCATTCCAGTATGCTTCATCAATAATATCTTCATTGCCGTCATTCAGTTTATGTACAAGCTGAATTTTTATAACTCCTTCCTTATTTCCCCAACAGGTATCATGCCAATAATAATCAATGAATAGTTCAGCAGTAAACTCAAAATATCCTAAAGCTTTGAATCTTCCTTTTGCTAAAGGATTTGGATCAATCTCATAATTATTGCCTGGATCATATATGATTTTATCAAAAAAGTTTTCTCTGAATACATACTTCGAGCTGTTTCCGCTTGCTGCCTTTGGCATCCTGAATGTATTATTAAGGGATACTTTGAATTTATTCAGATCTAAAGCAGCCTTGTTATCATCCCTTCCGGATTTTAATACATAAGTGATTAATCTTCTTCCTGTGTCAGTGCTTAACAAAGGACAGTCATACTTCCATCCGATTTTATTAAAAGCTAAATCAAATACTTTCTTAACATGAACCCACGCTCTAAAATCTGAGACACTGAACTTTCCATTATCAAAAAAGAGTCCGTAATTACATAAAGGGAACCAATATCCATTATCACCGTCATCATATTTTGCGTCTAAAGCGATTGACTCATACAGATTGAAAGGAGTATAATCAAACTTTTGAAAAGGTAAATCATCCAAGTATATTTTATTCAACTCTAAAACCCAATGATTTGAAGTATCAAGAAACTCAGCTTCATATTTGCCTGTATTATTGCTTGATGACCTTGATAGAATCCTTAAGGTTCCTTGATTCAAGATCTTAATTCCTTTGATTACTTGTACTTTAATATCAAGATATTGGTTATCCTTAAGTGCAACTTCAGCAGCTTTTCCGATTAGATTCGCATTCTTAGCTGTGTCAGGTATGGAAGTACCAAGAACTGATTCAATATTGATCTTATTAATTGAGGATTGTTGTTCAATCTCTTTTGATAACGATACTGAGAAGTCACTTGATAAATCAAGATAAACTGAACCGTCTGATTCAGCGTAATGAGTCATCCAATATGCCGGACCTTCTAAAAGCTTTACTCTTATCATACGTCTTGTCTTTGTCCGGATTTATCATCAACCAATTCAAAAGTCAGATCTAAAATTGTGCTTTTACCTTTTGTCACCGTGCTTATTGTTGCTGAATTTAATATTGCTTTATGTAATGTTTTTACTCCCGTTGTGCTTATTTTGTGTAAATGATGTCCAGGACTTGCTACTAAAGCTCTTGCAAAATCGTGATCCTCAATTGTATCTCCTAATGGAATATTTAATTTAATTTGATCAACCGCATTTGAATTCACAAAAGATGTTCCGTTCTTTAAAAGAGTAGGCTCATATCTTACTATTGTGTCTCCTTTTCTATTAACTTGACCTTCGCTTTCGCATTTTGCAGGCGCAAATGATCGACCTCCTAATGGATCTAAGAACATTACTCCGGTGTAAGATCCCTTGCAAGTACATACATCAAAACTGATATTATAATTCTTCCATCCCATACCGTTATTCACTTCCAACAGTGCGCTATAAGGAAGAGAAGTAGTTCCGTAATCTGTATGAACCAATGAAATGTATTTTGCTGTATTAGCCCCTGAGACATTATGAGTTGCAGAGCCTAAGTTTGTTCCAACTGTATTATAATAAGTTATCTTAACAACTCCTATTCCAGCAAACCATATATAAGGACTTGTATCATACCCCCAATACATTCTGCTTGGCAATGTGTTCATTAATGCCCCTGTCTTTCCACCTGTCCAGCTAAAGAAAGAATTATTCTCTAAATTCAACTTATTGTTCCATACATTCACAACCGCTGTACTTTGTTCAGTTAATGGAGTATTAATACAAGTTGCCGTGTTGAAATCATTCTCAGTGTACATTATCTTGACACCTTTTACAACCGTTGCGTCCGTTGCTGTAATTATTGCAACCGGAGGAGTTAAAAATGGAAGATTGATTTCTGTTTTAACCAATGGAATTACAAGATCAGATACATCAACAGTTAAAACATCAGCTGCGTCCTTTGGAGTCCATACATATATTTCACTTATTCTCACACTTGAAGAATCTGCAAGATAATACGTCATTCTTTTTACAACAGGAAGGACTCCCATTGCTGAGAATTGAAACTTCCAAATAACAGGACTGTGTGCCGCTGTATTAGTTGATGGTGATTGTGTTACATTGATTGCCATTATATCGCTTTTCTAAGTTCTTGAAGTGTCTTTCTTGTTTCGTGAATTGCTATATCTTTTACTGCTTTTCCATATCCACTATTTACTCCTTTCTCAATTGCTTTTTCTGTGCTTTGTGCAATTCTGTTAGCTAATAAAATCATCATTTCCTCAGTGAATTCAAGCTTATTGTTCTCTGATTTTTGTAAGTAACTAACTGAATATAATTGTGGAATCTGAATGTCAGATTTCTTTCTTAGTATATTCGGCATTCTGTCCTGAGTTAATAATGCCTCAAAAGCTTTCTTTCTCAGATACTTGTTCACCTCTGAACCTGATCCGCTCCACATTTTTCTTTTTCTGTCAGATTCCATTGCATCATACAATCCTTTATTCGCTCTCACTTGTTCTTCCGGTGCTGTGTATTCGTTCTCATGGAACATTGCAACTCCAACAGGTCTTTTTCCTGTGTGATCAGCAGGAGCAGAACTCCCTCCTGTGTAACCTCCTTCACCTGATTTTCTTAAGAATTTTCTACCAAATCCACCTTCTGCGAATTGTTGCGATTTAATTACTGCTATCTGAGCTAATGTTGCTGCAACTTGTCCCGCAACAGCTATAATTGCAAGTGGAGTAAATCCATATTGAGCAAATGTCTTAATTACAGCTAAAGCTCCATTTATTGTTGCCTGTAATATCGCTTGTTTCTTTTGCCTTTTAAAATTGTCTTCTTCTAATTGCTTTTTCTTTCTATCAAACTCACGATTGATCCGCTCCTCCTCAGCTGTGTTTCCTTTTACAAGTTTTAACCTCGCCTCTCTCTCTCTGTCAAGATTTGCTGATCTTAAATTGTAATTCCGGTCCTCTTGGTTCTGATTAATCTGAAATAAAGCGTCTGCAATTTCCTGAGCTGACTGAATTGCTAAGTCTCTTATGGCTTCAAATTCTTCTTTCTTTCTATCAATTGCGCTTTGCTTAGTGTTGCTTGTTAAATCAATTCCTGCGTCTGCAATTTCTTTTAGCTTATCTTCAGTCTCTTGTCTGCTTTTTATTAATTCATTATCAAGCTTTTGATCCTCAATATTAAATTTAGACTTTGCCTCTGTCCTTTTTATATTCGCCTCAACTTCAATTGTAAGAGCTGTCGATGAAAAGTCAGTTGCAGTCACTTTTCCAGATCTAAAATCAGCGAGTAATTGAGATTGTTTTGCTAATCTATTGGATTCAATATCTAATAATAATCCTTTATATTTTGCCTCATTTAAATCTTTTTGAGCATTATTAAGATCTTCGAATAATTTATCAGTTGTATTCTTGTATTCTGAATTGACTTTTATTTGCTTGTCAATTCTTTGCTGATCGGCTTCAATAATTTTATCATCATATTCTTTCTTGTCAATAAGACCCTCGGATAATTGCCTGTTTAAGTCTTCAATTCTGACATCATATTCAATCTTAATTGTCCTTTCACTTTGACCTAATGAGAAAGCAACTGAGTCAAGATTTCCTTGAGCGCCGCTCACTGCAACATCTTTAACAGTTTGATTTATCTCATCCCTAAGTTTTAAGAGTTCATCCTTTGATTTTAATATTGACGCATTGCGCTCTTTGTTTATTTTCTCAATCTCACTTGCTTCAGACTTGCCAATTTTGGCAATTAACTCAGTAACAAGTCCATTCTTTTCTCCATAGTTCTTTTTGTATTCGGCAACTTCTCTTTGATTCGCCTCTCTGATCTTTGCAATCCTTTGATCAAATTCATTATTGATTGAATCAAGTTCCAGGTCTTTAATCCTTTGACGGATCTTTTGAATATCATCAAGCGTTTTTTGTGCTTGCGTATCTCCTGCCGTTGTATCTATTTTAAATGCCAATAACTCACTGATCTTCTTTTTCTTATCCTCCGCAAACCGGATGTACTCATTTATTTCTTCTTGGGTTGCGTTCTTATCGATATTTATTCCAAGTAAAGAATTACTTATATTTGTGAGTTCTGCTTTTGTTTTATCTGTTGTTGAAGTGCTTTTTACAGCTGTCTCAATCTTTTTGAGAAGACCTTTAATTTTAAGAGCTGCGTCCTCATAATTAGCCTCAATTTTATTTGTGTTTAATATTGGAAAGTCCTCATTGAGAACTGCTTCAAATTTATCCTTTTCTTTCTTTAAAGCTTCTATTTCCTTCTCATTGGCAGCAATTAAAATACCATTAGCATCCTTTAACCCATAACTGTATTCCAAGAAAAATTTCTTTGTCTTATCAAGGAAGTCCAATTTACTTGTGTCATCCCTTTTTAGATATGCGTTTGCAATTTGTCTCTGAATTATCTGGGTTTCAATCGCTTCTTTTGTTTGAGCCTTAATCCTCTCTAAAACTTGTTCTCTGACTGTTGCTGTTAATCTCAATTGAATCCTGTCAAGGTCTTCCATAGTTGCAACTTCCAATTCTTCCTTGCTGATTAAATCAGCGTATTTATCTGCAACCTGTTGAATGACAATTTCCCTTTCCTTTGAGCCTTGATTCGATGTCTTTATTGCGCTTATATTTGCATCAATCTGATTATATTCCTTGTATAAGGATTCAGTCACATTATCAATTGCTTTTTTTGTCTCTTTTAATCCAACAGGAGTGAATAATGTTCCATCACTTATTTGCTTACCTGTGTCGATCACTCCATTTGCAATTGAAATCAATGCACCGCCAATCGACTCCTTGAAGTTGTTCCAATCAACAGTTAATTTTCTGAGTCCTGATAATTGAGAATTATTAATTGCATCAGCAACTCCTCCAACTCTTGATTCAATTTCTTTTAAGATAATCGACTGAGCTTTATAGACATCATTTGATTTTAAAGCCTCTGTTACTTGCTTTTTAGACGTTTCTGAAAGTGTTATTCCTGCTTTTGCAAGTTTTCCAAATGACTTTTCAGGATCTTCAAGAGCTTTTCCAATTAATGACGCGGCTCCTGCAAGATCTCCTCCCATTACTTGCGCTAAGTTGATTGCATTTTTCTGAGCTGCGTCAAATACTTCGCCTTGAACGTTTTTAAAAGTAAGGAGCTTTGATGTCACTTGATCAAGAACTGTGTCTGCATCAATACCGGAACTAATTTCAATATCCTGTGCCAGTCCTCGCAATTGCTCAGATGTCTTTCCTGCTAAGTTTCCTGTTGCTGCTAATTGAGCTTCAATCTTTGCAATTGCAATCTCAGCTTGTTTGAATTCCTGGATTGAAGTTGCGCCAAACGCTTTT
This sequence comes from Saprospiraceae bacterium, assembly GCA_013140975.1. Taxonomy (GTDB): domain Bacteria; phylum Bacteroidota; class Bacteroidia; order Chitinophagales; family Saprospiraceae; genus Vicinibacter. Next base: position 9,880 of record JABFRV010000090.1, read on the forward strand.
AAAGCACTTCCTGCCGCTAAGATTCCACCCGTTATTAATCCTCCTGTAATAAGATCACCAAGTCCAATAAACCCTTGCTTGAATTTACTTGTCTCAACAGGAAGAGATCGCATTGCTGTTTCTAATTCATGCGCTTTTGCTGTCAGCTTTGTAAACGTTGCCTGTCCTGCTGCTGTTTCCTTTTGCTCTTTATTTAATTTATCATAATCAACCGCAAGAAGTCTCACCTCAGTTTGTAATCTTTCAACATTTGCTATGCTTTCAGCCTTGAACGCGTCGACTAATGAAACTCCTGCAAGTTTTCCTTGTTGTTTTAATTTATCAAGGATCGGGATTATATTTGTAACAGCAGTCTGATAATTACCCACATTACGCCTAAAGTCCCCTTGCGCTTGTTCTAAGTTACTTACCTTTATGTTAGTTGCTACAATCGCATTAAACTTCTTTTGACCTTCTGTTGAGTTTCTTTGCTCCTCAGATAGTAATGAATACTCTTGCTTAAGTTTTGATAATTCAAACCGCATCCCAACAAGAGAAGTTGGATTAATTGTTTTACTTAGTTCTGTGAATGCTTTTGCTTCGGCATTTAATTGTAATGTAAGTTTCTTCTTTTCCTCAATCAAGAGCTTCTCGGCGATAATCAGCTTGTTTATATCCTCATCCTTAGTAACCCCGGAGCCTTTCGCTTTGGTAATTGTCTCCTTTACAATTTTTAACTTGCCGTCAATTTCTGAAATTCTATTTTGAAATTTTAGTCCTGCACCTGTTGCTAATTTATCAAGTGCCGGAGCAAATTCTCCTATATTTTTCAATACATTCCTTGCCTCGTTTGTGATTTTCTCAAATCCTTCTGGCTTGGGAATATTGATCTTCGGAGACTTCAATGATTCCAATTCATTTTTAAGAACTGACAGCTCTTTTTTAAATTCCTTGATCTTTGTATTCAAAGCATCAATAACCGTTTTATCAACAGGTCTGGAGCTGCTTAATTCTTTTAGTAATTTAGTTTGATCTTCAAGGATTTTATTTGTGTCCTTCAGTGCTTTCTTGAATTGCTCTTGACCAACTGAAAGAGGCTTTATAACACCTCCGT
>JABFRV010000186.1 GCA_013140975.1 Saprospiraceae bacterium
GGTAAAGCGATCAGCAAATACAAGTATTCTCAATTACCTATTGAACTAGGACCTTTTCCGGGAGACTGCAAGACAGAATATTATTTCACAGTTCACGATTGTGAAAATGAAAGATGTGGAGCAAAAGCCGTTCTCGGAAAAGTATGTTGTGAAACACATGGCGAAGATTGCTTGTTGTCGGATTTAAAAATGGAAAAAACAGACTGCAATGACCACAAAGAATTTTATCTGTACTTTAACTTCAATTATAAAAATACTTCAGACTGCTTCAATGTAGAAGGCAATGGAGTTAATTATGGAAAATTTAAATATGCGGATCTTCCAATCAAGATTGGGCCATTGAAAGGAAATTGCGAAACAGAATATGAATTTGTTTTTAGTGATTGCGAAAATGAAAAATGCCATCTTGTTAAAAAACTTGGAAAAGTATGTTGTGAAACCCAAGGCGAAGACTGCCTTATTAAGGAATTATCTGTAACACGCGGTGATTGTAACGAAGAAAAACAGTTTTATGTAAAGTTAAATTTTGAATATAAGAATGTCTCTGAATGCTTTGTTGTATATCAGAATGGTAAAGCGATCAGCAAATACAAGTATTCTCAATTACCTATTGAACTAGGACCTTTTCCGGGAGACTGCAAGACAGAATATTATTTCACAGTTCACGATTGTGAAAATGAAAGATGTGGAGCAAAAGTCGTTCTCGGAAAAGTATGTTGTGAAACACATGGCGAAGATTGCTTGTTGTCGGATTTAAAAATGGAAAAAACAGACTGCAATGACCACAAAGAATTTTATCTATACTTTAACTTCAATCATAAGAATACTTCAGACTGCTTTAAAATACATGGCAATGGAGTTGATTATGGAAAATATAAATACGCAGATCTTCCAATCAAGATTGGTCCATTAAAAGGAAATTGCGAAACAGACTATGAGTTTGTTTTTAGTGATTGCGAAAACGAAAAATGCCACCTTGTTAAAGAGCTTGGCAAAGTATGTTGTGAGACACAAGGAGAAGATTGCATAATTAAAGAACTATCTGTTTCCCGCAGTGACTGCAATGAAGAAAAACAATTTTATGTAAAGTTAAACTTTGAATACAAAAATGTCTCTGAATGCTTTGTTGTATATCAGAATGGTAAAGCGATTAGCAAATACAAGTATTCTCAATTACCTATTGAACTAGGACCTTTTACGGGAGACTGCAAGACGGAATATTATTTCACAGTTCACGATTGTGAAAATGAAAGATGTGGAGCAAAAGCCTTCCTGGGTAAAGTATGTTGTGATACGCATGGTGAAGATTGCTTGTTGTCAGATTTAAAAATGGAGAAAACTGACTGCAATGACAACAAAGAATTTTATCTATACTTTAACTTTAGTCATAAGAATACTTCAGATTGCTTCAATGTAGAAGGCAATGGAGTTAATTATGGAAAATATAAATACACGGATCTTCCAATCAAGATTGGGCCATTGAAAGGAAATTGCGAAACAGAATATGAATTTATATTTAGTGATTGCGAAAATGAAAAATGCCACCTTGTTAAAAAACTTGGAAAAGTATGTTGTGAAACACAAGGCGAAGACTGCCTCATTAAAGAATTATCTGTTTCGCGCAGTGATTGCAATGAAGAAAAACAGTTTTACGTGAAGTTGAATTTTGAATACAAAAATGTTTCTGAATGTTTTGTTGTGTATCAGAATGGCAAAGCAATCAGCAAATACAAGTATTCTCAACTACCTATTGAACTTGGACCTTTTACAGGAGACTGCAAAACAGAATATTATTTCACAGTTACCGATTGTGAAAATGAACGTTGCGGCGCGAAAGCATTCCTCGGAAAAGTATGTTGTGAAACCCAGGGAGAAGATTGCAAGTTGTCCGAATTAAAAATGGAAAAAACAGAATGCAATAGCAACAAAGAATTTTATCTGATATTTAACTTCCATTATAAAAATACTTCTGACTGCTTCAATGTGCACGGCAATGGAGTAAGTTATGGAAAATATAAATACGCTGATCTTCCAATCAAGATTGGTCCTTTAAAAGGAAATTGTGAAACAGAATATGAATTTGTATTTAGTGATTGCGAAAATGAAAAATGTCAACTCGTAAAAGAGCTTGGAAAAGTATGTTGTGAAACACAGAATAAATGTGAGCTTGGTGCTTTGGAAATTTCAAAAAGCGATTGTAATGCTGATGGTTTATTTGATATCAAACTTAATTTTAAGTATGCAAATGTATCTGAATGCTTTATTGTAAAGCAGAATAATAATATCATCGGAAAATTCAAGTATTCACAGCTCCCTCTTAAGCTTGGATCATTTAAAGCCGATTGCATAACAAACTATGTATTTACAGTTTCGGATTGTGTGAGTGAAAAATGCTTTGTTAGCAAAGAGATTGGGAAAGTATGTTGTAAACCATTTAGCGGTTCATGTTATATGTCAGATTTAAAGTATGAAAAAACTTCATGTAATGAAAAAAAGGAAGTTTATTTGGTGTTAAAATTCCTTTACAATAATACTTCAGAGTGTTTCACAGTAACAAGCAATGGGGTTTCATTAGGTACATATAATTATAAAGATCTACCTGTAAAAGTTGGACCTTTTAAAGCCGATTGCAAGACAAAATACAATCTTGTAATACGCGATTGCAAATCAGAAAGATGTGGTATCGAAGCTTCAATAGGAACCTTATGCTGTGATAAATTAGGAGCCGAATGTAAAATATCAGATTTAGAAGCTAAAGCTTTGGATTGTACCGGAATATCTCAATATTCAGTTCAAATTAATTTCAATCATACAGGCACACAGGGTTTAGGCTTTGATGTATTTGATGCACATGGAAAATCGATAGGATTTTATTCTTATGCTTCACTTCCACTTACCTTAAAAGAATACAAAGCAGGTGGCAGTGAATATGATTATATCAAAGTATGTGATAACGACAATGAAAAATGTTGCGCCGAACTTGAATTTAAAGCTTTGAAATGCCTCAAGGGCTCAACAGGTACTTTTAAAATTAATAATGTTGAAGTGCGATATATGAATACTGACATTGTTCTTTATAGTGATGTAAATTTCCCGGGTAAATTTGAATATTTTATTTCTGATATAAATGGAAGGGAGATTCATACTCAGGAGTTATACAGAGAAAATAACCGAATTATTATAAGCACGCAAGGAATCCTCAATGGAGTATATGTGGTTAAAATGCAGAATTCATTTGAGTTGAGAAATTTGAAGTTTGTTAAGTAGGGTTGACGGGGTTTAGAGTTGACGGGTTGACAGTTGACGGTTGACAGGATTATAGTTGACGAGTTGACGGGTTGACAGTTGACAGGTTGACGGGGTTTATAGTTGACAGTTGACGGGTGACGAGTTGACAGGTGACGGGTTGCCAAGTTTACAGTTGACGAGTTGACAGGTATTTAGTTGATGGTTGACGGGTTGTATGCTTTTAATTATATTTTTAAGTTCGATTATCTATTAGAGCTTTAGAGCTTCAGAGCATTGGAGCATTAGAGCTTTAATTTGTTTTCCTAATTTAATTTTGAATTACTGATATTTTTTATTTATTTCAATATTATATTTTAGAATTTTATAGTCAATTAATTTTGTAGTCATATCGGATTGATAATTTAATGTATATTCGCCTACAATTCAATTAAAATAATTACAACTTATGAAAAAAAAATTACTTATAATTTTAGCATTTGTTATGAGTCTAGGATTACAGGCCCAGGCTTTTAACTTTCAGGACGATATTGAATCCTATAATGTGGATGATTATATTGGCCAGAAATCTCCAAACTGGACCGTTTGGTCTGGCGCAGCCGGAGAAGGAACTGCTGAAGATGCACTTGTCACCAATGAGGTGGCACGTTCTGGAACCAAATCAATAAGATTGGAAGCAGGAACTCCAAATATGGGTCCTCTAGATCTAGTCTTACCATTTGGAGGCGAAAGAAATGTAGGAACTTTGAAATACAGCATGTGGCTGTATATTACAGCAGATAATTCTGCATATTTCAATTTTCAGGCTAAAGCGACTATTGGTACAACCTGGGCTTTGGACAACTACTTTGACGGAGATGGCAAGTTTAGAGCTACACTTGGATCTGCAGCAAACGGATTTCTTTGCGAATCTGATTTTGAATTTGAAAAATGGATTAAGTATGAGTTAGTTGCTAACTTAACAAATAATGAATGGGAGATATTTATTAATGATGCATCTGTAGCTAAATTTAGCAATCCAAATAATACAATTGCGTCTATTGATTTATTTCCTTTGTTTGGAACAGAAAATTCTAGCTCTTCTTCTATTTGGTATGTAGATGATGTCAAAGCTGATTTTATTCCGTACACATTTAAGAACCTTGATGCAACGATTTCCAATGTCATAGTTAAATCGAAATTCCTTGCAGGTCAGTCAACTGATGGTGTTATTCAAATCAGAAATTTAGGCACTACAGCTATTACTGATTTAAGCTTTAGATGCGCAGTTGATAATGGTACTCCGCAGAACTTAAACTTAACAGGATTGAACTTAAATTCACTAGCTACTACGACTGCTAAAATACCGAATATAGCATACAAAACGGGTGATGCAAAAGTGAATTGTACGATTTCAAAAGTAAACTCACTTGATGATGATGATATTAATAATAATTCTAAATCAAGCAATATTACGGGTATTGTACCAGCACCAAATAAAGTAGTAGTTGCTGAAGAAGCAACTGGTACCTGGTGTCAGTTCTGCCCAGCAGGTGCAGTTATTATGGATTCAATGACAAAATTATATCCTAAGCATTTCATTGGAATCGCAGTACACAATAATGATCCAATGATGATTCCTTTATATAATACATGGATGGGATCCTATCCTGGTTTTGGCGGTTATCCGAATATTGTTTTTGATAGAAATCTATTGGATCAGCCTCCTTTTAGTGATGAGGTGGTATTGGATCAGGTAATTACTCCTACTCCAGTTATACTAACTAATGGAGCTAAATACAATGCGACAACCAGAGAACTTGAAGTTTCTGTTAAAGGTGATTTCGTATCAGATATTAGTGGAGATTATAGGTTTAATTTAGTACTTATTGAAAATGGAGTAAAGTTTCCTGGAACCGGATACAGACAAGTAAATGCCTATGCCGGAGGCACAAGAGGTGTTATGGGTGGTTATGAAAGACTTCCAAATCCTGTCCCTGCAAGCAGAATGACTTACAACCATGTTGCGCGTGCAATATTTGATGATGCAGTTGGCTTGCAAGGCTACCTCCCTTCAACTATAAAGAAAAATTCAACATACTACATTACATATAGCATAACTCTGGCTGATACATTTAAAGCTGATAATATCGAATTGGTTGGATTGTTATATGGTCCAAATGGAGAAATTGTAAATGCTACAGAAACGAGTATAGCAGAAGCAGAAATAAATGGATTGTATAGCAGTGTTTCTGATCCAAGACCAACATTCAAAGCCGCTAAGGTTAGCCCTAATCCTACAAGTGAAATTGCAAATGTTGAATTGGATTTAGAGAATTCTTCATATGTAAGCTTGCAGATTCTTGACATTACAGGAAAAGAAGTTTCTTCCCGCAATTATGGTAAATTAAATGGTCATATTATTTTACCTGTAAATACTCTAGGCTTTAATAATGGTTCATACCTAATTAAGATTAGTGTAGACGGAAAAGTTATAACTCAAAAATTAGTTGTAACTCACTAAGATCTTTAAAAGATTTATTATAAACAAAAGGAAGTATCCATTACGGGTACTTCTTTTTTTTTATCATCTTTGCGCGGAAAATCAGTCTAATGAGCCAATTTAAGCTTTCTGAAAGAGTTCTTGAACTAAATGAGTCTGCAACTCTCAGAATGGCTCAGAAGGCCAGAGAATTAGTAAGTAAAGGAAATGAGGTAATTAATCTAAGTCTGGGCGAACCAGATTTTGACACCCCTGAATTTATTAAAGAAAGTGCCATAAGAGCCCTTCACGCCGGACAGACCAAATACACCCCTGTTGCAGGTACTTTAGCCCTCAGAGAAGCTATTAGCAAGAAATTCGCCACCCAGAATAATCTCCATTATTCACCTGATGAAATCATAGTTTCCAATGGAGCGAAACAAAGCTTTGCCAATCTCTGTCAAGCAATGCTTACAGATAAAAATGACGAGGTTATTCTGCTTGCACCCTATTGGGTTTCATATTATGAAATTATAAAACTCGCCGGAGGCACTCCTATTGTTATTCAATCCACTGTCAACAATAATTACAAACCCAATTGGGAAGACTTAAAAAAAGCAATAAATTCTAATACCAGAATGTTGATTTTTTCCAGTCCTTGTAATCCTACCGGGACTGTATTTAATCAGCAAGATTATGAGATTATTGCTTCAATTTTAAAAGCTTACCCTCAAGTTCTTATTGTCGCAGATGAAATTTATGAACATATCATTTTCGATCAACAACATTTCAGTATAGGTTCTATCGAAGACTTAAGAAACAGGACTGCAACGATCAATGGTTTCTCCAAAGCATTTTCGATGACAGGCTGGAGATTGGGTTATATGGGTGCACCTAAAGAAATTACACAGGCTTGCATAAAAATTCAGGGTCAATTTACTTCAGGCGCAGCAGCGTTTACACAAATGGCCGGAATAACTGCATTAGAAACAGAACTCAGTGCAACACTTGAAATGCAACAAACATTCAAAAGGCGTAGAGATACACTTTTGAGAGAAATGAAATCAATACAAGAATGGGAATGCAATACTCCTCAAGGAGCATTCTATCTTTTACCCAAGGTGAGTCAAACTTTTGGGAAGTATCATTTAAACGAAACTATCAAAAATGCTGAAGATCTTGCGATTTATCTACTCAATGATGCTCATGTTGCCTTAGTATCCGGTGATGCATTTGGTGCTCCGGAATGTCTGCGAATTTCTTATTCTCTTTCTGAGGAAAAAATTGTTGAGGCGACAAGGAGGATTAAGATTTCGTTGGATAAGTTGGGTTGACGGGTTGACTGATTAACAGTTGACGGGCTTGACTTATTAGTTGATTATTAAAATTTTTCATACTTGATATTTTATTTGGGCAATTGCTGAACATTAATTCTTTAGGTTTTCATGAAAGGTTTTCTTTGAATTCAATGAAAGTCTGATATAATTTTACTACCCTATTTCTTCTTCAGAAATATTTCGCCTAATTCAGAAGTATTCAGGATCAACCAAATTAATGCTGACTTGATGTATACGAATTCAATCGCTTGAACGGAATAAATGCCATTGGTAACTTTAGTCAGTATGCTAGAAGCTCCAAAGGGCTCTAATAATTGTGCATTTGCACGCATATAAATGAGCGTAAAGATGAATTCAACGCTCAAGACAATGCCTAGAATAAGTATGGATATACCTAATTTCAACCATCGGGTCTGGTATAAAACGGAACCGGCTAACCACAGGCTAAAAAGAATACAATAAGGCAAAAGGAGAAAATGCCAGAATGAAAAACGGTAATCACCCATATCCATTAACATAGAGACCTTACCATCGAGATTATTTGCTTTAATGTCGTCTAATAATTTCTTGGTATTTACGAAAATCAATTTTGTATCGTAATTCTTAGCCGGAGGAGAACCCTGTAAAGTGAAGGATATTTCTCCGCTTACTTTGTAGGGCTTTCCATTCAGTGCCTGTGCATACAGGCCGGTGTGCTCAAAGACATTGGTTAGATTTGAATTGATTTTATTGTGAATACTGTGGACGAGGTTCCGCCCGAGAATTGATTTCTGAAGAAGAAGCACAAATAGAAAATAGCTGCTTAACAAGACTAATACACTGAATATTATTTTTTTAGAGTCTAGCATGTTCTATTCAGAATACTTTCTTAACCAATACAAAAAATAAATCATGGCCACCAGAATGAACAACACCTGCCAAAATTCCAGATGAAAAAACTCAAACCAATCATTGGCATAAATTCCAATGAGATAGAGACTGATAATTCTGACTATATTTAAAACAAAAACAATGCTACAGCCAAGTAATATACCTAATAACTTATTCCTTAGTGAACCATAAGTATAGAAACCGATTGCGCTTATAAGCATAAACATTGGAGCAATGGCATCACATCCCGTTGCAATACTCATGCTAAATAACTTTCCTGACATATTCCCCTGATATACGGTAATGCCATAACCGAACAGATTCAATATACCTGCTGAAATAAAAGAATAAAAATGCAAAGAAGGAGCAGCAAGGTATTCTATATACCAATATGTAGTATTTAACCAATAGAAGGCTGCAAGTACGCTTAAAAATAATATCCAGAATCGGATCATAAGGTACGTTTGAATCTTAACTATAAAATGATCTAGATAGCAATAAAGTTATTCAAAAAAAAAGCTGATAAGGAATTATCCCAATCAGCTATTATCATTTGATATTCTGCACAACTTAATTAATTGGGTATGTAAAACTTTTAGAAGGTACAACTATTGCAGTTGAGCAATATCCAAGTTTGCTAATTTGGTTAGTTGGCTTCAAGATTGGTTCATACAACATCAAAGCTATATCTATTTACTGAAATTTAGAGTATGCTTATTAACTTTCTTTTAAAGATTATTACATTATAAATAAATAGAATGTATTAAGGGTTGATTATTATAATATTGTGTGATAAATTAAATTTATAAATTGACAAATAATAAAATCGGGTAAGCAATAAGTGGCAAGCTGTAAGCTTAGTGTAAGGACATTTTTCTAATCCAATATACTATCACATTTCTCTAATCCAAGAATTCTTAAGTCAGAGGTTTACAGGGCACACTTATGAACCAGAAGCACCAAATACACATCTTCATTATTTTAAAATAAACAATGCCATTATTTAATAATTTATTGAAAATACAATATAGTTTTACTTACTTTGTCGGATTCTTACAATATAATCTTTTAGTCATTCACATATCAACCATTAATTAATAACAATTTATGATTCGAATCTGGATTTTGTTTATCGGCATATTAATCGCTTTACTTCTTCTTCCCAGGAGCACAACTTATCAAAATACCGTTGAGAAACCTATTGGTGGAATTTATTCTAGCTTGGCTGCAGTAGTTCTGAATTTGTTTGGATATAATCTTGAAAAGACGGAAGATACAGAATTAAGCGGGCCACAATTCTCGATGAATGTTTCCAAAGGTTGTGATGCAGTCGCACCCATGATAATGCTTATAACTGCTATTACACTATACCCTTCTGCCAGCATAAGAAAGAAGTTTAAGGGAATCGCAATTGGGTGTGCTTTACTTTTTGCCCTAAATCTTCTTCGAATTGTCTCTCTTTATTTGATCGGTATTCATGCCAATTCTTGGTTTGATTTCTTTCATGTAGAATTCTGGCAGGCAATATTTATTTTTATTGCATTACTATATTTTGTAAACTGGATTAGAAATTAAAGGAAAAACTATGCTTGGCAACAGAAAAATTAATCTTAGTTTTTTGCTTTTTATATGCTTGTATTTTCTTTCATTTTTATTATATGAAAAAACACCTGCCGGAAAAGTCTCTTTATATCTGTATCATCAGCTATGCAATTCAAGTATTACGGATTTTTTTGATGGAGCTAAAATGTATGCCCAAGCCCTTGATGGCAGACCTCATAAAATAAAAGGAAGTCTCAATTTTACTTTACCTGCTGCAAATCCTGAAAGAGACCATGATACTCGATTTACCCTTGTGTCTATTACTCCGGTTGCGAATAATTCTTTGAATAATAATCCCGCCAACACAATGGAGGTGAAATCCGGTCATGCAACTTTTTCTTTTAAATACTTTATTGCATTGCCATTTATAATATTGATTAATCTATGGATCTCCTCATTGATATTATTCCGACCCAAAGCTATTAATGTACTGATCTCCTTTGTTAGTTTAGCAATTTGTCTAGCAATTGAATTTTACTGCTATTTATTGTTTTTTCGCTCAGGCGCGTCGTTTTTGCCGTCCCTGAATCTGTCTTCTTTTTCTTCTAAAATAATCTCCATTATTAATTCACTTTCCGGCATTGAATGGGTGTATATCAAAGCGATTGTTTGTTATGCAGCCTTTTCATTCAGGCAGATTTCAAGAGTCATTGGAGTTTAACTAAAAAAAAAGAGTTGACAAATATGTAAAACTTGCCAACTCTTTTTTATATCTTATGTAAGCTGCTAATTCTTCTTTGACATTTTCCAAAGATGAATCGCATAAGCAAGTATTGGTGAATTGATCAGGATACCCGGAACATCTGCATCTGTCAGAGAATATCCAAAGTAATTAACGAACATACTGAAGCATAAGCCTGTAACAAGCAACACTGCAACTAGGGTTTTGAAATACGTAGGAGCGTCAAATGGAATTCCGGCACCCGCAGAAACGCTGCCAAAACCCCCTAGTGACAAGCGGAAGCCTAACATATATACCATGCAGACAGATAAGAGCAACATAGAAAAAGTTATAAGACCCCATTCGCCAAGTGTAGGTACACCTTCCAAAGGCCCTGCTATGAAATTCCCTCCAAACCAAGATGTTCCTGAACCTAATAAAGTAGTAGGAAAAACTAGTGTAGCGCTATTAGAATAAGCACCGCTAATCCAAGTTACATTAGGATGAAATGTTCCTGTTGAATTAAACGCGTATGTATCACCGCCAGTTAAAAGATGCAAAGCTACAACTCTATATGTCCCGGGCTGTAAAATAACCGGGGCAATACTTACATATCTAAAAGCTCCATTCAATGTACCTCCTGTTCCAGCTGGAACTGTTCCAGTGGCAAGAAGAACTCCTGCATCCGAATAAATACCAACCGGATGACTACTGCTTAATCCATCTGAACCTTCATCAAAAACACCAAGTGCACTTATGGATAATGCAACATTCGTTGAAAATCGCCAACCGATGGACCAATCACTATTTAAATTAATAGCTCCTATGGTCGTTAAATTTATACCTGGAGTTTGAGAGCTAACATTGCCAATGCTCCAAATTATAAAACTTAAACTAAAGATTATTTTTAATAAATTTTTCATATATTTTATTTGAAATTGAAATATAGTTAATCGATAAATTTAGTTTACGGTTAAACTAATTTGAGGATTTACAAACGTATGAATAAGAGAAATACAAGGTGAACTTGGCATAATTGCTTGATTGCAATTACCTTCAAGACCATTAGTAGTTAACTCTACTGAAAAAGCTATTGCTTGTGAATAATTTCCTTCCACAATTGTGCCTTTAACACGAATGAATTTATTTTGCCCTGAAGAGTTTTCCATTTTCCAAAATAACATTGGGGCTCCATGACAAGAATAAATATCATAAGAAATCTTGATTCCGTCCCGATTATGAACTAGATTCCATGCCATGATTGGTGGCGGCGGAGTAAACGCATTATTTAATAAAAAGGCTAACAAGATGGCTAATTTCATAATTTTAATTTTAGATATATTTTAATTAATAATAGGTCAATCTTAATTTATTTGGCAAGAAAGCAGAATAGAAGCTATAAGTATTGCAGAAAAGCAGTACACAAGTAGGCTAATTTGGTTAGTTGGTTTCAAAATTGGTTTACTTATATATACTCATAAAGCTAATTATATTTATTGAATTCTTAAGGATACTTATTACCTTATTTTAACTGCTTATTACATTATAAATAAAGAGAATATATTAATGGTTGAATATCACAATTTTGTCTTTATAAATTAAAATTATTATTATAACATAATATAATAAGGTAAGCAATGATCAGTAAGCTGTAAGTTTAGAGTAAGAGCATTTTTCTAATCCAATAATTCTTATGGAAGTGTTTTACAGGTCCTGCTTTTGAACCAGCAATCCAGTCTTTTACATTCGATCCGAATGATTTGTAAAGTCAGAACCACCTAATACACATCTTCATATTTAATTCACTTTCCGGCATTGAATGGGTTTATATCAAAGCGATTGTTTGCTATGCAGCCTTTTCATTCAGGCAGATTTCAAGAATCATTGGAGTTTAACTAAAAAAAAGAGTTGACAAATATGAAAACTTGCCAACTCTTTATTTATAACTTAGGTAAATTACTAATTCTTCTTTGACATTTTCCAAAGATGAATCGCATAAGCAAGTATTGGTGAGTTGATCAGAATACCCGGAACATCTGCATCCGTTAGAGAATATCCAAAATAATTAACGAATATACTGAAGCATAAGCTAGTAACAAGCAACACTGCAACTAGCGTTTTGAAATATGTAGGAGCGTCAAATGGAATTCCGGCACCCGCATAAACGCTGCCAAAACCCCCTAGTGACAATCGAAAACCTAACATATATACCATGCAGACTGATAAGAGCAACATAGAAAATGTTATAAGGCCCCATTCTCCTAGTGTTGGAACTGTAGAAAGTGATGAATAACATACAGTTACGTCAACAGAATTATAGCATGAAATTTCACCGCTATTACTAAATTCAAAACTTACAATTTGAATGTTGTTAACGCCTCCGACAGAATAACCAGGAGGATGTCCTGTATATACCGTATGCAACGGAGTTGGGCAGGATTCATAACAAGAGCAACTAGTACCTGTGACAGTTGAAGTTCCAATTGGAAAACCATTTAAATTCCCATCTAGCGTAGCGTCACATTGTCCAAATACCTCAAAGTACACAGAAGTAATTGGCCCTCCATAACCAGGAGGCGGAACATCTGTGAAAGGTTTTTCTTGAGAGCCTTCAGCTTCACCAAAATTGCAGCTGTAATCAAGACCTGGTTCGGGGGTGCAAATGCACTGGCCAAAATCGCCATATGTTACTGTATATGTTTTACAATTGGCTTGAGCTGAAGCATAATTAGACAATAAGCTGGTAAATGCTGCAATCAGTATTCTTAATGTAGTAAATTTTTTCATAGTCAATAAATTTAACGGGCTTTAGATATATAATCATTCCAATCTTCATTCGTCCAGGAATTTCTATTCGAACTTCTATCCAATACAAAAGTGATTTTTTTTGTATTCATGTCTACAGAATGGTGGATATACTTCCATCGATTCCAAATTTTTTCATACGTTTTTTCCATTTGAAGTGAACTTTGGTTTGGATTTGGAATATCCATAGTGTATGAATTTTGAACAGGACCAGATTGCAGGACTAAGATTCCATTAACGCCTAAAAAGGCCTCTTGTGCTTTTACATCAGCCAAGCCAACACAAATCATTATAGCTAAAAAATAAAAGATTTTTTTCATAAATATATTTTTATTTTGGTCTAATTAATAATAAGAAATAATTATTTCGCCTTACCGCAAAGTTAACGAATTGTTGAGGAATGTTCTATTTTTTTTGTTTTATTTGAAACCAAATTATATTAAACTTATAAAGTATATGTTAGGCATTGCATGTTTTAAAGTTGTGTATAAAATTTAACAATGAATAAATGACAATACCTAAAAACTGTAAACTATTCAAGTGTTCTAGACAAAACTCCCATTCATACAACAATCCATGAAATCGATGACCAAGTTCTATAAAATCAGAAGGAACACAGAGCCACATCAAAATAAAATATGTTGGATATTCCTATCCATGTGCGAATTGGATCGTTCTGATACTTTCTAACAATAATCAAAGTCGATCTATATCCGATGAGAATTATACTTAGAAAAAGCCGAACTTTAAATCCGCGTTACTATAATTAGTTCTCGAAAAATTAATTTCACAAGAAAATATAATCTTACAACAATTTCGATACATAATGGATTTAATAAAATTAAGTAATAAATAATGCCAATCGCGTCAATTCGATTGGCATTTTTTATTATTCTATATTCTAAGCTACTGTAAGCGAGATATAAATATTTTGAATTCCGATATTATCATTTACTAGCTTAAGCTTACAAGTTGCGTCTAATTCCTTATAATGCTACACTTAAATCTATTTTACGACAACAATCAACTTATTAAATACATATTCTTTATCCTTATACTTTAATAAGTAATTCCCTTCAACCAAGTTTCTTAAATCCAGATTGAGATGTACGTGATTTTCAGTATTATCTATTTCAGAATAATATATAACCTTTCCGGCAATATTAACTATCTCTATTATTCCATGATATTGTTGAAGTCCATCCAGATGCAGAACAAAATTTCCATCGTTCGGATTAGGAGTAATATCAATAGATAGTTCGTCATCATAATTTGAGCCAAATTGTTCCAGGCTTGGCATATCACTTTCATCTTTAGACAATGTATTACACTTAACCTGATTACAAGGTCCTAGATAATCGCCATGATTTAGATGGGCTTGAACCAAACTCCAGGTTACGCAAGTCGATTTGTAATTTCCAACTATATGACATACATATGCTTTATTGCTTCCACATTTCCAACTTGCAGGAAGACTGGAATAATTAGCAGGCTTGTTTTTACAATCCGGCAAACCATTATTATCGTTGTCAATCTTATCATCTCCTCCCGCGCAAACATCACAGACATTCCCTACTCCATCACAATCAGAATCTTCCTGACCCGGATTAGCAATTGTCTTGCAATTATCTACTGAATTATCAATTCCATCACCATCTGTATCATTGCAACCTTCATCCGTTAAGCCATCGCAATCATCATCAATATTATTGTTACAAATTTCTGCCGCAGCTTTTATACTTACAACAAACTTACATGTAGAAGTATTTCCTGAACCATCCGTAACTGTTCCATTAACAACAGCATTGCCAATTCCAAGTGTACTTCCATTTGAAGGAGTATAAACAATCGTAGGATCGGCACAATTATCAGAAGCTGAAGAAGTATACCATACTATTTTATTACAAACACCTGCATTTAATTGTATCTTCATTGTATCAGGACAGGTCAAGACAGGATCCTGAGTGTCATAAACAATTACATTAAATGTGCATGAATTACTATTACCAGCAATATCTACTACTGTATATGTGACTACTGTTGTTCCAACATCATATCTTGAATTAGAAGTATATGGATCAAAATAAGAATAGTCTACTTGAACATTATCTGAATACGAAGTAGAATATTCAGCTTCACCAAAGCAATGGCCTTCAATTGCATCCAATTCTACATCCTCTAACGGACAGGTAGCCACTGGCGGTTCCAGATCAATCACATGAACATTAAAATTACAAGTTGTACTGTTTCCTGCATCATCAGTAACTGTGGAAGTTACTGCAGTTGTGCCAAATTCAAATGCAGTTCCACTTACTGGAATAAATGTTGTTGTTACATTACTGCAATTGTCGGTTGCATTTACTGATAAATTTACAATGGCCGTGTTAGCGCCAATGTCCAATATCTTTTCAATATCAGGACAGCTAACAACCGGATCTTCTATATCATTAATTGTAACTGTGAAAGAACAAGATTTAGTATTATCACTTGCGTCAGTCGCCAATACCGTTACCGTTGTAATACCTACAATAAACTCTGTTCCACTTAATTGAGTATAACTAACATTCAATCCAGGACAGTTGTCCGATGAAGTCACAGTATAAATAACAATTGCAGAACACTCACCTGGGTCTGCGTCTTCTACAATATTAGCAGGACAAGTGAGCGTTGGCAATATTGGTTCTTTTACCTGAATCGTAAAACTACAAGTTTTCGTATTTCCCGATCCATCAGTTACTTTGTATGTATTTGTGGTTATTCCTGTATTGAATGTAGATCCGGAAGGTAGTCCATTCAGTTGCACTGTTGTGGAACCAGAACAGTTATCAGTTCCAACGGGAGCAGTAAAAGTAACAGTCTTACTGCATGTATTCGGAATAGCATTTTCAATCATATTCGCTGGACAAGTAATTGCAGGTATTTGCACATCATTGACAGTTATTGTAAAATTACAAATTGCATTATCACCACATCCATTGGTAGAAGTTACCGCAACATTTGTAACACCTTTATCAAAAACTAAACCTGTTCCAGTACCTGCACCGGAAGAGTTAGTCGCACCTGAGAAAACATAAGTATACGTTGGAGTTGGATCTCCGGTTGCTAAAACTGAATAATTTACATTAGCCTTACAAGTATTTGTTGTTGTATTTACAGAAATATAAGAAGGGCAATCTGTAATTACCGGAGGTTCGCAACAACCATCATCAATAATACCATCGCAATTGTCATCTATATTATTATCACAGATTTCAACTGCAGTTGTATATACAGTAATTGTAAAGGAACATGTTTTTGTATTTCCACTCGCATCCGTTACTTTAAATGTATTTGTTGTTACTCCATTCGGAAATGCTGATCCGCTTGCAAGACCTGCAGTTTGTATTGTATTTTGTCCTGTACAATTATCTGCACCAGCAGGCGTTGCATAAGTTTCAACAGCTGTACATACTTCTGGATCATTTTCAGTTACAATGTTAGCAGGACAAGAAATAACAGGTAATTCGTTATCATTCACTGTTATTGTAAAGGAACATGTTTTTGTATTTCCACTCGCATCCGTTACTTTAAATGTATTTGTTGTTACTCCATTCGGAAATGCTGATCCGCTTGCAAGACCTGCAGTTTGCATTGTGCTTTGACCAGAACAATTATCTGTTCCCAATGGAGAAGTATACGTTTCAACTGCTGTACACACTCCCGCATCATTGCCTGTTACGATGTTAGAAGGACAAGTAATTGCTGGTAATTCTGAATCATTAACTGTTACAGTAAAAGAACATGTATTTGTATTTCCATTAGCATCTGTTACCTTAAATGTATTGGCAGTAACACCTTTTGGAAATGCGGAACCACTCGCAAGTCCAGCTGTTTGTGTTGTACTTTGTCCTGAACAATTATCTGTACCCATAGGAGTAGAATAAGTTTCAAATGCAGTGCACACTCCCGCATCATTGCTAGTTACAATGTTAACGGGGCAAGTAATTGCTGGTAATTCAGCATCATTCACTGTTACTGTAAAAGAACATGTTTTTGTATTTCCACTTGCATCCGTTACTTTAAATGTATTTGTAGTTACTCCATTCGGAAATGCTGATCCGCTTGCAAGACCTGCAGTTCGTGTTGTGCTTTGGCCTGAACAATTATCTGTTCCGCTAGGTGTTGCATAAGTTTCAATGGCTGTGCACACTCCCGCGTCGTTAGTTGTTACGATGTTAGCTGGACAACTAATTGCTGGCAATTCATTATCATTCACCGTAACTGTAAAAGAACATGTTTTTGTATTTCCACTTGCATCCGTTACTTTAAATGTATTTGTAGTTACTCCAATCGGAAATGCTGATCCGCTTGCAAGACCTGAAGTACGAGTTGTAATTTGCCCTGTACAATTATCTGTTCCGGAAGGTGTTGTATATGTTTCGACTGCTGTACATGCTCCCACATCATTATTTGATGTGATATTAACAGGACAAGAAATTGCAGGCAATTCGTTATCATTAACTGACACTGTAAAGGAACATGTTTTTGTATTTCCAACTGCATCTGTTACTTTAAAGGTATTCGTCGTAATACCAATTGGAAATGCTGATCCACTTGCAAGGCCTGCTGTTCTTACTGTACTTTGTCCGGAACAATTATCTGAACCAGAAAGTGTTGAATAAGTTTCAATTGCTGTACACACTCCTGCGTCGTTACTTGTTATGATGTTAGCGGGACAAGTAATTGCCGGCAATTCATTATCATTCACTGTAACTGTAAAGGAGCATGAATTAGTATTTCCACTTGCATCCGTTGCTGTAACAATAACTGAAGTAGTACCCGTATTGAATGTAGATCCACTTGCCGGTGCATAAGTAATATTATCCAATTGACAATTATCTGTTGCTGTAGCACCTACTAGCGTGATTATTGCATTGCATTGACCAGGATCAGTTCCTTGCACTATGTTAGCAGGACACGTTACTGAAGGAACTTCTGTTTCGTTGACAGTAACCGTAAAAGAACATGTCTTAGTATTTCCACTTGCATCCGTTACTGTAAAAGTATTCGTTGTTACCCCTGTCGGAAATGCTGATCCGCTTGCCAGGCCGGCAGTCCGTGTTGTACTTTGTCCTGTACAATTATCTGTTCCGGAAGGAGCAGCATATGTTTCAACTGCTGTACAAACTCCAGGATCATTATTGGTAACAATATTAGCAGGACAAGTTATTGCTGGTAATTCAGTATCATTCACAGTCACTGTAAATGAACATGTTTTAGTATTTCCAGCTGCATCTGTTACTTTAAAAGTATTCGTAGTAACACCTTTTGGAAATACTGATCCGCTTGCCAGGCCTGTAGTGCGTACTGTATTTTGACCTGTACAATTATCTGTTCCGCTTGGTGTAGTGTAAGTTTCAACTGCAGTACACACTCCGTTGTCATTTCCTATTACTATGTTAGCTGGACAAGTAATAATGGGTAATTCTGTATCATTCACGGTAACTGTAAAAGAACACGTGTTTGTATTTCCACTCACATCTGTTGCTGTAACTATAACCGTACTAGCTCCAAGACTGAACAGACTTCCACTTGCAGGCGAATAAGTTATGCCATCAACTTGACAATTATCTGTTGCAGTAGCTCCTGCAAGCGTGACATTTGCCTGACATTGACCAGTATTAGTTCCTTGCACAATGTTAGCAGGACAAGTTACTGATGGCACTTCTGTTTCATTCACTGTTACTGTAAAGGAACATGTTTTTGTATTTCCACTTGCATCTGTTACTTTAAATGTATTTGTTGTTACGCCTGATGAAAATGCTGACCCGCTTACAAGACCTGCAGTTTGTATTGTATTTTGTCCTGAACAATTATCAGTTCCTGAAGGTGTAGTGTACGATTCAATAGCTGTACACACGCCGGGATCATTACTAGTTACAATGTTGGCTGGACAAGTAATTACAGGTAATTCAGTATCATTCACAGTCACTGTAAAGGAACATGTTTTCGCATTACCAGCTGCATCAGTTATTGTAAAAGTATTCGTAGTAACACCTTTTGGAAATGCTGATCCGCTTGCAAGACCTGCTGTGCGTACTGTACTTTGACCTGTACAATTATCAGTTCCAACAGGAGTAGTATACGTTTCAATTGCTGTGCATACTCCCGCATCATTGACCGTTACAATGTTCGATGGACAAGCAATTACTGGCAATTCTGTATCATTCACTGTTACGGTAAACGAACATGTTTTTGTATTTCCACTTGCATCAGTTACTGTAAAAGTATTCGTCGTAACACCTTTTGGAAATGCTGATCCGCTTGCAAGACCTGCAGTGCGTACTGTATTTTGACCTGTGCAATTATCTGTTCCAGAAGGTGTAGCGTAAGTTTCGACTGCTATACAGACTCCAGGATCATTATTAGTTACAATATTTGCTGGACAACTAATCGCCGGCAATTCATTATCTGTCACAATCACCGTAAAAGAACATGTTTTAGTATTTCCACTAGCATCCGTTACTGTAAATGTATTCGTTGTTACTCCTACCGGAAATGCTGTTCCGCTTGCAAGACCTATAGTACGTACTGTACTTTGACCTGTACAATTATCGGCTCCCACAGGAGCAACATATGTTGCAACAGCTGAGCACACTCCGACGTCATTGTTATTTGTAATATTAGCTGGACAAGTTATAACTGGTAATTCTGTATCATTCACAGTTACAGTTAACGAACATGTTTTTGTATTACCACTTGCATCCGTTACTGTAAAAGTATTCGTAGTAATACCTATAGGAAATGCTGATCCGCTTGCAAGACCTGTAGTGCGTACTGTGCTTTGACCTGTACAATTATCAGTTCCAACAGGAGCAGTATACGTTTCAACTGCTGTGCACACTCCCGCATCATTGCCTGTTATAATGTTCGCTGGACACGTAATTACAGGCAACTCAGTATCATTCACAGTAACAGTAAACGAACAAGTTTTTGTATTTCCACTAGCATCTGTTACTGTAAAAGTATTCGTCGTAACACCTTTTGGAAATGCTGATCCACTTGCAAGACCTGCAGTGAGCACTGTGCTTTGACCTGTACAATTATCAGTTCCAACAGGTGTAGCATAAGTTTCGACTGCTATGCATACTCCGGCGTCATTGCCTGTTACAATGTTTACTGGACAAGTAATTACTGGTAATTCTGTATCATTCACCGTAACAGTAAACGAACATGTTTTCGTATTTCCACTTGCATCCGTTACTGTAAAAGTATTCGTAGTAACACCTATTGGAAATGCTGATCCACTAGCAAGACCTGTAGTGCGTACTGTACTTTGACCTGTACAATTATCAGTTCCAACAGGTGTAGTATAAGTTTCAACTGCTGTACAGATTCCAGCGTCATTACCTGTTGTGATATTGGCAGGACAGGAAATTACTGGTAATTCTGTATCAATCACTGTAGCTGTAAAGGAACATGTTTTTGTATTTCCACTTGCATCTGTTACTGTAAAAGTATTCGTAGTAACACCATTTGGAAATGCTGATCCACTAGCAAGACCTGCAGTAAGTACTGTGGTTTGACCTGTACAATTATCTGTTCCAACAGGTGTAGTATACGTTTCAATAGCAGTGCAAACACCCACATCATTGCCTGTTACGATGTTGGCAGGACAAGCAATTACTGGCAATTCTGTATCATTCACTGTAACTGTAAAAGAACAAGTTCTTGTATTCCCGTTTGTATCTGTTACTCTAAAGGTATTTGTTGTCACACCTTTTGTAAATTCTGATCCACTTGCAAGACCTGCAGTTTGGATTGTAGTTGGCCCGGGACAGTTATCAGTACCAACAGGTGTTGTATAGCTTACAATTGCAGTACACAAACCTGAATTATTTGACATTGCGATGTTTGATGGGCAAGTTATTTGAGGAAGCTCAGTATCTGATTTAATGATTGTAATCGGTCCTGCTAAAAATCCGGTGCATCCATTGTGTGTAATGCTAAAATCCGAATACGTTCCAAAACCAAGATTAATTAAAGTAGTAGTATTTGAGCTTATGGTTCGACTTGCGGAAGCCGCAACTCCATTCTTTTTATAATTAATTGTGTAAGTTCCATTTGGAATATTCGTAAAATTCAATACAATGCTTCCATCATTGCCGGTACAGGATTCATTCATAATCGTCCCTGATGTAATTACAATCAAAGGAGTACTATTGTAGAGATCCGAAGACCATAATCCCCTTCCATAAGTTGCAGCATAAATTTTATTCGTTGATTTAAGAATTTCAAGTTCTTGTATTTCGACATTTGGCAACTGATCGCTAAACAAAACCCAATCAGATAATGAATTATCTCTGTAATAAATTCCTACATCCATTCCAACATATATTCCATCCAAAGTACAGGGATCATAGACAATGCAGTTTGCAGGAATATTTGGTAAAGTTCCTGAGACATTTGTCCAAGTAGAACCCCCGTTTGTTGATTTATACACTTTCGCACCGGCTGAATAATTTTGTCTTACAGCCCATAATGTGTTAGGATCTGTTGGATGTATTGCTATCATATTAGTATTGGATCCAGGTGAGGAAAGAGAATCCCATGTAGTTCCAGCATTTGTAGTTCTATACAAAACATTGGATCTTCCTGCATATATAATCTGATTATTTGAAGGCGCCACATTGAGAATCGTTAAATTTCCACCAAAAATAGCTCCACTAATGTCTGTCCAACTTGTTCCATTATTAATAGATTTCCATACTTTAGTATATCCGGCATAAATAGTTGAAGAAGAAACAGGATCTAAAGAATGTGGAGTAATCCAAGAACCATTTGGATCCCCTGGAATACTGTCCCTAATATGTCTCCAATTAATTCCTCCGTCTGTTGAGCCGTGTAACCCACCGTTTTGATATTCTCCATACATTATATTTGATGAAGTCGGGTGTATGCTACATTCCATTCCGTCGCCACCAATTTCATCAGTCCAGGTTCCTCCTGAGCTTCTTAATTTGGTTCCATTATCCTGAAGGCCACAAATAACTTTTCCATCTGAGGCTGAAACTCCAAGTCTATACATTTGGCTGATCGTTAAATTTCCGCTTATTTCTGTCCATGTAGTTCCACCATTAGAAGTTTTATAAACTCCTCCATCATTTCCTCCAAAAAGTGTTGTTCCTCTCCATTCAAATGCATGTTTATCAGCATGAACTGCAGGTGGACCCGCTCCTGCAAACCAATGCGTATTTATTGTCCAATTCGCTCCTCCGTCAACTGATTTCCAGGTATTTACTCCACCCACAAATATTATATCTTTATTTGTAGGATCAACGGTTGCTACCAAATCATACCATCCCTGGCCTCCTACGTCACTTCCATTTGTTTCCCAGCCTAATAAATTGGGTGAGCTAGACCTCAAAGTATATGAACTCCCACTGTTAGTACTTCTGTAAAAAGCCTTAAATCCGCTGTTTATTGAATCTGAACACAAAGCGTAAACATGTGTGTCGTCTGAAGGAGCTATTGCCAAAGCTATTCTATTGGTGCCAAGAATTGTTTGAACATTTGACCAAGTAGCTCCATTATCTGTTGATCTAAATAGCATGTTTCTCGTACAAGCATAAAAAATGTTTGTTGATCCATCAGGATTTGCTTCAATATCATAAAAATTACCTGATTGAACTGATGTCCAATTTGCTCCCCCATCTGTGGTTCTCCAAATTCCAAAAGAGCTTGCAATCATCATTGAATTCTCATTATCCGGATCAAGAATAATTTTTCTAATTACTCTAAAATTCGTTATATTCCAATTTAAACCGGTAGTTGAAAAACTTGTTCCTCCATTAGTTGATTTTAAAACTCCGATTGAATAATTATCAAAACCATCTCCATCACCAGTCGCGATAAAAATTACATCTGGATTAGACGGCAGAACAGCAATTCCGGAAACGCCTAATGATCCCAATAAATCTGTAGAAGTTGTATAGTTGACGCCACCATCTGTAGTTTTCCATAGTCCTCCTCCTGCAGCTCCTACATAAAATATATTTACGTTAGAAGGGTGAAAAGCAATGGAATTAATTCTTCCAACACCTGCATAACCACCTCCGGGAGAGAAGTTAGGTCCAAGTGAAGTCCAATTTGCAGGCATACTTCTAGTTTGATTCTTCTGACTTTTCACATATCGATCAAATTGATTAATTGTATGGTTAGCAGCAGGAAAACTTCCATCTTCTATCACTCTAGATTGCCAGTACCATTCCCATCTTTTATATGCTTTATACCCTTTTCCCTTTTCCTTGATATTTCTTACACTCCAGTAGTCATTGGCTTCTTTTTGAATACTTAAGAAGTTTGGAGACTTAGACTGAAAAGCCTTATCCATCCATGGTTGGGCAGAGAGAAATATAGAAATGGTAAGAAATGAAAGAATCAAACTTATCAAACGAAAAGCCTTGCTTTTCTGAAAAACAACCGATTCTTGATGGAGAATATTCATAAATTTATATTTATTTATTTTCAATATATAGTAAAAGTTAAATAGCTTATCTAAATACCTGATTTTCAATTATTTGCTAAAACTTTTAATTTCTAAATTCATCTTTTAAGAAGCAAGACTTCTTAAAATAGAACCAAAATTAACAATGTATTCTATTGTATAGATTACGATTTTTGATAAACTCAGATAGATGATAGAATGCTAGTTCTTTAAGAGAAAATTGAAATAATATTATAAACTAAAAATGTAAAAAACATTAAATCAACCTCTTTGCAATTTCTTATAATGAACAGCCGGATATGCTAATGATTCGATGGCAAATGTAGCTATACATTAACTAATTTTGAAGGATTTTTAGTGAAAAATCAGATAAAAGGGATTATCTATTAAGAATATTTAATCGAAAGACAGACTAAATATTCAAATTCCTAAATGTTCTTGATAGCTCATCATGAGTTTAAGCTTCTTAACAGCTAAACATGTTAGAAAACAAAGCAAACCCTTACTCAACGATTCTATATCTGTTATTTCTTAACTCAACTATTTTCACATATGCATTTTCATAGTATTGTAAAACCGGAGCTCCCCCAGGAGTTATAAGTTTATGAATCGGTTTAATATCGAACATAGTTTCTAAATAAGAGATATGCGGCGGTAGGTTTTTAAATTGAAAATCAGAACCGTGTGCCCGAAGATTTCGAATTGAATATTTCATTACATCATATCCTTCCAGAGCATCTTGAGATGGAAATTCACGATACTTGTCAAAGTATCTTTTCTTAAAGGACTTAATATTTTGATTATCCTGATCAAAGTAATTACTAATACTCAATCTTATTTTATAAACATTCATGTAATCAATAATATCCGCCTTCATCTCAAGCCATTTGTACATTCCATACACAATAATTTCCTTGTTGGTTTTTTCTGAAACAACACGGCGTAGAAAATGGTAGATATAATTTTCATCTTTAGAACTTGCCATTGGTAAAATAAATACTGTAGGTCCGGTCTCTTTTAACATTGGCGTTATAATTGGATCAACACCCGTTGCAAGATCATTTTCTTTAATTATTTTTTCAACGATATCTTTGTATTTATTAGAATCATTAAAATTTTTAAGCTTAGATTCATCAATGGACTTAGAAATTAATATAATGTTTTCAGTAGGATACTTTGCTCTTGCATGCTCATTGATATTCTGATAATGTGCACTCAGACCCGCTTTAGTCTGAATGTAATAAGGATTTTCTTCGGTTATACTAGGACTACTCACCCAAGGGCTAATCAAGGTTGTTTCATGATCTTTTGACCAGGTTGCAACGTACTTTAATGCTTCGACTTTCTGGGGACCAATGATAATATGTGGAGCCATATTACTATAATTTGCCAATGACACAGCAGCTTCTTCAACAGATTCACAATCATAGACATCTATAACTACCTTTTTTCCCGCTTCACGACTTAATTCATCAATTGCCATATTCATTCCTGCATAAAAATGAACATAACGCGTACTTGCTGAATTAATTCTTGATGTAGAAGTATCATTTCCCGAAGTTTTAAAAGGCACCAAAGCGACAATTCTTAACTGATCAATCTCTTTTTTATATTTCCCTGTAGGTTTATATACTACCTCATCACTTTTATTTGTACTCGGTGTAACAACAGGAGTTTCAGCTTTTTTTGCCGGTTCGTTTTTCCAAACAACTGTATCTATTTTAACAGGCTTCTCACTTGTTGGCTTCGCCGGAGGATTCTTTTGCGTATTTACAGGAATACTTTTACGCGTTGCACACTGCGAAAAAAACAAAAGAGAAAAAAATAAAAAAAAGATAAGCAATCGCTTATTCCCATTCAATGGTTGCCGGTGGCTTGCTGCTAATATCATAAACGACTCGATTAATTCCTTTAACTTTATTAATAATTTCATTTGAGATTGCCGCAAGAACATCATGTGGGATAAAACTCCATTGAGCTGTCATGCCATCCAGAGATTCAACAGCACGCAAAGCAAGAACAAATTCATAGGTTCTTTCATCACCCATAACACCAACTGTTTTAACAGGTAATAATATTGCGCCTGCCTGCCAGATTTTAGAATAAAGGTCATTCTTTTTTAACTGATCTATATAAATTGAATCTGCTTCCTGAAGAATCTTAATTTTTTCTTCCGTTATATCACCAACAATTCGAATTGCAAGTCCAGGACCCGGAAATGGGTGTCGTTGCAAAATTGCTTCCGGTAATTTTAATTCCCTGCCAACTCTTCTTACCTCATCTTTAAATAATGATCGTAAAGGCTCAATAATTTTTAATGTAAGAGTATCTGGAAGTCCACCTACATTATGATGTGATTTAATTGTTACGGAAGGACCATGTACGGAAGCGGATTCAATGACATCCGGATATATTGTTCCTTGTGCCAGCCATTTTACTGTAGGGAGAGAGGTCGCTTCTTTTTCAAAAACATCAATAAAGCACTTTCCAATAATTTTTCTTTTTTTCTCAGGATCGCTTACGCCATCTAATGATTGTAAAAAATAAGCCGAAGCATCTATGCCTTTAACATTTAATCCCAGTTCCTTATAACTATGAAGTACAAGTTGAAATTCATCTTTTCTCAACAATCCATTATCTATAAAAAAGCAATGCAACTTATTACCTATTGCTTTATGTAGCAATAATGCTGCTACTGATGAATCAACTCCTCCAGACAGAGCCAATAATACTTCATCATCCTTGACTTCAGATTGAATAGATTCAACCGTTTCCTGAATATAAGAACCCGGAGTCCAATCTGCTTTTAAGGCGCAAATATTTAGAAAGAAATTTTCGAATAAATCTTTACCTATTGGTGTATGCACAACTTCTGGATGAAATTGAACGAAATATGCCGGAAATTTAGAATCTCGTTTTTTGAATGCTGCATTCTCAATTGTTAATGTAGAAGCAATTCTTTCAAAAGCTTCTGGAATAGCAATAATGGAATCACTGTGCGACATCCAAACCTGTGACTTCTCAGAAATTCCATCCCAAAAAGGATCTTTGGATATATTTGATAATTCTGCGTGACCAAATTCTCGATGTCCACTTGCCACAACAGAACCTCCATAAAAGTTTGCAGTTAACTGGGCTCCGTAACAAATACCCAGAACAGGATAATGATCAATTATGGTATTTAAATCTACGGAAGGATGATCTGTCTCTCTAACGGAAGCTGGACTACCGGACAAAACAACTGCATGAAGATTGGTTTTATCAATTTCATTCCATCTATAATATGGATGGATTTCACAATACATATTTATTTCGCGAATTCTCCTCGCGATTAGCTGTGTAACCTGTGAGCCAAAATCAAGAATAACAATACGGGAATGCATGATGATTAAAAATAAAGTGGGTACAATTCTTAGTCTTCAACTAATCCTCTACCTTCTTTAATTATTTTGTTACTTTCAGTTAATTCTTTTAATGCCTTATCTAATACGCCGTTTACAAATTCCTGCGACTTATCTGTGCTGTACATTTTAGCCAATTCAACGTATTCATTTAAAGTTACTTTAGGTGGAATTGTCTTAATATTGATCATTTCTGTGATCGCCATCTTTATCAGAATGAGATCAATGATAGCTACACGCTCTGAGTCCCAATTCATTAAAATTGGCTTTACGAGATTTTCGAGGAACTCATCTTCCTGATGCGTCTTTTCAAGTAAAACTTCACCAAATTCTATGATCGTTTCTTTATCAGGAATATGCTCACTAACGATATCACCATTAGAAGGCAGAATCTTCAATGTC
Organism: Saprospiraceae bacterium; assembly: GCA_013140975.1. Classification (GTDB taxonomy): domain Bacteria; phylum Bacteroidota; class Bacteroidia; order Chitinophagales; family Saprospiraceae; genus Vicinibacter. The sequence goes on from JABFRV010000186.1 coordinate 27,272, forward strand.
TTTTTAATCGCACCAATTACAAGAGACTTATCGTCTGACCAGGAAGAATAGTGGTCGTCCATTATTTCATTAAATAATTCATTCCTTCTACAAACCCGGAACAATTCAAGCAATAATTCAATGATTTCTTCATTGGTGTTATTGTCATTCAGAATAAATTTATTGAATACTTCTTCCTTTGTAAATTCTTTATAAATTTTCCGATAGATATCATCATCAATGTCTGCACCAATTTTTTCTTTGCGAATAAGATTATTTAACGAGTTGTTGGTAGCAAGACTTTTTACAAGAGGATTCGTGTATAATTTATCAGAAAATTTAAGATCTTCTTCTGTTTTAAGGTGTTTTTTAAGCCTGATAGCATGATCTTCCAAAGAAAAGAAACAGACTTTTGAAAGGCTATATAGATTGAGCAGATACAAATGAAATGTATCCTGAACAGACTTAAAGTAACCAGCCTTAATATCCTTAAAGGTTAGTTCTTTATCCTGAATTAAACTGTATAATTGCTGCATCACTTTGATGCGCACATTTCTTCTACTCAGCATGGATACACTTTAGCACTTAACAGGCCGCAAAGAAAAGCCATATTGGACAAATCAGCAAACAAATAGCAGACTATTTTAATGTATCGGTCTGGCATTCCAGTCCAAATAATCCCTTCTCATGTCCGTCATATCAGGAAGATGGTTAAAATGCCATTTTTGGATAATCTTTCCGTTTCTCCATAAAACAGCTCCAGGATTCGAGCGCATGATGGTTTTTAATAGGATATCGTCAGCCAGAAGGATTGAGACTTAATAAGAAAATGCCTACATTAGCTAGAAATAGCATTTTTTGAGACTTATTTTCATAGAATAAGCCTAAACAATAGACGGACCACCTAGCAGATTCAAGTTATAGATGACCTAAGTGCTTTTTTAGAGTAAAATTCTGTACTTTTAATAAATCTTTAGAATCTTTTAAGCTAACACCAGAAAACAAGAACTTGTAATTAATAACTCCCAATTTTTGAAATTATCGTACTTAATGATTACTTATATCAGTGGTTTGGATATAAACCTTTTAGTAATGTTTTTATTTTTGCTTTAAATAATTACACGTGAAAGCTCATGATATCGAAGAAAGGCTAATTTCCATTTCTTGTAAAGTTCTTCAAATTACGGAAAGCATGCCTAAAAAACCAGCAGCAAAACATCTGGGTAATCAAATTATTCGTTCAGCAACATCGCCAGCATTGAATTATGGAGAAGCGCAGGCGGCGGAATCACGCGAAGATTTTATTCATAAAATGAAGATATGTCTAAAAGAATTACGTGAAACATATGTTTGTTTGAAAATTATCAGCTCCATGAATTTTGTATCGGGTGAGAATTTATTTTCTTTACTTCAAGAAAACAATGAACTAATTTCGATTTTTGTAAAAAGCCTTAAAACAGCTTCCATTAAAAACACGCAGTAATTCCAAATGTTTTTTAACTAAGAGCAAGGCGAAACTAATTTACTCTTCACATCGATAGAATTATTGAAGATTGCAGATTACATAATTTTAGATTTTTGATTAATCTTAATACTTCTACAATCTTCAGTCTTTTAAGCGTAAATCAATTAATCAATCTAATTTGGAAGTATGATGCTTTTTTAATGAAACTATTTTAATCTCTTATCGATAGATTGATTGAAGATTGCAGATTACATAATTTCAGATTTTTGATTAATCTTAATACTTCTACAATCTTCAGTCATTTAATCGTAAATCAATTAATCAACAACGAATAGATATAGAATTTCATTTTTCAAAGAAATTCAAAGACTATTTTAATGTATCGGTCTGGCATTCCAGTCCAAATAATCCCTTCTCATGTCCGTCATATCAGGAAGATGGTTAAAATGCCATTTTTGGATGATCTTTCCGTTTCTCCATAAAACAACACCCGGATTCGAGCGCATGATGGTTTTTAATAGGATTTCATCGGCTAGAAGGATTGTGGCTTTCATTGGAAGTTGATTAAACAATCCCGCAATTGCGTCTTCTGAAGCTCCACCGCAAACAATATAAGCTTTTACGCTGTCTTGATAAACTGAATCGAGAAAAGGTATTATCTTCTCAGTAAATTTCTTTTTATACTCTTCATTCCAGGTATATGTATTACTCTTGACTTTCTTTTCCTTTATTTCAGCTATTGACTGGATATATTCCGGAGCTGATTTTTTATCTTTTACGATAGTATCTGTTTTCCATAGTGTATCCATTACAGTGTTCACCTGTGTAGTTGTCGTATAGTAAAGCTTAGGGCAATTGATCATTATTCTTGAACGCGGTTCATCTAAAATCGTGTTGGTATATTCTGTATTTTCCAAATCAAACATTGCAAAATCAGAAATTTTTGTTCGCGGAATAGCCATTTTCGTTTTTATCTGATCGATAACCTTCCATTCTGTCTTAGGATACGATTTGAAATTGGTCATATATTCTTCATTCTTTACAATTTTAATTTCCGAAGAATTAATATTTTGCAATTTCCAGCTTTCAATTTCAACATCGGCTTCTGCTTTTGCTTCTGCTTGCTTTTGAGTCTTTATGTCAGCTCCTGCACTAAAAGGACGGAAATCTACCATCGGCTCATTCCATTTATAATTGGCTAAGCAAAACAATAGTAATCCTACTAACGAAAGTACTGCAAGGGCATTTCTGATTCCATTGCTGAATATTGTGTGAAACTTTTTATGGAAAAACAAAAACAAAATCGAAGGAATAAGAAGAAATAAATCTTTAATAAAGGATACCTTAGGCTCAAGCTTGATAAAATCTCCAAAACATCCGCAACCTTTAACTCTCATGTTCTCATAATTATAGTCACCCCACTTTGAGAATTGGAAAAAATTCGCGTCTGTTGGAACATATCCTGTCATATATGTAAATCCGGTAAGAATCGTAAAAAATATAATCGTCAAAAAGAACAACCAACTTGTTAATCTTGGCTTATGACCTACTATCAGCATTATCCCTACCACTATTTCGAGAACAATCATAAATACAGAAAATCCAATTGCGTATTTTGCCATCAGAGGAAAGATATCTGCACAAAAATTTAAAAATGATCCTTTGGCAGTATATTCAAATTCCTTAAAATACTCTTCCATCTTATAAGCGGTTCCCAATGGATCAACTGCTTTAACAAATCCTGAAACAATAAATAAGCCACCACAAAAATTCTGAAGTACACTTACAAAGAAATTTTTTACAACATGAAAGTACCTATCCATGATAAAAGTAAGAATAACAGCTGCAACAGCGATATAACTACAAAGGGCAATAATGGTCATTTTTTTATAATTTTAAAGATGAGTTAAACTGAATCAATAGGCTTTACCCTATTTTAATTCCATACATCAACAAAAGTAGACTCAAACAAATTGAAGGAGGTTAAAAAAAACACAAAAATATTCAATCAATTGTTAATACATTCGCAACGAAATGCTTTCAGTTATAGCTTGTATAGTTTTTACCTTCAGTTTGGGGCTGCTATTCCGTTCTTTACAAGGAAAAAAACTTAAGGTTTTTAATATCGTTTTTATAAACTACTTGGTTTGCAGTTCAATCGGTCTATTTAAAATAAATTACGCATCGCTTCACCAGAATCATACAGTACTCTATTTTGCAATATTGATTGGACTTATGTTTATTACCGGATTTACTGTATTTGCTAAATCCGTACAGTCGTCTGGATTGGGAATAACCACAATGGTGCAGAAACTTTCAGTTTTTGCAACAGTATTAGCTGCATTCTTTTTAGGAGAAACTGTGCTCACTATTCAGATCATTGGATTGGCATTATCAGCACTTGCTCTCTTTTTAATATTTAAGTATCCAGCGAATTCTTCATCAGACAAAATCTCTACACAACTCTTACTGACAAGCTTCCTTATTGCATCGGGTATTGAAATTCTATTTCTTTTATGCAGTAAAAAAGATTGGGATTTACAAGTAAGAGAAAATCTCACTCCTTTGGTTTTTTTGAGTAGCAGTATTTTCGGAGGATTATATTTAATCCTAAATAAAACGTATAAGATTTCCAAAATGGAAGTGTTTTATGGAATTCTACTTGGTATTCCGAATTACTTTTCTATTGACTTTTTAAATATTTCTTTAAATCAAGGAATTGACGGAGCTGTTTTTTTTCCACTACTCAACATATCAGTAATTTTACTTTCAGGCATAACAGGTTTTTTCTTTTTTAAAGAAAAATATACTTCGCGTCAATTCCTTGGATATCTGTTGGCTATTATTTCAATATTATTCATTTCATTTTGGAAATAGCAACTTATAAGACACTTTTGTGCGAAAGCAGCACCATATTTACTGAAAAAGCAAGTAAATTTATTGCATATTGTTCACCCGTAAAAGACAAATCTGATTGTCTTTTATTTATAGAAAAAGTACAAAAAGAACATCCAAAAGCCAAGCATTTATGCTACGCATATCGTTTAGGTTTAGATAAGAATAATTTTAGAACTGATGATGCCGGCGAACCATCAGGAACGGCTGGAAAGCCTATACTTGCGCAAATTGATTCTTTAGAACTTACAAATATCATAGTGATTGTTGTTCGGTATTTTGGAGGAGTATTACTAGGAACCGGTGGACTGATAAAAGCCTACAGAACAAGCGCCTCTTTAACACTTCAAGAAGCTACTATACTTGAAAAAGATATTTTGAGCAAATACCATATCACCAGCCCTTCTCAGGCGATGTATTCGATTCTTAAGATTGCTAAGACATTCTTGATTCAATATGAAGACTTAATCATTGATGAAAATGCATCCATAAAGATTTCTGTCCCCATTCGAATTGAAACAGACTTTTTTCGACGAGTAAAAACAATTATTGAAGAAGAAGAACCTAAACCCAATGTGAATGTTTATTCTATTCACAATTGCACCATTGAATTAATCGAAAAAATCGTATGATACAGGTTGGGTTAACAGGAGGAATTGGTTCCGGAAAATCTACGGTTGCGGAGATATTTAAGACTTTGGGAATTCCCATTTACAACTCGGATAAAGAAGCAAAAAAATTAATACAAAATTCTCCAAAACTCAGGAATTCAATTATTGAATTACTGGGAGAAGAAAGCTATACCAATGAGGAATTAAATCGAAAATTCATTGCAAAAAAGGTATTTCAAAACGAGAAACTTCTTAAACAACTGAATGCTATAGTGCATCCTGAAGTCTTTCAAGATTATGAAAAGTGGATCCATACTATCGACAAAAATATTCCTTATGTAATTAAAGAATCAGCTCTTCTCCTTGATGTACAAAAACATCAAGCTGTTGATCATATTGTTCTTGTATTTACTCCTCTTCTTTTACGAATTAAGAGAATTATGGCAAGAGATAAAATAAGCCATGAAGAAGTTGTCAACAGAATGAAAAATCAAAAATCAGATAAAGAATTTCTTGAAGCTTCAGATTATGTGATAGTAAATGATGAATTGCATCCATTAATTCCTCAGGTTTTAGAAATTCATAAAGTATTAACTTCACTTTAATAACCAAACGAAAGCTGCATAATTAAGGCTTTAGAAATCAGAAAAATTTACTTAATTTTGCATAATAATTTTTTATTTATGGTAGAGAACAAACAAATGATGCAGAACGATTATATACAACTTGAAGATAAATTCGGAGCTCATAACTATCATCCCATCCCAGTCGTATTAGAGCGAGGTGAAGGGGTATTTGTATATGATACAGATGGGAAACAATATTTTGATTTTCTATCCGCGTATTCTGCCGTTAATCAAGGTCACTCTCATCCTCGAATCATCAATGCACTTATTCAACAGGCAAAGAAATTCACATTAAGTTCAAGAGCATTTTATAATAATCAATTAGGAATTTATGAAGAATTCATAACCCGATATTTTAAATACGACAAGGTGCTTCCGATGAATACAGGTGTGGAAGCAGTTGAAACAGCAGTAAAGCTTTGTCGAAAATGGGCTTATGAAAAGAAAGGAATTCCGGAAAATAAAGCCAAAATAGTTGTCCTTGAAGGAAACTTTCACGGACGAACAATAACTGCAATCTCTGCATCAAATGATCCATCCAGTTATAAGGGATTTGGCCCATTATTGCCGGGAATTATTCGTATCCCTTATAATGATATTGAGTCGTTCAAAAACATTGTTTCAGATCCTGAAATTGCCGGATTTCTGATTGAACCAATTCAAGGAGAGGCAGGTGTTGTCGTACCCAGTGATCAATATCTTCAAGAATGCTTTAGTTTATGCAAAAGAAACAATATTCTTTTTATTGCAGATGAAATACAAACTGGAATTGCCAGAACCGGAAAAATGCTTGCCTGCGACTATGTGAATGTAAGACCTGACATATTGATCTTAGGAAAGGCATTATCAGGAGGCGTCTTGCCCGTTTCTGCTGTATTAGCTGATGATGAAATAATGCTTTGCATCAGGCCCGGCGAACATGGATCAACATTTGGAGGGAATCCGTTGGCATGTGCTGTTGCTACAGAAGCCTTAAGGGTTGTTGTTGATGAAGATCTTTGCCAGAAGGCACTAGAATCAGGTTTATACTTTAGAAAAATGATGACTGATCTTAGTCAGAGATATCCTATAATTGAATTGGTTAGAGGTAAAGGATTATTAAATGCAATTGTCCTTAGAAAAGACAATAACCTTGCCTGGGATCTCTGTATGAAGTTTGCAGAAAACGGGGTTTTAGCAAAGCCAACTCACGGACATATTATAAGACTGGCACCACCTTTGGTAATTAACAAAGAACAGTTAGAAATAGTCGCTGGACTCATAGAAAAGTCCTTAAAACAGGTATCGTAGTATAATTTAAACGCAGGCAATATTTTACAGATTATACGAGTCATATTGCAGTATTTTCCTATATTTGACCTTTAAAATATCGATAATGATCAATAAAACTATAATTCTTGCAATATTTGCATGCTTGACCCTTACTTTAGAATCCCAAACAATTCAATTTCAATTCTGTGGAAAAACAGATGAAATTCCGACACTAGATGGAAGTGGAGTTGATCAAAGAGCCAAAGCTGCTCTTAAATTAGATTTCTTGAAAATTGGAATAAGAGGATTCGCTTCCACTAATCCTTTTTACGTTCTGGGAAATATAGAAAGTGGTAAAACAAATGAAAATTTTTTAAATAAAGTTATTGCTGATAAATGCTCAGGAAGTAATGGTACATCAGGAACATGCAGTCAATGTGGTGTCTGCACGAATGTTTCAAGTTTAACCAACTCCAATATTGGGAATGCAGTTGGAAAATTAGTTAACAATATAAAAGTAGAAGCAAAGGATAATGATATTTATATTATGAGTACGGGTGCGAATAATGTTGTGTGTTATGAAACTCATAAAATCAGCCTTGCAGGTCAAGGTGGTAAATCAATAGATGTATATTATAAGTATGAAGGAATTGCCGCACTTAACCCTTCTAATATGAAAAATATTAGTCTTACTTTTAGATATAACAATGATGCTTACCCATCGACCCCTTTCTTTTTCAATAAGAATAGCAACCATGTTGGAGTATTTGAAGATACTAGATCTATCTTTGAAAAGGTTCCTGTTTCTACTGAAGACTTATCAAAAAAATTGAAATTTGAAATAAGTCCTAATCCCGTCAATGAAATATTAAAAATAAATCTAACGGTGTATAAGGAATTTAAAGGATACATTAATATCCTCAAGGAAAATGGTGCAATCGCACATTTTGAGCCTGCACAATTTGACGCAAATATATCTTCTAAAGAAGTGAATGTAAATACTTTAATTGCCGGTAATTATATTCTTCATATTTCAGATGATGACGGAAGAATAAGCACAGCTCGATTTACTAAATTACAATAAGCTTTTAGTAGTAATTCGTTTAAGCAAACACACTTATAGTTCTTAGAGCTCGAAAGTATGCTGTAATCCATGCGAGCCATCTCCGCCATAGAATTGATTAATGATTCTAATAACTTCATCAGCATCATCTACAATAGGCATTAGATCTACATCACTAAGTGTAATATAACTATACTGCTCTCCCATAGTCTTATAAATCCATTCTTTCAATGGCGTCCAAAAATCTGAGCCAACAAGAATGATTGGTGTCTTTTTTATTTTTCCAGTCTGTGTTAAAGTTAATACTTCAAAGAGTTCATCCATAGTTCCAAATCCTCCTGGCATAGCAATAAACGCCTGTGAATACTTTACAAACATAACTTTTCTAACAAAGAAGAAACGGTGATTAAGGGTTTTTTCCTTATCAATATATTTGTTATGAAACTGTTCAAATGGAAGATTGATATTAAGTCCTACAGAAATTCCATTATTCTCATATGCTCCCCTGTTTGCAGCTTCCATGATACCCGGGCCACCACCTGTAATAATTCCAAATCCTTCTTCAGTCAATCTTTCGGAAATGGTTCGAGCCAACTCATAATGTGGATGCCCTTCTTTCACTCGAGCAGAACCAAAAATAGAAATGCAAGGACCAAGACTATTCATTGTTTCAAAACCATCAACGAGTTCAGCTAATATCTTAAACATTGTCCAGCTGTTTTCTCCCTTCAGCTGACTCCATTGTTTCATTGATCTCATGATCTATTAAATTAAATGTGATTTTGTGGGAGCTTAATAAGAAAGTTATTTCTTACTCCTTTACGACTTGTAGGCCTGGAATTCTTTGCGAATGAACTCATTCAATTCCTGAACCGTTTCAAATTGCTCAAAAAGCTCTTTGAACTTATTGTGCCTTTGGCTGGCAGGAATAACGAAATCCAATACTTCTTTACGCCCGATTTTATTTTTAGAAAGAATTATTAATCTTTCAACGACGTTTCTTAACTCACGAATATTACCCGTCCAATTATAATTTTGTAATTCTTCTAAAGCCGAATCATCAAATTTTTTGACAGGAACTCCATACTCATAACAAATATGCTCAGCGAAATGCTCTACAAGAATTGGAATATCCTCAGCTCTTTCATTTAAAGAAGGAACTTCAATAATTATAACAGCCAATCGATGATATAAGTCTTCGCGAAATTTTCCTTTCGCTATTTCTTCTCTTAGATCTTTGTTAGTGGCTGCAACTATTCTTACATCTACCGGAATCTCTTTATCGCCTCCTACACGTGTAATTCTATTTTCTTGTAACGCACGAAGTACTTTTGCTTGCGCAGAAAGACTCATATCTCCGATCTCATCAAGAAATAAAGTTCCTCCATTAGCCAATTCAAATTTTCCAAGTCTTTGCTTAATAGCCGAAGTAAATGATCCTTTTTCATGACCAAATAACTCACTTTCTATCAATTCAGAAGGAATGGCTGCACAATTTACTTCAACAATAGCACCATTGTTACGATTACTTTTTTCGTGTATCCATCGTGCAACAAGTTCTTTACCGGTTCCATTATTTCCGGTAATTAGTATTCGAGCATCTGTTGGGGCAACAAGCTCAATCGTTTGACGAACTTTTGCAATACAGGCTGACTCTCCTACTATTTCTTGTGTTTTATTCTTTGAAACTTTCTTTTGAAGTATCTTTTTTTCTGAAATTAAGGACGATTTGTCAATTGCGTTACGAAGTGTAATTAACAAACGATTCAAGTCTGGAGGTTTTGAAATAAAATCGTAAGCGCCTTTTTTTACGGCCTCAACAGCAGTATCAATAGTAGCATGTCCGCTTATCATTACGATAGGGACATCTGTTGCTAATTGTTGTATCTTATCAAGAGCTTCCATTCCATCCATTTTGGGCATTTTAATATCCAAAATGATAGCTTCATACTGGTTTTGCTTCAGCTTTACTAAACAGTCTAAACCGTCGACAGCCTCATCAACAGTATATTTTTCAAGCTCTAGTATACCCCGTAATGCCCTTCTTATACTCTGCTCATCATCAACAATTAAAATCTTGGCCATTCGCTCTATCTATTATCGTATTACGATTAAAGCTCAAAGATAAACAGATGACTAATACCTAGTTACAAATTATGAAATATTTTTATGTGATAGGCTTTAATTGGGTAGCCAAAAAGGCCATGACAGCGGCACCTTTTGCTATACTTTCCTCATTTACAACAAATTGTGAAGAATGAACATTCGTTGAAGGCCCTGTGCCTAATCGATAAAAAATTGCAGGAATTTCCTGGCTATAGTAGGAAAAATCTTCTGAAGTCATCCTGGGCTCCAATACTTCAATTTCATTGATTCCCGGGAAATTGGTTAAAGTCTCAATAAACTGTTGAGATAAGGACTCATTGTTCATAAGACATGGATACCCTCTTTCGATATTACATTCAATTTTGGCACCATACTTTAAAGCAATACTTGTAGCCTTGTTTTGCATCTCATTATGGAAGCTATTCCTGAAATCCTCATCTAAGCAACGAAATGTCCCTTCTATTAAAAGCTCTTCAGGAATTATATTGGTGGCACCTCCATTTGTATTTACTTTTCCAAAACTTAGTATTGCTTTTATATTCGGTGTTAATTTGTTTTTTAATAACTCATTCAATTCCAAAATCAATTCAGAAGCAACCACTATCGGATTGATAGCCAAATGAGGCATTGCAGCATGTCCTCCTTTCCCAATAACTCGGATATAAATTTCATCACAAGAAGCCATTGCCTTACCAGAACAAATCCCTACGTTTCCTACACTCATATTTGGCTGAACATGTTGCCCAATTATAAATTGAACTTTTGGATCAGCTAATACCTTTTCCTTTAATAATATACTAGCACCTCCCGGTAGCTTTTCTTCGCCGGGTTGAAATATAAATCTTACACTTCCGTTCCAATTCTCTTTCGTCTCATGTAAAAGCTTAATTGCACCTAACAAACAAGTCATATGCACATCATGTCCGCAGGCATGCATGATACCATCATTCATCGAGCAATACGCTAAATTATTATCTTCCCGAATTAGCAGAGCATCCATATCTGCTCTTAATGCAACAACTCTATCTGATGGATGCGATGATTGAATATCGCCAACTATTCCGGTAGTTGCCCAGTTTTTAGAATATTTAATTCCCCATTTATCAAGAATCGATTGAATAAATTCAGCGGTTTTGTATTCTTTGAATGACAGTTCCGGATGCATGTGAAGATGTCTTCTGATTTCAATTAATTCCTCCTGGAATTCCAAACTTAAATTATATAATTTACTCTCAAGACTCATTCACTTAATTTTTCTATATCACGAAGACAAATTTCAAGGTCCATCCAGATTGAATAATTTCTACAATAGTTATTAATATATTCTTCAACAAATATTTCATGTAAGGGTTTAGAATCCTCGCTATCAATCAGGATTACTGACTTTTTATTAAACATAGCAAAATTCTTATGTTTATCATTGATTCCAACCCAAGTCTTGACACCGGTAATTGTATCAAAAATATGTAGAAAGAAACGAGATTTTTTAGCTTGAAAAAAAACAAGAATCCAAGAAAAAGCCAATAACATTAATCCAAAAATAACATCAAAAAATCTTTTTTGTCTTTTATAACGATCCAAATTAAGATTCCAGGTATTTTCCACTGTAATTAATTCTCCTTTGGACTTGCTGTTTTGGCTACCAATAATTCCTTTACCACTGGGATTAAGAATTCTGAACAAGACATTATCGGGAATCTGGCTTACAAGATTGGTTATTTCATTTTTCTCATAGTAACTAGGACACACTATTAATTCGTTGGGTTTATAAAAAGAAATTATATCATTCTCATTATTTGCTAAAGTTGACTTTTTAGTAGAATGAATATCATGAACGTAAAGTGTTATACTATCGTCCTG
>JABFRV010000181.1 GCA_013140975.1 Saprospiraceae bacterium
ATTTATAACATATTCAATTGAATCAAATTCGCAAATAATAATTACTGAAATAAATTACAATCCACCCGAAACAGGTCAGGACACTTTGGAATACATTGAATTTCACAATACCAGCTTATCCACAATTAGTATTAAAGATTGGGTAATAAATGATGCTGTAGGAATTGTATTCCCTGATACAACTATTAAAGCAAATGGATATTTAGTGATATGCAATAACGCTAATGCATTTGAATCAACCTACGGTTTTAAGGCAATTCAATGGGAAAATGGAGCTTTACTGAATAGTGGTGAATTAATTAGTCTTAAAGACAACTCCGGAACAATAATTGATAGTGTGCGATTTTCAGACACCAATGGTTGGCCAACAGATCCTGACGGAAATGGCTCCAGCCTAGAACTCTGCAGAATAACAGTTGATAATTCATTATCTGAATATTGGAAGTCTGCAACAAGATTAATAGGAATTGTTATAAACAGCAAAGAACTTAGAGGTTCTCCCGGCATCGCAAATAATGTTGCGTGTGCAGACGTAACAATTGATGTTATGGATTTTAGTTTTAAACCCGCGAACATTGAAATACTTATTGGACAACATGTTGAGTGGAAAAATATTTCAGGACGACATAACGTAAATGGAAGAACCTTAACATTCCCAAACAATCCAGAAGATTTTTATAGCGGCACTCCAATGACTGGTAACTGGACATATATAAAAAGATTTGACAAGGAAGGCAATTACGATTATCGTGATGATCTTAATACTTCATCAATGACGGGTAAAATTAAAGTTAAGAAATTGGATCCACTTTTTCCAACATATCCAGTCGGGCTTATAACTACTGTCAAATCAGATGGCGTAGCGGATTCATTAAATGTCAGATGCTCGCTGGAAGGCATTGTACATGGAATTAATTTCAGACCTTCAGGTTTACAATTTACACTCATGGATGATTTTTCTGATGGAATTAACGTATTTAGCACATCAACAAATTTAGGGTATACTGTAACAGAAGGCGATAAAATTCGTGTAAAAGGTATCATTGCCCAATTCAATGGCTTGTTAGAAATAATACCGGATAGCCTAACTATACTTGCAACAAATCAACAATTAAAAAATATTATAAATGTTACGGCTTTAAATGAGAACACTGAATCGCAATTTATCCGAATTCGTAATGTGTCCCTTTTAAACCCCGTCCAATGGACAAAAAATCCAATTGGATTTACAGTTAAAGTTACAGATGGTACAAACAACTTTGATGTACGCATAGATAATGACTGTGATTTAGTCAGCAAAGATGCCCCGGCAGGGAAATTTGATATAACAGGAATTGGATACCAAAATGATGGAACTTCTCCCTTCACAGAGGGATACTTATTATATCCAAGATATACATCAGATATAAATCCGTATATACCTTCCAATAAATTTTACCAAAAACTGGATATTTCTAAAGCAAGATCAATCAAGACCAGTGGAGAATTAGATTCCTTGAATGTACGTTGCGAATTGCGCGGGATTGTCTATGGTATTGATTACGATGGCGGTCCAGGTCTGCAGTTTACTATAATTGACAACACAGCTGGAATCACTGTTTTTAACACGGGTAAAATCTTAAATTATAAGCCCACAGAAGGTGATGAAATTATTGTTCAGGGAAGAATTGATCAATTTAATGGTCAGGCTGAAATACTTCCGGATACAATTATACTTGTGAAAGAAAAAAATACTTTGAAAAATCCACGAACAGTTAATTTATTGGATGAATCGACCGAATCCGATCTCATCAGATTGGTTGATTACACTATTTCTGATATCTCTGAATGGAAGGGTAACGGTTCATCTTTTAATGTTAGAATTATCAATGGTATGAACAATTACATCATGAGAATCGATGACAATACAGATTTAAGCAATACAATGCCCGGAGGTAATAAAGTAACTGTCATCGGACTTGGAAATCAATTTGATCAATCTTTGCCGTATACAGAAGGTTACCAAATCTGGCCAAGATATAAATCAGATGTTAGTTTCACTACGGACATTGATAACGAATCAGTTCAAAAAGATTTAGCGATTATTCCAAATCCATCGCAGAATTATTTTACAATACTGAATGAAAAGCACAGGTATTCAAATATTGAAATCTACAATACGGATGGAATTCTTTGTGATACGCAAGTTTATCAGAAAACAATTTCGCATACATTGAAACCAGGATTGTACTTTCTCCGTTTATTGCATGAAAATGGACACGACACAATCAAATTCCTTACCCAGCCATAAGAAAAAAATTGGTCTTTGCCTTTCAGGAGGCGGTGCAAGAGGAGCATTCCATATTGGCGTTTTACAAGCTCTGGATGAATTTAATATTGTGCCCACCTTGGTTTCCGGAACCAGTGCCGGAGCATTAACAGGAAGTTTATACTGTGCCGGAGTCAAACCAGCTGAGTTACTTAAAATATCAACAAGTACCAAGTGGTATCATTTTATTGGCCCACACGTTCCCAATAACGGGTTAGTTGATTTCAAATTTTTACAGCAATTATTAAATAAATATATCCCTCATAACAGTTTTGAAAAATTAAAAATTCCATTCATTGCGACCGCCACAAATCTTCAAACAGGTTTTTTAGAATACTTTTCTTCCGGGCCAATATATGAACCTGTTATTGCTTCTTGTGCAGTACCTATTGTTTTTAAACCTGTAATTATAAATGGCATGAAGTATTTAGATGGTGGAATTACCATGAATCTACCGGCACAAATTCTTAGGCAGGATTGTGATTATATTATCGGTAGCAATCTAATACCTCATAATAGTCTTAAAGCTGAAGTATTAAATAGCTATAATAGCATATTAACAAGAGTGTTGGAAATTAATTTATTCAATAACATTAAACAACAACTACCCTTCGTGGACTTATTAATAGAGTCTGAAGCTATTTCCGAGTTCAGCAGATTTGATCTTAATAATGCTGAGAAATTATTCAAACTAGGTCATAAAACCGCTTTAGAAAAATTGGAATTCGTTTTTAATTCCAATATCTATATCTAATAGGTCATTTTGACAATGCAAGAATCACTTCAATTTATTTATGTGCACATTAAGTTGGTAATATTTCTAAAAAAAATGCTTTTTTTAAAAAAGTTACTTTTTCTTGACTGTAAAAATAATTGAGTAGCAAAACAAAATAAACATTAGAATGCCAAAGCTATGAAAGATTGATTTAGAATTTTTAAATAGATATCCAAGTAAAGAGTATTGGAAAAAGTAGCAAAGACAAATTTTCAATATCCATATAATGATTGTTACTCTGTCTTAATTTAGAACAAAAATTTACATACCTGGATGCTTCAATAATAACTTAAAACATTTGTGCTTCTAAAGGTTTATTCTTATTGAAAATCACTTCAATATTTTGTTTTACAGTCGTAGCAAGGCGAACTCCAACGTATTCTACACTAATAGGATAGGATTTATGCATTCTTTCAACTAAAACACAGGTTTCAAGTTTCTTTGTCAAAACCTTTAAAAAAGCTTGCAGCGCAAAAAAGAGCGTTCTTCCCGAATTAGCAACATCATCAATTACTACAACATTGCTATCGTTAAACTTCTGAACAGGTATATCAATATTCACTTCTGATTCTATGGGTTGAGCTGGATTCAGTCTCAGGCGACAGACGCTAACATTGGTATGTCCCATTTTTTCAATGGTTTTTTGAAGAATTAAGGCCAGATCATACCCTTTATTATTGATACCAGCCAGTATCAGGCTACCGGATTCAGCGTGGCATTCATATATCTCTGAAGCCATACGCCTAATTTTATTTTCAATTTGTTGCTGATTTAGAATAACCATTTCAAATAGGGACTTAATTTTAAGCCTTAAACCGAGGTAAGCCGCAAAAATAAAACAATGTTATGATTCCAATTCTGATCTTTTGCATTATTAGCTTTTTCGTCTTTAGAACGGGATTTAATCGTTTTTCAAGGATTTACAAAAATATTCAACTTGGAAAGGCAGAAGACCTGTCAGGCTCTGTCGGATTGCGTTGGAAAAATATGCTCCTCTTCGCACTGGGACAAAAGAAAATGTTTGAACGCCCCATTGTCGGAATTTTTCATTTTTTTATTTATGCTGCATTTCTATTAACCCAAATTGAGTTATTGGAAATTATTTTCGATGGAATTAGTGGAAAGCATAGAATATTTGCCAATTCGCTGAAACCGTTTTATGGCATACTTCTAAACGTTATTGAAATTTTATCCCTGTTGGCTTTTATTGCTACATTAATCTTTCTGTACCGAAGAAACATTGCAAAGATATTGCGTTTTCAAAATCCTGAACTTAAGGGCTGGCCATCACTGGATGCCAATTTAATATTGTTAGGTGAGATTTTACTTATCATCGGAATATTTACGATGAATAGTGCAGACGGACAATTACAAATTTTAGATCCCCTCCACTATCCAGATACTGGTAAATTATTTATTAGCAATTTCATAACCGTTAATTTGTCAGAACTCCCCAAAGACTTATTGGTATTTTTAGAACGTTCGGGTTGGTGGTTACATTTAATGGTAATCTACTTTTTTATCATTTACTTACCGTATTCTAAGCATCTGCACATTTTTCTTGCTTTTCCAAATAGTTATTTCAGCGACCTCACTCCGCGTGGTCAAATGTCAAACATTCCTGAAATTGAAAATGAAGTAAAAATCATGATGGGCCTTCAAGGCAAAACCATCGAAAATCCTTCTGAGAGTTTTGGCGCCAAGGACATACACCAATTAAGTTGGAAAACATTACTGGAAGCATATAGCTGCACTGAATGTGGAAGATGCACTTCCGCTTGTCCCGCGAATATAACTGGCAAAAAACTGAGCCCTCGAAAAATAGTAATGGATATTCGGGATAGACTTGAGGAAGTTGGAAAAGAAATTGAATCCAATAAATCTTTTAATATTCAGGAAGACTCTCGATCACTTTTTGATAGAATTAGTAAGGAAGAAATTTATGCATGTACTTCTTGCAATGCGTGTGTGGAGGCCTGCCCTGTCTTGATAAATCCATTAAAGCCAATTCTAGAATTAAGAAGATATGATATCTTAATGAATTCATCTGGTCCCTCAGAATGGCTACCAATGTTTAATAGCCTTGAAAATAATCAAGCAGTATGGACAATGTCAGAACCTAGAGAAGCATGGATTGATAAAAAATAATGAACCCACAAAAAAAAATAATTGGCTACACGATTATGAAAACAGGCTTGCTAATTCATTCACACTTTACTTTATCTAAACTTTAATCTAATGAAAAGAATATTTTACTTGTGCTTATTTCTAACATCATTACAATCACAACATACATTTTCAATTGTTGCTGTAGATACAATTACAGGCGAAGTTGGATCAGCAGGCGCAACCTGCCTTTCCATCAATAGAGAAGGATATGAAGCCTTAATCATTTCGAAACTTCATCCAGGCATAGGCGCAATTCATACGCAATCTTATTGGAATTCCTTTAATCAAGACGTTGCAAGTGAAATGATGCTCGCAGGAATGAATTCACAAGAGATTATTGATAATCTTGTTCAATTCGATGTCGACAATAATCCATCTATCAGGCAATACGGAATTGTTCATTTAAATAAAAACAAGCAACCTGATGCAGCAGCTTACACTGGAGACAATTGTCTCAGCGAAAAAAAGCACAAGGAGGGAAGATTTTATTCAATACAAGGGAATATACTATTAGGTGAATATATTATTGATTCAATGGAATCCAGATTCCTAAGATCCAATGGAACATTAGCAAACAGACTAATGGAATCCATGAAAGGTGCATTGGTTGCAGGAGCAGATGCCAGATGCCTTCCTGAAGGAATATCTTCCCGCTCTTCATTCTTAAGAGTTGCCAAGCCTAATGATTCACTGAAATATTTTCTGGACATTCATGTACCTTCAACCCGTGCGAAAATCGATCCGATAGATTCACTTGAAACTCTTTATAAAAAATGGTTAAAGACACAATCCATCGTAGTTAATAAAGAAAGTGATATATGGGTTCATTATTTTCCACAAGAAAAAGTATTTCAAATCTATGGTCTTCAAAATCCACAAACAATCACATTTTCATTATTCAATTTAGATGGAAGAGAATTCTCAGAAATAGTTCGTTTAACTGAAGACAAATTCAAACTTAAAGCCGAACCCTTAGCTGGTATTTACATTCTTCGGATAATTGATGATCTTAATAAAATATTGGTGAAAAAAATTCTAATTCCTTAATTATGCAAATACCGATCTTAAGTCAATTACATGCTCAGGGAATTGCCCCTGAAATATTATTTTGGGTAGGATGCTCAGGCTCCTATGACGCGAGAGCCCAAAAAGTTTCCCGTTCGTTTGCTGAAATTCTTAACATTGCTGGTATTTCCTTTGCGATCTTAGGAAATGAAGAAAAGTGCACCGGGGATCCGGCAAGAAGAGCAGGAAATGAGTTTATGTTTCAAATGCTCGCCACACAAAATATTGAAACATTGAATATGTATGGCGTCAAAAAAATAGTATGTACTTGCCCACATTGTTTTAATACATTAAAAAATGAATATCCCGAGTTGGGAGGCAATTACGAAGTAATGCATCACAGTCAATTTCTTCAAGAACTCCTACGTGATGGTAAAATTAAAATACAAACAGAAAAAGAAGCTGTAAGTTATCATGACTCTTGTTACTTAGGAAGGGTCAATGATATTTATGAGGCGCCAAGAAGCACAATCGAAGCATTACAAGTTGAAATTAAGGAAATGAAACGATCCCGTAAAAACGGATTATGCTGTGGTGCGGGCGGCGCTCAAATGTTTAAGGAAGAAGAAAATGGTGATAAAAGAATAAATATTGAACGCATTGATGAAATCCTTGCTAATAATACGAGCAAGGTTGTAGCCAATTGCCCTTTTTGTATAACTATGTTACAAGATGGAATAAAAGCCAGAGACCAACAAGACAAGATCATGGTGTATGATTTATCCGAACTTATACTAGAAAGAATTGTTTAGAACACATATGCTTAATTTTATTGCATTTCCCGAAAATTCTAGAATTTGGATTTATTCATCTGACAGAATTATTTCCGATGATAAAATTCCATATGTTCATAATACGATTCAAGAATTTACGAACTCATGGACAAGCCACCAACAAGGTCTTGTTGCCGGAGGAGGAATCTTACATAATTTTTTTATAGTTCTTGTTGTCAATGAGGAGTTGAACACACCGGGTGGATGCTCAATCGACAAGTCTGTTCATTTTATTCAAGATCTAGGGAAAAAACTACAGGTAGATTTTTTTAATCGAATGATGGTGCATTACATTCAGAATGAAGAAGTACATGTGATACATCTTGAAAAAATTTCAGAAGTTTTAAAAGCCGGTGTTATGAATGAAAATACTTTATTCTTCAATTCACTTGTAAGCAACAAGAAAGATTTTATCAATCAATGGCTAACACCATTAAAGGATTCCTGGATTAACAAATTCCTTGAATAAATTGTAAGTCTATCTACTTACCAGAATTACTCTGATTTTTTAAACTTTCCAAAACCTCTTCATCTGTCTTACCCAGATTTGAAAGAAGAATTTGTGCATCTTTTGCAAATGGTGATGAAGGATACTTACTTACAAATTCTTTATAATACTTGGCTGCATTTGCAGAATCCTTTAAAGTACCATCAAAAATAAATCCCTTCATGAATAAAGCCACCGGTGCTTTGTTAGAATTTGGATACTTCTCAATTATCCAATCATACAATGCGAAAGATTTTTCAAAGGTCTTCAGCGTACTTGACGTTTCTGCAGCTTTAAAAAGATACTCCGAAGCTTGAGGATCTTTGGGTAACACCATTGCAAATGCCTCGCAAGCATCAACATAAGCCATTGCTTTAGTGTCATCAAATCCTTTTACAGTATCCATAAAAATTGATTGACCTATTTCCATTATATAATCTTCCGGAGTAGAAGTTTTTGGCAACTTACTTTTAATCTCAGAAATAAGTGGATCGTTAGGATACGCTTTGATAAGAGAATATGCTAAAACATCAGCAGTCGTTGACTTATTATTTAAACGTAATAATTCGATCATCCTAACAATATTATTTTTAGAATCTGCTCTTTCGGGATATGATTTTACAAGATTATTCGTAAAAAGCAATTCATGATCTGTTTTTTTCATTTTAACAGCAGCCTGAGTCGCTTTAAGCAACACCTCTGATATGTCTTTTCCTTTTTCTGATGATTGAATAATCTCCAGGTATTTAGATACAAGCTTATTATAATTTTCTTCGTTTGAGTTGGATTCAAATTCTTTTTCCAATCCTGATAATGCGGGATCATTAACTTTTGCATTATTCTTACAACTTACTAAGGTGAGGGAGCACACCAAGATTATTAACAAACTCTTAAACATTTATAAAATTTGACTCAAAATTATTCAATTATTTACTTACAGCAAGGAAAATTTGGTAATTTAACACAAATTAAACAATAAGGATATTTGTTCGTTACATTCTTTTATGCAGGTAGCCGCATTTTGGTTCAGAAGAGATTTGAGATTAAATGACAATGCAGGTTTATACCATGCTCTTAAATCAGCATATCCGGTTCTTTGTTTTTTTATTTTTGACAAAATAATATTAGATAAACTATCCAACAAAAGTGACTCCCGCGTTAATTTCATATTCGATCAGATTAATCTATTACAAAAAGAATTACAAGCCTTAGGATCAAGCCTTATTGTAGGATATGGAGACCCGCATGATATCTGGAAAGATTGGTTAAATAAATATTCTATCCGTGAGATTTATTATAATAGAGATTATGAATCTTATGCGTTACAAAGAGATCTATTCATTAACAACCTGGCGAGGTCAAAAAATATTCAACTATACAGCTTTAAAGATCACGTCTTATTTGAAAAGAATGAATTATGCAAATCTGACAATTCGGTCTATAAAGTTTTTACTCCATTTAAAAATAGTTGCATCAAGAAACTAACCGAAGGCAATACCTCCATTCAGGAATCCTCCTTTTTAAAACCTTTTCCAAATGAAAAGTATTATTCAAATTTTGCCAAAATAAATAAAGTCATTCCCTTAACTTTAGAGAGTATAGGATTCCTAAAAAGCAATCAGTACATTCCTTCAACAGAAGTGAGTAAATCGATAATAAAAAATTATCACAACACACGAGATTATCCCTATTTAAATGGAACATCAAAATTAGGGATTCACTTTCGTTTTGGAACAATTAGTATTCGTGAAAAAGCCAGAAATGCATTTGGGTTAAATACTGTTTATGTCAATGAATTACTTTGGCGGGATTTTTATTCAATTATTCTGCAGGCATTTCCTTATGTTGAAAAGAACGCTTTCAAGCCCAATTATGATTACATAGAATGGATTAATGATGAAACGCAATTTGCAGCGTGGTGCAATGGGGCTACCGGATTTCCAATTGTAGATGCCGGCATGCGCGAATTGAACTCAACAGGATATATGCATAACCGTGTAAGGATGATTGTTGCCAGTTTTTTGGTTAAAAATCTATTGATTGACTGGAGATGGGGAGAAGCTTACTTCGCTGAAAAATTACTCGATTTCGACTTGGCAAGCAATAATGGGGGCTGGCAATGGGCTTCTGGTTCAGGAACAGACGCAGCTCCATATTTTCGTATATTTAACCCGCAATCGCAACAGGAAAAATTTGATCCGGAATTTAAATATATTAAGAAATGGGTTCCAGAATATGGAACAGATCAATATCCCAAGCCGATTATTGATTATAAATCAACACGAGAAAGATGCCTGAAAGCATATTCGAAAGCATTACAAAGGTAAAATTATAATCATTTATTTTCTTTAACCTAATATTTGAAATTGAATGTTGAAAAATGAATACAATATTTTGAAAATATTCTACGCAATATTTATACTCATTATTATTTCTTGCGGAGACAAGAATCAAATCTCGAATATTCCCTCATTGATATTTGTCGGTATTAGCAGAGACTCAATGATTCAAGGCGATTTAAATCAAGATTCTGTAATCGTTAAATTCTCCTTTGAAGATGGAGATGGAGACCTTGGCTGGGGCTCTACAAGTAGCGAAAAAGATATTTTTGTCGTTGATAAAAGAACAGGACTATTATTGGATCAATTTAAAATTCCAGATATTCCTGATTCTAATGGCGAACCCATATCAGGATCTATGGAAATACGCATATATACAACATGTTGCATATTTCCAAATAATATACCTCCTTGCACTGCTCCTATTCAGTATCCAAGAAATGAAATACAATTTGAAATTTATGCAAAGGACAGATCTGGCAATGAAAGCAATCGTATAATAACAAATAAGATTCTTCTTATTTGCAATTAGAATCCAGAAATAAATAATAAATTTAAAATCTATAACATTATTGCAATACCAATTTCACTTCTTGCTTTATTGCTTCCAATGCTTTTTGAACATATTTTTCTGAATGCTGAGTAACTTCGTTTACGTCATTCAAACTCGTTTGATTATTTTCATATTTTTCTGCTATTGTATGAAGTGAATGCATTACTTCATCTTTTGCAAGATTTACAATATTCCACAATTGATCGCTTACGTAAACTTGCTGAACAAGATTATGTTCATATTCTTGTTGCACACCTAGCATTAATGTATTCATCCATTGTGATGGATTCATATCCCCTTTTGGAAGACGCAACATAAGATTTGATAATTTAATTCTTTCAAGAAATAAAGCCAGCCGCTCATAAGCCTGTAATTTCAAAGGTAGCGTCTGCTCATTATTCTTTTGAAATTGAGCTGAATTCAAACGAAATCTTTCATGTGTGAAATACTGCTTTAATAAATAATAAACAGTAGCAAACACAACTACTGCCGGTCCCAATATCTTTAACAGCTCTAAAATAAAATCCATAAGTATAGAATAAATCGCAAAGGTAAATTAAGCATTGAGCCAATAGAACAAAAAACGCTAATTTTGTGTTTTGTACAGAAATTAGCTACATGGAAACTTTAACATCAATTCCTATAAACATAACAGAATCAGCACTTTATCAATTAAGAAGGATTCAGCAGGAACAAGAAATACCTTCAGATCATGGTTTACGAGTTGGTATTAAAGGGGGCGGCTGCTCTGGATTCAGCTATGTATTGGGGTTTGACACTCAGAAGGACAATGATCAGGTTTATGAATTAGGTGGCTTAAAAATACTAATGGAAAAGGCTCATTCCCTGTATCTGGCAGGTATGGAAATCGAATGGATTGAAGGATTGAACAACAGAGGCTTTTCTTTCATAAATCCTAATGCCAAATCCACTTGTGGTTGCGGAAGTTCCTTCTCCGCTTAAGAAATTAATTCATGAAAGATATAATCGATCTAATAGCACGAATGTGCTTATCTGGTATTTTCTTATTTGAAGCTTTTACTTCCATCAAATTCATGGGAAGAACAAAAGAAACGATGCAACAATATGGATTTACCTGGAATCAGGATTTATTGCTTTATAGTACAATTTTTGCCTTGACTGTAGGTGGAATTTTTCTGCTTATTGGATATCGAACAACATTTGCAGTATTTTTATTGCTCATTTATTGGGTTCCGGTTACTTTTACAGTTTACTCTTTTTGGAACGATCCCTCTAATGTGCGCAATATTCACTCTATTATATTTATGAAAAATATTGCAATTATTGGTGGATTATTACTTGTATGGATTCATGACCCCGGAAAATACAGTATTAAGAGATTGGTCGGAATGACAAAACTACCGAAAGAAAAATGGTGATTTCTTTACACCAATATTAAAAATATAATCCTTCACAATAGTGAAAATAATCAGATCCATATTTGTTTTTTTCGAAATCATATTTGGGTTTCACTTCGGCTTCTCACAATTTAATTATAGATTCCAAATAGACACCGTAAGAATTCATGAATTGATGAAAATGCATTCGTTTGCTTATGGACGATTGGGAGACACACTCTATGTCTTTGGCGGGAGAAAGGATGGCGTTCACAATAAGTCAGGAGGATTTGAATTAAATGGATCAAACAGAGATTTGATCATTTATGATCTAAAAAACAATGTTGCACAGAATTTTTCATTAGCGACACTTGACACTGCATTAATTGATGCCTTAAGCTCAAGCAATACTTGTTATACACAGAAAGGAGATCATTTGGTTATCATCGGTGGATATTCTGAAAATAGCTATAATAAATTTATAACACATCCTGACCTGTCAATCATTAACCTCGTTAAATTAAGATCTTTTATTTCAACTAACAACCAACAAGAGCTAAGTGAATCGATTCATCACATTAAAAATGACACCTTTGCAATCGCAGGGGGTCAACTAAAATATATTGATGAACATTTCTATTTGGTAGGTGGCCATAAATTTAATGGCATTTATAATGCTCAAACAACTGCATTTCAACAGACCTACACAGAAAGAGTATTGGTATTTGATATACTAAATTTACAATCCTCCCCTGCGATAAAATTTATTACTCAGATACGAGATGAATTGAATTTTCGAAGAAGAGATTTAAATGTCAGCCCATTTGTCACTTCAAAAAACAAAACTGAATTAATGACGTTCAGTGGCGTTTTTCTAGTCAATATCAGCTCACCTTTTTTAAACATCGCTTCCATACAAGAAAATGGTTTTACAGATATCAGCAACTTCAATCAACTTCTTGCAAATTATCATTGTGCAAAAATGGGATTCTATTCCCGAAAGAATGATGTAATGCATGAAGTGTTTTTTGGAGGAATGGCCATTAACTACTACCATAAAAATCAACTGATTAATGACCCTTTAGTTCCTTTCGTTAAAACAATATCTTGTGTTGAAAGAAATGCAAATGGAGAATATTCTGAAATCAGATTACCCGATGAGATGCCGGGTTTTCTGGGTACAAATTCCGAATTTATTCTTCTTCAAAACACTCCATTGTTCTCTGAAGATATTATTGATTTTGATTTATTAAAAAAAGATACTGTTGATCTAGGATATATTCTTGGGGGAATTTACAACTATTCCACTCGACTAAATCCCTGGCAAGATAGCATGGTACAACTCACCCAAAGCAATCCTTATTTACTAAAGATCAAACTACTACCTTCCGCAATTAATCAAACTGTAACTCCAACGAAAAATAAAATAAATTATTCAATTCGATATAATTCAATTGCTTCCAATAATGAAATTCAGCTGGATATATCACCTAAACCAAATTCAATCGCATGTTGGATAGTAAATCAAGAAGGAAAAATTGTTCAACAACTGAATACTCTTAAAAATAGTCCTATATCTATAAACACATCTCAATACATTTCGGGCTCTTACCGATGCGTTTTCTTATTAGATCGTAATTTTCAGAAAAGTTTTCATTTCCTGGTTCCATAAGATTCTTTACGACTTTCCGATATTTAAAGTTGTACCTATACTTAGACCTCTATTGTATTGGAATACATTTCTTTGATTCACTTCCCTTCCCAACTGTAGAATCTGAATTAAATACCCAACTTCTACTCGGAATTTAGAATTCAATCTATACCCTAAACATAATAAGCTTCGATTCTGATCAAAGACATTCTCATTTACATTCTTTCCAAAGCCAATAAGTATTTCATTCTGAGCTCCCAAATAGATGTCTTTCAAAATGGATCTTTCCTGAGAAAGAAAATAGTTTACCCTCAATAAATAACGCATGCGATTAACAAAGAAATAATCATCCTCATTAACAGAAGCCGTATCAAGATACCTTCCTACCCACCGTTGTTCTAGCATTAAACGATGAGAAACTTGAAATGACTTCATGTTATCTGTTAAAACAAAAGCTTGTGCCAACCTATGCTCAGTAAAATCTCTTCCCAACGAATTTATTGAGTAGTCCCCATAAGGATATGTTTCAGCCCAGGCATATAAAAGCCTAAAGGAAAGTTTGGTATTGATGTTGTAATGGGAACCCAATCTCAACAAGCTTTGTTGCCAACTATTTATTCCATCCGCTCTACGCCATTGATATTCAGTATTTATAACCCAATTAGCATGAATCTTATAATTAACATTCAATGCTTTCCAAAAAATATTGTTTTCATCGGTAATTCTTGTATTCTGTGAGACTAAACTGATAGCATCAAAAACAAAAATCATCGAAAGTAAAATAAACTTTTTCATTGATTACAAAACATTTAAAACAAATAGATCTACTTTATGGTTTACTAAAATTTTAATATCCAAATAACTACTTAATACAAAATTTAAATGAGTAAAGAATTCATTTAACATTAAAAAATAAGAAATTAGGATGAGATTTTTTGCGCCAATACACTTATTGTAATTCACTGCTAGAAAAAAACATAACCTATTTAAGAGTTATGCACAATTTATAACTACTTGCATCAGGACAACCCCAACAAAACTTTACTTCCTCTTATAAGTAGACTTCCCCAATCCTCCAAATACATCAAAGACTATTTCATCACATTCGTTTTTTGTCATATCCAAGCTTTCGGAAATAAACAAGGTTCCATCTGCTGAGCTTGCCTTCAATTTCAGAACACTATCAATTACAGTAAAAGATGTTTTATCTAAAATCACACCATTTATCTCTCCGGATATCAAGAAGTCCTTAGGATTTGATTCTACTTTTCCGTCAGAATAAAAGGTCGCAGAACCGGATTCCGAAAACCCAAATGCAGAATTCTTAATACTCCAAGTTCCAATAACATTTTCCTTAAGTATAGGAGGAACACAATCGTCATCATTCTTGCATCTCGTAACCAGCAATAAGCATAATACTAAAACCAATGTGTAAATTTTCATATGTTTTTGTTTGCTGTAAAATTATAAAATACTTGAATAATGTAGACAAGTTTTATTAAGAATGATAATCATGGATAGTACAAATCAAGCAGACTATCACCGGAATTGATTATGTCCTCATTTATCAATTCAACTTAATGTCTTTAAACTGCTTTTTGCAAAAAATGCAATGCGATATTCCTATAAGGTTAAAAACGAAATATTATGTAAGTAATATAGAAAAAATATTTCTGCTTTTCTGTAAAGACATTATTACAATAGCGTCATCATGTAATGAATATTACATTACTTAAACTCAGTAAAATCAGGATAACCGGACTTATTCTTGCTACTCAGCCATTTCAAACTGCTTCGCAGCTTTCTTACGTTCGTTTTCGTCAAGAATCATTTTTCTTAATCGAATACTCTTCGGTGTAAGTTCTACATATTCATCCTCCTGAATATATTCAAGTGCTTCCTCTAATGAGAAATTCCTTTTTGGAGTTATATGAGTAGTACCATCGGAACCTGAAGCGCGCATATTCGTTAGCTTTTTACCCGTAATAACATTCACGACTAAATCTCCTGGTCTTATATGTTCGCCGATAATTTGTCCAATATAAATATTATCACCCGGATCAATAAAGAAGTTACCTCTTTCCTGCAAATTTCCTATTGAATATGCAGTAGAAGAACCTAATTCTTTAGAAACTAAAACTCCCATTACGCGAGAAGGAATATTTCCTTTCCAAGGTTCAAAACTTGAAAATCTATGAGCAATAATTGCTTCACCAGCTGATGCTGTAAGCAACATATTTCTTAATCCAATTAGTCCGCGGGAAGGAATATCAAATTCAATATGAATCAAATCTCCTTTCTGATGCATAACCTTCATCTCCCCTTTACGCTGACTCACGAGCTCTATGATTTTTCCAGAAAACTGATCCGGAACATCAATCGTTAAAACTTCTATAGGCTCGCATTTAACTCCATCAATTTCTTTTACAATTACACGTGGTTGTCCAACCTGCAATTCATATCCTTCTCTTCTCATTGTTTCAAGAAGTATTGATAAGTGAAGAATACCTCTACCATACACTAATATGGAGTCCGGTGAATCCGTATCTTCCATTTTCATTGCAAGGTTCTTTTCCAATTCTTTTTCTAATCTCTCTCTGAGATGTCGCGATGTTACAAACTTGCCTTCTTTCCCAAAAAATGGAGAGTTGTTGATCGTAAACAACATGCACATAGTAGGCTCATCGATTCTAATCGGTGGAAGCCCTTCCGGAGACTCAAAATCACAGATCGTATCACCGATTTCAAAATTTTCAATCCCAAAAACAGCACAGATATCACCTGATTTAACTTCTTCTACTTTCGTTTTCCCAAGTCCTTCAAATGTAAATAATTCTTTTACGCGTGATTTATGAATACTTCCATCACGCTTAATCAATGAAACGGGAGTATTGATTCTAATATTTCCACGATTAATTCTTCCGACTGCAATACGACCAATAAAATTAGAATAATCCAAAGATGAGATCATCAATTGCAAGTTACCTTCAATAATTTTAGGAGCAGGTATATGTTGAATGATCATATCCAACAAATACGTTACATCTTCTGTTGGTTTCTTATAATCTGGACCCATCCAACCTTGTTTGGAAGATCCGTACACAGTTGGAAAATCCAATTGATCATCAGTCGCTTCAAGGTTAAAAAACAATTCAAAAACATGATCATGAACTTCTTCGGGTCTGCAATTGGGTTTGTCAACTTTATTAACAACTACAATCGCTTTTTTACCCATTGCCAATGCCTTTTGTGTTACAAATCTTGTTTGCGGCATGGGCCCTTCAAAAGCATCAACCAATAATATTACACCATCGGCCATGTTCAATACTCGTTCTACTTCTCCACCAAAATCGGAGTGACCAGGTGTGTCTATTATGTTAATCTTAACATCTTTATATCTAACTGAAACATTCTTAGCGAGGATCGTAATTCCCCTTTCACGCTCCAACTCATTGTTGTCAAGAATAAGATCACCAGTCTCCTGGTTATCTCTAAATAATTTAGACTGATGTAAGATCTTGTCAACAAGTGTTGTCTTACCATGGTCAACGTGGGCAATAATAGCGATGTTACGAATTTCCAACATTCCGCAAAATTAACATAGAATAATACGAAATTAGTGAATTAAGAGCCTAATAACATTATGTTTACAAGACCTAGCAAGCCGATTGAATTTATATTTTCTTAAAATATACTCTAAGGGCTAATTAAAATACAAAAAATAGTTAGAAGAACTAAGGGAGTAAATTATTTAATTGTGCATTATTTTACAATCAAAATTTTATCTTTCAAAACATCCATAGTATTAAAATCTAACCATTCACGCAAGCTTGCACTATCGTACTTTTCCCAGAAAGGACCAAATTTACCATGACAAGTTGAGGAATATCCATTTACAGTAGGAATTCCAAGCGCTTGTCCAGCGAGAGCAGCAGCGATTTGAAGTGGAACAGCATTTGTTTTTTCTTCAGGCATGTATGCCATTGCTTTCGAATCTGGTTGGACTGTCTTTGCTTCACTAATTTTGCTTACAATTCCATTGATTTCTTTCTGTGATTCAAACTTATTATAAGACTTTAAAGTAAAAAATCTTTCTGGCACGGCCTGATCAATTATAACTACTCCTAATAAGATATAATACAAAGCAGTATTAATTCTATTCTTCAAAAACAAAGCTCTAATAAAAAAAAGAATTAATAAGGTTATTGGAAACATCAAAGGAATAATAATTCTGCTTACTGCTTTGAGTGCTGAAAAACCAGGAATCCTTCTAAAATATTCATATACACTAATTCCTTCTCCCCAATTTACAAATAATAATATTGTGCAAATGATACTCACAAATAAAAGAAAATGTATTCCCCGACTCGTAATAACACCAAAGATACGCAGTCCTAAATAATATAGGAATCCAACGAAAAGAAAACCACCTATCCACAATTGTTTCTCCCAAAAGAACTGTACATTATTATTAAAGAATCTCATCTTATTCCATAGGAAAGAATCTTCTATAGGCATTAGGAAATTTCTACAAGTTAGCAAAAACAATTTCACATCATCATATGACTTATAGCCAAATTCTGTCGCCCGCTGATAATAAGGAAGAAACAAGGGCAGTAGAAGCAATGCAATTAAAAGCAGGCTTCCTGAATAAACAAGAATTGATTTATTATCTACAATGACTGAACGAATCAATGACGTCTTTTTAAACAAAATTCCCAACAATAAAAACAACACAATAATTACTGTAAACAATCCTGTATAAAAACTACAGTACAACTGCATAGCTATAAAAAATCCTGCATATATTACATTTTTAAAATGTGCAGTTGCGTAAAACCGTAAAAGAAAATAGAAGACCCAGGGAATATAAAATATCGGAAGCAACTGAGCATGAACTGATTTATTAATCATCATCATTGAAAAACTAAAAATATATGCTCCAATACAACTCAGAGGAATATTAAACTTAAATTTTCTGAATGCAAAATAAGATGAAAAAAAATTAAGTAAGACAATAATCAAAAACCAGCCTTGATAGGATCCTTCTCTATCAAATCCTAACACTCGAAAAATAGAATAAATCGGCAAAGTTCCGATATGATTATCGGAATATGTCAAAGTATTCCGATCCGGATACATAAAAGGAGCATTCCAAAAACTTTTTTCTTCTCCTGATAAGTATCTAAAACCGTGTTCCAGGAAAAAGTTATTCAGCCTTGCGTCTCCGAAATCACCCGGAACCCGGCTGAAATCCCATTGACAGAATTGGATTACAAACATATAGAACCCAATACCTGCAACTACAAATGGAAGAAACTTTTCAAACTTCATACTCTTAATAATGATGCAAGGTAAATAAAATTCCAGGTAAATTAAACGAAAGGAGTTTTACTTAAAGTATACCTTAACTTTTATTAAGATTGATCTATTCATTCAATCTAACCAATACGTGAATATTGTATTCAGAATATGTTTTCTAAAAATTCATTAAAAAAGAAATCAAGCATTTCTTATATGAAAACTACATCAATTCAAATATCTCTCCCCATTGCTTGTTTAGCTCTGAAATTTTAAGCTGGATTTCATTATATTCAGAAATCGCATTGGCGTTGCCTGCAGATGAATAGAACTCTGTATCTGCCATTTTTATTTCTAAATCCGACTTTCTTTTATCAAGCTTGGAAATTTCAAGTTCCAATAAGTCAATCTTCCTCTTCAGCTTCTTTTTATCTTCTTCTGAACTTTCCGGTGGCTTTTGTTCCGTCTTATTTTTAGGCACAGCCTTAAAGGTATCAGATAGAGATTCAGAATTCGTTTTCTCAAGAAAATAATCTATATCACCATGAAACTCTCGAATTTCCTTATTTGCAAAATAAAACGTTTTCTCTGCAAGACCGCGTAAAAATTCACGATCGTGAGAAACAATTATTATTGTTCCATTGTAATTATTAATAGCGTCTTTTAATACTTCTTTAGAAGGTATATCAAGGTGATGCGTTGGCTCATCGAGTATCAATACATTATGATCTTGCACAAGTAACATTGCAAGTCTTACACGCGATTTTTCACCTCCGCTTAAAACAGAAATTCTTTTATCAATGTCTTCTCCCCTAAATGCTAAACCTCCAAGTATTTTTCGAATATTTGTTCTTGATTCCGGTGTAGAGGCATGCTCTACTGCCTCCTGAACAGTTTCTTTAGGATCCAGTAATTCACTATGCTCTTGTGCATAATATCCAATTTTAACCTGATGTCCTAATTTAATTTCGCCCGATGTTGGAAAAATATTTTTACTGATAAGTTTTACCATTGTACTTTTTCCCTGACCATTTTGTCCAATAAAACTTAATTTCTGACCTCTTTCAATTAATAAATTCACATTCTCGAGAACCGTATGATCATCATAGGACTTCTTAAGATCTTTTGTTTCTAAAACGATTCTTCCACTTGGAGTACATGAATTAAATCGCAAACGCATTACACCCTGTTCTGCTTCCGGCTCATCAATAACATCCATTCTGGCAAGTTCAGATTGTAACGACTTTGCAAAACTTGCCTTATTTGCTTTTGCTCTAAATTTATCAATCAACATCTCCTTATGTTGAATCACTTTTTGCTGTGCATTATATTCACTTTGTTCGACTTCTTTTCTTTCCTTTCTGTAATTGATATACGCAGAATAAGTTCCTTTAAAATCATACAATCTTGATCTGTCAACTTCCAATATTCTTTTTGCAACTTTATCTACCAGCATAAGGTCGTGAGAAATAATCATAACCGTACCTTCGTAGTTAATCAGGTATTTTTCCAACCATTGAATAGACAAAATGTCGAGATGGTTATTTGGTTCATCCAGTAATAGAATATCCGGTTTTTGAAGTAACAACTTTGCTAATTCAACACGCATTCTCCATCCTCCACTCAATTCATTGTTTTATCTGTCAAAATCCCCGGCGCTAAACCCGAGTCCCCCTAAGATTTTTTCAACCTCACCCTCTATTTTATCTGCATTTAAGTATTCAAGACGATGATGCACATCATGCATTCTTTCAACTGCAGCCATCATTTTCTTTTCATCCGTATTCGGATTTGAAAGAATTTCTTCAAGCTGATGCAACTCATCATTTAATACTTTTATATCCGTCAAAGATTGTAATACCTCTTGTTTGATAGTATTGCCGTTATCCGCAGGAAGTTCTTGTCGAAGAGTACCGATTGTTATTTCTTTTGGTTTTTCAATTACACCTTTATCAGGCCTGACTTGCTCCATAAGAATCTTAAACAACGTTGATTTTCCGGAACCATTTCTTCCTGTAATGGCTAATTTTTCTCCCTGTGTTACGGTAAATGAGATATCATCAAACAAATATCTGTCTCCATAATTTAGTGTTAAATTCTGTACACGTATCACTGCAATAATTTTTTCTTCTAATTAAAAATATGATCTCCATCCAATTGACTTAAAGCGCTAAATGTATGTCCTTTGGAATTCATTACTTCTTTCCACAACTGATCAGGATCTTTCTTGAATAAATAATTTGGATCCATGGGTTCCACAATCCAGGCTTTCTCATTGAGTTCTTCTTGCAATTGTCCTTCAGACCAACCGCTGTATCCTAAATAAAACCTTATATTGTCTTGCTTAATTACACCTTGTAAAATTAAAAACTTCATAGCATCAAAATCTCCGCTCCACCAGATTCCTCTGCATACAGGAATAGACTCTTCAATCAAATCACCAACGCTATGTAAAAAGTGCAGCGTATTTGTTGACACAGGACCACCTATATATACATCTGCATCAAACTCGCCGATGTCATCCAGCAAATCTGTAATCTTGTAGTTGCTTTTTTGGTTTAAAACAAATCCAATACTACCCTCTTCTTCATGATCAGTTAAAAGAACAACTGACCTCTTAAAATTTGGATCAAGCATAAAAGGTTCTGATAATAATAATTGGCCTTTACTAATCATCTTATAGATTTAACAATACTAAATACTTGAAATTTTAAGATTTCGATCGATTCTTTTTAGAAACCCTGAAAGCACAGTACCATTTCCACCAACTTCGGCAAATTCTAAAGCACCATCTTTAATCAAGTTTTGCATAGTCTGTGTCCATCTGACAGGAGCTGTGAGCTGCGATATCAGATTATTCTTAATCAGTTCAGGATCTGAATGTGGACTCGCATCAACATTTTGATACACAGGACATAGAGAAGGTCTAAAATCAGTTTCAGTTATAGCTTTCTCCAAATCAACCCTTGCAGGTTCCATAAGCGGAGAATGAAAAGCACCTCCAACTTGTAAAATAATCACCTTTTTAGCACCAGCTTCGATTAATTTTTGTTCCGCAATTTTTATACCCTCAAGACTTCCAGATATAACCAATTGTCCGGGACAATTATAATTGGCAGGAATAACTATTGCTTCATGAATACTATCACAAACTTTTTCAATTTGCTCATCTGTTAATCCTACAATTGCTGCCATTGTCCCTGGATTTAATTCGCAGGCTTTCTGCATTGCAGTTGATCTTATTTTTACCAATCTTAATGCATCCTGGAAACTCAACACTTCTGCAGCAACTAAGGCTGAAAATTCACCTAACGAATGTCCTGCTACGGCAAATGCATCTCCTGGAATTTCATTCACTTTAGCACTTACCATGGAATGAATAAAAACAGAAGGCTGGGTAATGTCTGTTTGCTTTAGTTGCTCCTCTGTTCCTTCAAACATGATATCAGTTATGCGAAAACCCAATAATTCATTGGCTTCTTCAAACATCTTCTTGGCGATTGGATTAGAATCGTATAAGTTTTTTCCCATTCCAACAAACTGGCTTGCTTGTCCAGGAAATAAGTATGCTATTTTTGACATTTTTGCTATTTGTTATTGAGCAAATTTAGAAATTCATTTCGAGTTTCAAAATTTCGAAATACTCCTGTAAATGCAGAAGTAGTTGTTGTGCTATTTTGCTTTTGAACTCCCCGCATCATCATACACATATGTCTGGCTTCAATAACTACTGCCGCACCGTGTGGCTTCAAGGTATCGTCAAGGCAATCAAGAACCTCAGTTGTCAACCTTTCCTGTACCTGTAATCTTCTCGCAAAAACATCTACTAACCGGGGAATCTTACTTAAACCTACTATATATCCATTCGGAATATAAGCTACATGTACTTTTCCAAAAAAGGGCAACATATGATGTTCACAAAGACTATATAATTCGATATCTCTAACGATAACCATCTCGCTATAGCTTTCTTTAAATAAAGCTGATTTTAGGATTTTTACCGGGTCTTGCTGATAACCTTGGGTTAAGAATTCCATTGCTTTCGCTGCGCGTAAAGGGGTATTTAATAACCCTTCCCTCTGAACATCTTCTCCCACTCCTTCTATTATCGTTGAAAAGCTTTTGACTAACTCTTCATTCTTAAGTATTTCCAACTCCTTCATCGACCCTTTGATTTAAGCCCAAGATAAACCAAAAAATTGACCAATTAGTTCAATTTTAGTGAATTATAGTAGCTAACTCATCTCAATTTGCAATTGTTTGATATTCGATCGTTTTGTCGAAGCAATATGGCGTTAGATCGAATAGATCAAGCCATTTTTCATTAAATATTTAACTTTGAACTTATTACCTCCTCATGATTCAAAAACTCAGGTATATTACCAGAGCTAGTTATGCCCAACTAATGATCTGGATGATATTTGCCTTGTTGCTAATTTATGCCGGACCCAGAGGCTGGAGCATTCCACTCATTGTTATCTGGGGTATTAGTAACACTCTCATTTATGCAATTTGTACGAATATTAATCTCAAACTTCTTTTTCCTAAATTTCTAAGAAACGGTTCATTCCTAATTTACATTGGAAGCATTCTCGGCATTTGCTTAATCGCAGCACCTTTGCAATCATTAATGAATCAATATTTTTGCAATCTTGAATCAGTGGCTTGTAATGATTGGATTAATGATCAAAGGTTTCATTTTATTAGTTTGTTAATAATTACCAGCATTAGCACTTTCGCGAGAATACCGCTTGATTGGCTTACAGTTCAAAAAGAGAAACAATCCCTGCAAACGAAAAATATTGAGACAGAACTCAATATGTTAAAAAATCAGATCAATCCTCACTTTTTATTTAACACGCTAAATAATCTTTATGCGCTTTCGCTAAAAAAGTCAGATTACGCGCCTGAATTGATTCTTAAACTTTCCGACATGCTTCGCTATATGCTCTATGAATGCAATGAAGAAAGAGTATTTCTGGAAAAAGAAATTCAATACATTCGAAATTACATTGATCTTGAAAAAATAAGACTTAGTCAAAGTGCAGATATTCAAATTGAAATTATCGGCGAAGTCTCAGCTGTAAAAGTTGCACCGTTACTATTTATCCCTTTTATTGAAAATAGTTTTAAGCATGGGTTAAAGTTAAGTTCTAACCAATCGTTTATAAAAATTAAATTCGAAATTTCCAATACTATAAAATTCTCGATCATGAATTCCAAACCGCAACCCATGCCTGGATTTAAACCCATGCAATCCGTAGGAGGAATTGGATTAACCAATGTTCGAAAAAGACTTGAACTTATTTATCCAGGTTCTTATAAATTGAATATTGACAACCAATTAGATAGCTATACGGTAGAATTAGAATTGCTCACAAACAAAATATAAAAATCATGATAAAAACCATAATCGTAGATGATGAACCTTTGGCTTTAGAAATTCTTGAATCTTACATTCATCAAATCAAGGATTTACTGCTCATAGCGAAATGTTCAAATGCAATTGAAGCCAATACTATTATCCGTGAACAGAAAATAGATTTAATCTTTCTGGATATTGAAATGCCCGTATTAAGAGGTACTGATTTTATCAAATCATTACAAGATCCGCCGCAGGTAATTTTTACCACAGCGTATCCGGAATTTGCAGTCGAAGGATTTGAATTGAATGCTCTAGATTACCTCCTTAAACCTATTTCTTTTGATCGATTCTTAAAGGCCATTAATAAATTCAAAGAAACTGAACTCAAGGAAACCCAATCAAAAGATTTCATTTTTGTTAAATCTGATAAAAAACTTGTCAAATTAAATTTTAATGAAATCGTTTATATTGAAGGTATGAAGGATTACGTCATCATTCATACATCGCAATCAAGAATTATAACTTTACAGACTATGAAGTCCCTTGAAGAAAAACTTAACAAGGATAATTTTGTCAGAATCCACAGATCGTACATTCTAAATTTTGATCATATTAACGCAATTCATGGAAACGAAATAGACGTAATATTTAAGTCTCAAACCAAATCAATACCTATAGGGAACAATTACAAAGAAGAATTGGATGCAATGATTGAAAGGAAAAAACTGTAGTAAAAGTTTCGAAGCTCTGAAGCTCTAAAGTTTTGATGATTTAATATTTACTAATAAACATTTACTATTAAAAAAAGAGAGCGCCTTTTTGCAAAGACACTCTCTTCGATTAAACCGATTGATAATAATATCTTACGATTGGGCCATACTAATTATTACTTAGTAATCACCATTCTTTTTGTAGCAATAAATGCATCTGCTTCAAGTGTGTAAAAATAAACACCTTGCATACCTTGAAGTTCGTTCTGATTAACAATTACTTGATTTAATCCTGAAAACGCATTAATGTTTTTACTCAATAATACTTTTCCGGATACATCTTGAATTTTTAGTATTACTTCAGATTCCTGAGAAGCTCTGAAGCTAATGATAGTCTGATCATTGAATGGATTTGGAGTATTTTGGAACAACTCAAATGCATTCATGCTCTTCTTGGAATCACGTGAACGGAGATCAATTTGCATAACTTCCAATGTTGCATTGTAAGCTTCAGAAGTCATAAATTCACTTGAAGTAGTAAACACTTTAGCAGAATTAAAACTTCCATATCTAGCTTTCACTGTAACATAGAATAATGGCTCGCGAGTTGCCAATAATGGTTTTTCTGAACTAAAGCTAAGGTTAACAATTCCCGGAATATTGGTTTGCAAGTTGAAGTTAGATTGATTGATATCAAGAACTCCAGGAATGAAGTCAACGATTTCAATTTTACTAGGATCAACTTTCCAAGCGATTTGGAATCCTAAAATTCCTTCATTCCAAGAACCATATACCGGTACATTTACTTTTTCAGCAGTATTGAATTCCTGATTATCAACTTCAAGGCTTATTGTACCTGCAGTTCTGGATTTAGTTGCAATCAAGAGATTGGTCTTTGCAGAACTATTTAGGTCACCAATTTTTACAGCATAGAAGTCGTTTGCTTGAGATACGCCAGTAAGATTCGAAATATTAATTTCTTCTCTCCATCCACCTAACCAAGGATTATTCACATCTTCGAAAGCACCAGGCATAGCAACGAATCTCCAAGACTTTTGAGTACCCGGCATAGTTGTTTTAACTCCTAAAATTAACTTCCTTAATTCTGAAATATCCGCTGATGTAATAGATTTAGAGTTATTTAAGTCAGCTGCAATATACTTGTACGGAGAATTAAATAATTCTTTGCCAAGGATATGCTTTTGAATAACAACGATGTCCGCAGTACTTAATCCGTTAAGAGGATCATCATTCTTAATTGGCTTTACTAGATAATCATTTCCTTCAGCAAGATCATAGAAACTATATAAACCTGCATCCGGAGTATTCATTGACATCAATAAATTCTGAGAATGCATAATTTGAATGTCTGCATTTTTCAAAGGCTCTATTGTATTAGCACTCACTAATCCCGCAATAGTTCCTCCTACTCTATTAGGACAAGCATTACCATTGTTATCTTGTAAAGTTAATTTCGTTGTGCAGAATTCCTGGTTTCCAAACTTATCTGTTACATACACTCTAATAGTAGTATCTCTTGAAATACCATTTGGAATATCAGCACAAGAGAAAGTTCTAGTTGAATCATTAACATTTGCACTGAAAGAGAATTTTAATTCTGATCCGGGAGTACAATTGTCTTCGCTTTTTTCATTATAATCTTTGGCTTTAACTGTTACAGTACCATTAGTAGCCATAACAACTGTAATAAGCCCTGGCTTACAGAAAGGAGTTGGAGCTTTACCATCTCTTACCGTGAACATTTTATTACAAGTAGTTGAATTACCACAAGCATCTGTTACAGTCCAACGAACACGGTGAGTTCCAGCTCTAAAGTTACCTGATGCATTTTTAGTCTTACCAGTAACTTCAATTGACCCGTTATTATCTAAGTCCACAGCAAACTCCCATTTTAAATCTGCACTATCCGTGCAATCATCAGACGCACGTCCAACTAGATTAACCAGTGATGAGCAATCAGAAGATGTAGAAAGAATAGTTTCTGTATCGCAAGTAGGAGCAAGCAATTGCGGCTTACCTGTATTCTTAATCTTGATTATCTGTTCACCAGTGAATAAGCCCGAAGTACTAGGATTATTTACTTCATAAGTACACCAGTCAATAACTTTCCAATGACGGATAATTTTAATACATACATTTTCTACATTGTAAAATTTCTCATCATCATAACCAGCTATAATACTAGCACATGGTTTAGCAGGCCAAGTTGGTTTGCCTGTAATATCAGGGTCTCCATCTGATAAAATACAACCAGGAACTTCAATATCGCGTGGAAATGTAATTTGACTTTTTAATAATGGACTATTGTCAATTATTGTAAGAGTCTGATTACAAAGATTAAATCTTCCACCTGCATCTTCAACTTTCCAACGACGCGTAATAGTTCCAGTAAAACATTTAAAACCTGTTGAGTCATCCTTGTAGGTAACCGTAGGACTTCCACAATTATCAGAAACTACAGGTCTTCCTGTAACATTTAAATCATAAATATTGGCTGTACAATTTAATGTTCTGTTTGGTGGACAACTTATTGTTGGTGCAATTTTGTCCTGAACAGTTACCAAAATCATACATTCATTTGAATTTCCCTTTTTATCTTTTACTCTCAGTACAACTTGAATTGGATTATTAGGTACATCTGCACAACAGAATGTAACTGAAGGGCCAAATAATGTATTTCCAACAACTCCACAATTATCAGTCATTCTTCTTACCTGAATAGAGTCAATCATACAGTTGTCAAAGCTTCCCTGATCAAAACTCGCAGCAAAAACTATAGCAACACCACTGTCTCCCAATGTAACTACTGTAGATTCATCACACACTGCAACAGGTTTTAGATTATCTTCAATAATAACCTCAACTGTGCAATGCGTTGAATTTCCACAAGCATCAGTTACAGTATATCTTACCCAGGAAGTATCTTGTAATAAACCTGAGATTGATACTTTTCCGCTAGGAAGTGTCGTAACTCCTGTAGTTCTGAAATCTCCTGATTCAGGATTACCATTAGGATCTGCCTTTTTATAAGATACTGATAAAGTATGAGTAGAACAATCATCAATAAATTCAGGACCAGAAACGATAGCTGTACCTGTACAAGTATAATAGTCTGTTGGGAAAACCATAAAGTTTCCTCTACACGCTATTACCGGTGGTTTATGATCTGCAACTTTAATCAACTGATTGCAATCAGTTATTCTACCAGTACACCAGTCATATATTTTCCAACTTCTAAATATCTTAAATGATGATCCACAAATAGGTATTTTTAGATCTTTATATGTTATAGCAAAATGATCACAATTCACTCCTACTGGAACTCCTGTACCTTTCCAAATAATTTTACCATGCTCATTTACATAATCATATGGAGATGGATGCCCATTTTCTAAAGAGTTCCATCCCGCAGGATAAGGACCAAAAGGATACTTGATAGAATCACATTCCAATGGTGGATTATCAGTACCATCATAATTAAGTGGACATCTTAATCTTTCTATGTCACCCTGAAGTATATTGATCTTTTCGCTACAATTTGTTGAATTTCCTTTACAATCTTTAGCTGTCCAGAATCTCTCAATTGATGCATATGGAAATACATTACATCCATTCTTTTCGTAAACATCATAATAGCAAAGTTCAACATCACAACATAAATCAAAATTCTTAACTGTATAACAACCTGCTCTTCCAACGATAGGAAAAACAGATGCATGACGAGGAATTGGAAAACCAACAGCCTCTGGTCTTATATCAGCATCACAATCCTGGTCAGGAATATCGAAATTACAATCCAATTCAGGAATAAACTTGTCTTCAACAAATACGTACCCCCAACATCTGATACCAGAACATAAATGAGTAATTGAAACTTTCAACTTCTGTCCCAGGTGATCATGGTTAACTATATTGTCTACTACAACATTATTATTGTTGTCTGTGGTTAATATAGTGTATGAGTCTTCTGGATAACTTACTCCTTCTAATACCACTGCCGCCGTAATTTCAGCTGAGCAATTTGCATCTAAAGACAGATTTATCAGATCATCACATGCGATAGTAGATGAAGATTCAACTGTTACAGTTCTTGTCAGAATAATAATCCCTGAAGTCGCTGTAATAGTATATGTCCCTTGAACTGAACCCCAGTTAATAAATACAGAGGTTGAAGTTGTTGTCACAATCGTACCACCACCAGAAAGTGTAAACGTCCACGGACCCGCAGTATTTACATCATATATAACCATGTTGGCACCTTTGCATACACTAGTATCTGTTGCGATGCGAGCTGTCAGAACTTGTGCATTTAATCCTTGCGTAGCAAAAAATGTTACTAGCAATGTCAACAAAACGGCTTGACCTAGTTGAGTCAAAGCTGAATGAATTGGATTCATATTTTTTGTATTTGTAATTATTACATTTCTCATATTCTAATTTTTATCGGTTTAAAAAAACGAGGAATTTAAGTGGCTTTATACCGGAGCTTTTAAGGCTCCGGCTAAGCCTAAATTACCCAAGAACCGTTTTTATCTTATTATTACCATTTTACGTGAAGCAATAAAATTCTTAGCATCAAGTTGATAATAAAGCAATCCTGCTTCATTATTCAACATTTCCAATTCAATGGAATTCAGTCCTTTCTTACCATCAACTCTTATACTTTGAATTGATTTTCCTGCAAGATCATAGACGGTAATAGATACTTCCTGCTCCGAAGGCAATTTGAAGTAAATATTCGTTTTTCCGCTAAATGGATTCGGAACGTTCTGATATAGTTCGTATGAATCACTATAATTCTTGTCATTTGATCTGAACAATAATTTCAGATCTGCATCAGATTCATTCGTATATATTTCTGCTTGAAGGTTTTTGTTATTTAACATCAATGAAGAAGCATCTACATTTCCATTTTTTATTGCTTCAACATTTATAGAAAACAATTCTACTCCTTGCTGAACATCAACATATTGATTTGCATCCCATGAAATTCTTAAAACAGATCCATTTGATAAGATTGAATAGTTAGAAGCGTCAACAAGAAGACTTCCTGATTGAACAGATCTAAACTTTCCTAATGAAGGATCTATATACAATTCCAATTGTAATCCATTACACTGTAAAGCATTACTAACTATTATTGGAAGATTAAATTCATTTCCAGCTGTTAAAGAAATTTCATCCGTTTCAATTCCTGCAATATTTCTGTTTCTGGATTTTACAGCATTGGCATATCCCGTTGCAGCTTCACCCGTTACATCACCTGTCTTAATTGCTACGAAATTATTTCCTGAAGTATTACTTGTAAGATTTGCAATATTTATTACTGAAGTAAAATTGAATGCATTTTCTTTTGTAATATTCAATTTAGAATCAACAAAATTCCATGATGGACTTCCAGGGAATTCATCAATTACGCCTAGAATTAACTTTCGGATATCCGAAACATCTCTGGATGTAATTCCTCCTGATAGATTCACATCAGCTGCAATCAGGTAATATGGATTTTCGATCATCGTCTTTCCAAGTATATGTTTCTGAATATTTACAATATCCTTCGTTGATACACCTTCCAAAACATCATCGTTTAGAGAAGGCTTAATCATATAAGGCTGACCTAAAGTAATATTTTCAAAAGCATACTTTCCTTCCAGATTTGTCGTCTTCTGATCTAGCATAGCGCCTGTAGTCATAGAATAAAACTGCACCGGCACCTGACTCGCCATTTTATTAGCATCAATCTGTGTTACTAATCCTGAAACATTAGCCGTAAGACCTGTTGTATTCGGACATGCATCCTGATTATCTTGTATGATAACTTTTGTATGACAAACATCCTGATTTCCACTTGCATCTGTTACATAAATATCAATATCAAATGTGTCTACTCTTCCATTGGCAATGTCAGAACATCTATA
Source organism: Saprospiraceae bacterium (assembly GCA_013140975.1). GTDB lineage: Bacteria > Bacteroidota > Bacteroidia > Chitinophagales > Saprospiraceae > Vicinibacter. The sequence goes on from JABFRV010000181.1 coordinate 30,794, forward strand.
CGTTTTAGAACTGTCTGCAACTGAATTCGTAAATGAAAACTTTAAAGCAGATGCCAGCGTACAGTTATCTGTTGACCCAAGATTAAATTCCTTAGCCCAGATTGTAACTTCTCTTGAAGTTGGCATGATAACAGTTATAATTCCGGTATTACAATAAGGCGTTGGAGCTTTGCAATCTCTTACTGTTATTCTATAAGTACTTGTTGTACTATTTCCGCATTGATCAGTAACCGTAAATTTCACACGATGAACTCCTTGACCTAAACTCTGTGAGAAAGTTCTTCCTGTTCCAGTGACATTTATTGTTCCATCATCATTAATATCAAGCTCATGTTTCCAAGCTAACAAATCAGCTGGCTCAGTACAATCATCAATTGCTGAAGCTGTTAAAACTGCTGTTACAGAACAACCGTCTGTTATACACAATTCTCTATCAGCACTTGAACTCGTTATTGTTGGTTTTTCATTGTTAACCACTTTAATCACTTGAGTGTGATACCAGATTCCAAACCCTGGCCTTGGATTGTTTATATCCAATAATGGGTTACACCAATCGATTACAGTCCATTTTCTTAAAACTTTAAAACAAACTCCTTCTACATAATTAAACACAATATCTTCATAGTTGTGAATAATTTGATTGCACTTATCTTGATTTCTTAATATCGGCCTTCCTGTAAGACTAGGATCTGTTGCATTTTTACAACCATTTATACTCGTATCACCCGGAAAGTCAATATCCGTTCCTCTAAATGGCATTGTATCGCGTACAGTTATTGTCTGGAAGCAAGAGTCTTTACGACCACCTGGATCTGTAGCAATAAACCATCTCTTTATTATCCCCACATTACATGAGTTTAAATTATTCTCAACTCTGTTAGAAGGTGTGATTGAACAATTATCAGTACCTGTTGAGCTGCCAAATACAGAAAGATTAGAAATATCAGTTTCACAACTTACAATTGTATCTTTTGGACAAGTAATTCTTGGAGGTAATTTATCCTGCACCATAACATCCACCATACACTCACTTGAGTTACCGGCTTTGTCTATTACTCTTAATACAACTCGTATAGGACTGTTTGCAATATCTGCACAACAGAATTCAATATTGCTTGCAAAAATTGTACTATTCGAAACACAAGGTCCTGGATTCATTCTTCTTACTTGAAAAGAACCCATTTCGCAATTATCCAAACTTCTGTCATCGAATATCGTAGCCGGTACAACCGCTTTCCCATTCTCAGTTAATGCAACAACTGTTCGTTGCTGACACACTGCTGTTGGCGGTGTTAAATCTTTTACTTCTATATCGAAAGTACAGTCTGTACAATTTCCACAATCATCACATATTCTATAATAAATCCAGTTACAACCAAAAGGCATGTTCACTACTTGATACTGACCATTTGGAAGTTTTACAACATTATTCGTATTCCCTGTAACTCGAGGATCCGGAACACAATTCGTCGGACTTGTTGCAGGTCTGTGTAATACTGTATATGTCCAGTTGCTGCAATTTTCAATCACATATGGTATCTTATTATCTACAGGTGCTCCAAGAACTAAATTCTGAGGAACAGGTAAAGTATAAGTTCCTGTACAAACGTGAGGACTCGTGCTGATTGTGATTGTAGATGGGCAAATTACAACAGGCCTTACATCATCAACAACTTTTATCTGTTGAATATAATTTATCCTGCTATTTGGTCTACACCAATCTATAATCAACCATCGTCTTAATAACTTATAAGTTCCATCGCAAACACGTATTGTATCATCTGAAAAATCAAATTGAATATTACTACACAACAATCCCTGAGGTCTTCCTGTACCTGTGGATGTAGTATCTGGTAGCCCATTAGGCAATTTAGTCCAGCTACCATTACATCTTAGATAAGGTTGATTACCTGGCAGACCGTCGTAATGCGGAGGAAGGGTAAGATCAGCCAAAGTACCTCTAATAATATCTATCGTATCAACACAACAAGTAGTAAATCCACTTGGATCTGTAGCACACCATTTTCTATATATGGTGCTTGCATAAATATCAGTGCATGGATAACTCACCACACTATCTCTAAAAGTCAATGTAGCAATACCACATGCATCAATACCAGTAACTATATACGGATAAACTGACTGATTTACGAATGCCGGATTTACCGGAAAACCATAAACTGAAGGCCTAAGATCAACATTACATTTAACCGCTGCTCTAGGTTTGCAGGTTAATAAAGGAGCTGTTTTATCTTCAACTATAACATTTCCCCAACAACTATTTCCACAGACGATATTGGTAACTGTAACAATTAATTTTTTACCTACAAAAGATTTATTTAAAGGCATGCTAACGGGCTTGCCATTATAAGTTAATTGAACAGTATAAAATCCTAAGTCAAGACATTCTGATCCATAATTACCTTCAAGAACCATATCAGCAACCAGGCTTGCCTCACATTGACTATTCACTGAAAGATGAACAGTGTTGTTGCAAGCAATCTGACAATTATTCCAGCAATTTGGAATCGTTGCTGTCGCACTAACCGGACCCAAACTTAATGGTACGCTATAATTGGCGGTTGCTGTATTACTTAAAGTACTAACACCCGATGCCCTTGGATTAATCTCTGCAGTAATTTGAACTTGAAATGAATCTCCTGACAAAAGAAGATTGCCCAATGGGGTCCAAACATCAGAATTGGCATTACCATCGTATGATAAATTCGGGGTTGGTGGAACTGATATACCTCCTATAACTGAAATAACAGGAGAGCCAACAACTCTTACGAACTTCGTTCCTAAGTTGGTCGGACTGGCAAAATTTTCAACAAGGCTTACATCAAATATTAATGGGCAAGCCGCGAGGATTGGATTAGATACTGTAATTATATAAGTTGCGTCAATATTGCCAGCAGTACCACTTACTGCAGGCCTAACACCAACTAATTTCTTATCGATTGTCAGACACTGTGCCTCAACGTCGTTGAATGTACCGACTACCGAAAGAATTACAAGTAACCACCCTGATAGAGTTACTATCCCTTTCAAGAAGTTGGACGTAATCTGTTTTGGGTAAATTAATTTATTCATTTTTAAAATAATTTTAAAGTTTTTAAATTTTAATAGATTTCATTTCTGACAATTTCTGAGATCCCCAAACGGTTGAAGAATTTTCTATTCCTCATTGGATAATGTACGGGGGATGAACATTGGGTTTTCAGATACCTTTATCAATTACGAATTGCGGGATTCGAAACTCAAATTGATTCAGGTATTGTCAGATTTTATTCTATCATGATCATTTTTCTCGAAGCTCTATTTTTAGAGGTTTCTAAATTGTAGTACAAGATTCCACCGTACTCGAATTCTTTCTTATCAAGCTGGATTGAATTAAATCCGGCTTTAAAGTTTCGAGAAATTTCTTTCAGCATTCGGCCATTCACATCATAGATTTTCAGGCTCGCGTATTCATCTTTTGGTATTACAAATGAGATGACAGTTGTAGTGCTAAATGGATTCGGCTGGTTTTGATATAGATAGAATCCATTCACATTCTTTTCTTCGGAATTTCTGAAATTCAACTTCAATGTTGAAGCATCATCATTCCCAAAGGATATTTCATTTTCAAATTGATCAACACTTAATGCAAGGCTCTCGTTGATTGAGCCTTTTTTGTTTGCAATAAATTGAATAACAAACAAAGCTTTGTCAGTAGAAACACCTTTTGCATCATCCCAGCTTAATCTGATAATTCCATTATCAACCAGTGCAAGATTCATATTGCTTTCATTTAATATGCACTCGCCATTCTGAATAGATTCAAAAGTCATTTGTGTTGCGTCAAATTCTAATTGCATCTGGTAGCCGGTTACCATTACTTTCTCATTAAGATAGAATGGAACACTCACCACTTCGTTAGATTCAAATTCAATTACAGGAACATAAAGAGTCTTTGACAATTCAGTTCTTGATTGAACTCCTTGAGCCTGTGAAGTTTTGGCATTTCCAGATACATCACCAAGCTTTACAGCCACAAGATTGCTATTCCATACATCACTTGTCAATTGCTGAATGCTTACTGATTCTTCCAATGGCCAAGGATTACTTACATCTGAAAATTGCTGTGAAGCATTAATGAATCTCCAAGATTTCTTTAAAGGAAACTCTTCCGAAATACCTAAAATCAATTTTCTGATATCAGAAATATCTCTTGAAGTTATGCTTCTGCTATCATTCACATCTGCTGCAATGATTCTATATGGATCATTCAAAGAACTAATTCCTAAAATGTGTTTTTGAATTAACACAATATCTTGTGTCGATACTCCATTTAAGAAATCACTATTCTTTTCAGCTCTAATGAAATAGTTTTCCGCAAGTGGAATTTCCGGGAAAGCGAATTTACCATCTGCCTGAGTCATATGATACTTAGGCATTGAAGGCATATTTCCACTTATAGAAACCATTGCTTCTTCTAATGACTTGTTAAGACCTGTCTGAATCGTTCCTGCAACCAATGCCGTTGAAGTACCGCCAGTTAGTCTATCTGGACAAGCATTACCTAATCCATCTTGAATTATAATTTTTGTATCACAGTAATTTTGATTTCCTGCTTCATCAGTTACATATATTCTTACGTCAAACGTTTTTGATACACCATTTGGAATACTGTCACAAGTATATCTTCTGGATGTTGTATTTACATTGGATGTAAATGAATATCTAAGAGCACTTGTTGGCGAGCAATTGTCTGAACTGTTTAAGTTAAGATCAGACGCCCACACATCTACATTACCTGATGATTGCATGATCACTGTAATAATTCCAGTACGACAGTATGGAGTTGGTGCTTTTTTATCAGAACCTGTAAATGTCTGATTACAAGTACTTGAATTTCCACAACGATCTTCAACTGTCCAGGTAATTCTATGAGTGCCTCTTCCAAATACACCACTGGCGTTATTGGAAGTTCCATTTGCATCAATTGAACCGTTGTTATTTAAGTCTATTTTATAAGACCAAACAAGATCTGTTGTATCAGTACAATCATCTCCTGCAACTCCTATAAGTTCAACAAAACCCGTACAATTGTCATTTAGAATGTCAAATGTTTTAGAAGCACAAGTACTAGCGGAAATCGATGGACCTTTATTGTTGGCAACTTTAATAACCTGTACATCTGTCCAAATAAAACTAGGATTACAGTCGTCTGTAATTAACCATCTTCTTAATATTTTATAGCAAGCATTTTCAACCTGATTAAATACCTGATCAGAGTAGTTAGCTGCTAATTTTGTACAATTAATACTTGCTGGCCAAGATGGTCTACCAGTAACAGAAGGATCTGTGTTGTTAAGACAACCATTATAAGTAGTATCTCTCGCCGGAACAATGGTCGAGCCATTGTATGGTGAAAAATTTACAACAGAAATTGTTTGTCTGCAGGTAATTGTTGGATTAAAATCATCTTTAAAAGTAAAAGTCCTTACAATTGACCCAACACCACAAGAATTCACAGATCCAGATACTCTATACGTTGTATCTAAATGACAATCTTCAATTACAAGTCCATCCTTACCCCAGTTTTTAGGCTGTGCCGTAGTATTGTTCCCTGCATCGTTGATTATAATATCTCTTCGGTCAGCCTCACTCAATCTGTAATTACCAAAAACTTCTAAGTTGCTGATATCATAAGAACATGAAACAGTTACATTAGGCAAGCAATTTACTACAGGCGCAATTTTATCTTGAATATATGCTAAAACCATACACTCATTTATATTGCCTGCTTTATCTTTTACTCTCATTACAACTGTGATAGGACTTTTAGCCACATCATCACAGCAGAATTCTATGTATTGTGCAAATTCTTTATTCCCTAAACCACCACATACACTTGTATCCATTCTTCTAACTAGAATAGAATCTAAAGCACAGTTATCATAAGATCCATCATCAAAAGATTTAGCGTCAACTTTAGCCCAACCTGATGATGTAAGTCCAACTACAGTTTCAAGTTGACATACTGGTATTGGTTTCGTTTTTTCTTCAACTAAAACTTCGGTAGCACATTCTGTGGAATTTCCACAAGCATCGGTAACAACAAATAAAACCCAGGACAATCCTACCGGAAGATCGAGAATCGTATATGTTACAGGATTTGTATTATTTTTAACAACTCCAACTCTGGTGGCCTCAAGTGAATTCGGAATCACCGTTGGATCCGGAACGCCTCGTTTAACTAACACATCATATGTTACAGGTAGAGAACATTCGTTTAGTATTCCTGGAAGTCCTATTGTTGCAATACCTGAACATGAATTTCCTATAGTTGGAACTGTTGGCATAGGCTGACAACTAATTACAGGACCTCTGTCATCAACTATTTTAATTAATTGTGTACATTCTGTACTTCTACCTGTACACCAATCAATAACTAGCCATTCACGTAAAATTTTATACGAACCCGCACAAACATTTAAGGTAACATCTTCATATGCATAATTGATATTTCTGCATCCAACACCTGTAGGATACCCAGTAACTTCTGGATGAGGGTTGCCTTCAGAATCTTTCTTATACGCTATGTGACATAGTAAAGCCGGTTCATCAATTCCATCATAATTCGGTGGACAAACGACATCATCTATCCTAGCCGGACGCACTAATATTGTATCAGAGCATTTTGTTTCATTTCCATAACCGTCAGTTGCTGTCCAATCTCTGAATACAGTATCGAGATATGTACTGGCAGGAGGACATGGAACTGGTACAATTCTATCAGTGTATGTAAATCTTGTACTGTTACAATTATCATACAATGAAGAGCTGCTTGTAAATGTTCGTGGTTGACCAGGAACAGCAGTTGGATTTGGCGCACCTGTTGGCTTAGGAAAACCAATTCCAGGCGAAGTCGGCAGAATCGGTACGCCACAATCTACTATTATGGATCTGCATAGCAATTTAGGCTTTAACTTGTCTTCAACACGTAAAATGCCCCAGCAATAATTACCAGTACATTTATGAATTGCAGCAACTTCTAAAAATTGACCAACGTGAATTGGTCCTACAGAAGGACTATTGGGTATTGGGATTTTAGTAAATGCGTCTCTTACTATAATATCATAGTCAAGAGCATTCCAACCGGAACCTTCCAATACCAAATCAGCGGTAACTACACCTCTACAGTTTTCATCGAGCGATACATTTACTGTATCGTTACAATTCACCTGTGGTGCAAATAAGCTACCAACTCGTACACGAATCGTATCCGGTGTACAGGTACCTCCAAGAAGTGGCACTTCATTCATTACGATTACCACATTGCCTACTGTATTCCAAGTAATGGAAACATTAGGAAGTGATGATGTATTAACAATTGCAGAACCACCTATCACATTGAAAGAATAAGTGTTTAATGCATTATATCCTACTATCAAATAGGACGACGACAAATCCGTTCTACATAATACAGACGGAATGCCGGTGAGTGATGCACAAGCCTGTGCATCTGACTTCAGCAAAGCAGATAAGAAAAGAAAAGCTATTAAGCTAATTTCCTTAAATACTTTGGAGAAGTAAATTCGAGAAAGTATCGGTCTCTTCATGATCTAAATAATTGTATTTTAAATTTCATATTCCAACTCTTTCTTATATGCTGTTCATGGCATACGTAGGGGATATCAGGCATAAAGCCCTTTTGAATTAAATAATACAAGTATATTCTTCCGAATATTATGTGCCACTTAACCAAGTCTTAAATCCAAGTTCTATTCCAAATACGGCATGCCAATTCTTAGTTATTAAAAGAAGAATTAATATGAAACTCCTATTTTTTATTAACAAGCATAAGATGCTGTAATTGAGTTATTTAGATATGAAAACTATGTGTTATTAGTAAAATAATTGTTTGTATTTGGACATACTCTGCATTACTTAATGTAAAAACTAAAACTAAAATTGAATTCTTATCAACGAAATAAATAT
>JABFRV010000008.1 GCA_013140975.1 Saprospiraceae bacterium
ATCTAACAGATTGATCACCAGATACATTGAATTCTGGATTCAAAATATGAAGGATATTCTTCGGCAGAAGACTTCTGTAAATATCAGCATGACGGGTGAAAAAGTTGATCCGAAAACACCTGAAAACAAAGTAGGACATTATTTAAAATTTTTGTTTTATGAAAAAGTTTATTTTTATAAGTTTAATTTTGGTTAATTATACGGATAAATTATTTACTCAAATTCTAATTGATCCAAACATGCCAAAAAATCCAAGCACAAAACAAGGTTATTTCCTTATTTTTGAGGATGAGTTTATAGGTCCGTCCCTAGATGAAGTAAAATGGGACAAAGCAACTGCAGATCCAGCAGATGATGTTGATTGCGGTTTTTATAGAGTTGACAATATGTTAAATCAAGTGAGTCAATCAAATGGGTTATGTGTTATCAAGGTTGAACAAGCAACAACATTGAATTCAAATTGTCCTATTGACCCCAATTGTCCTGGAGGTGTAGGAGGTGAAATAAAAACAACAGAATGGTGGGACCCTGTCTGCCAATATTCTTGGGTAGATGGTAATTGCTTTCAAAGTTACAATTTTCCTGTTGGTTCATATATTGAAATAAGAGCAAAAACGTCAAAAGCGAGTTGTGGATCTGGGAGTTCCTTTTGGCTTTATAGCCCAGGCGAGCAAGAAATAGATGTATTTGAAACTTCGGGTGATGAGGATGATTTTACTTCTGGGCTCTGGTCGTCAAGAACTATTAAAGGGAAGTTTTATGACATGTATCAAAGGTATCGTTCAGGATGGGATAAATTTTGGGGTCTTGAAGGACAATATCCGAAAATAGTGTCATGTGGTTTTTCAATGAAAGAAAGAATTTACATTGAAAAGACTATTCTAGTTTGGGATGAAAGTAGTGGAGATTATATCGAGCAAACAGTTTCGGAAATTATTCCTGGAAATGATATTGATCCAAGCGAAACATTTTTAACTTATGGAGTTCAATTTACAGAAGATTTTATAGAGTTCTTCGTTAATAATGTAAAATACTTTTCCTATGACTTGAATTCCTATGACTTTAAAGGAGGAGAGCTTCTATCCATGCGACCAAAAACAATCAGACTAAGTGCAGGACAATTAACAGGTGGAGGACAAACACCATGTTTTATACCATGCCCATCTCAAATGGAAATTGATTATGTTCGAACATTTTTACCTTCTGAAAGAAATGCAATTTTTTGGACAGATAACCAGACTACAATGTGTAGGATCGAGGAAATTAATATTAGTGCCACATATCTTGCAGGGTTAACATATGAATGGGTTTCATCAGCTTTTGATTTTATTAAACCGAATCAATTTTCTACTGAAGCAATAAAGAAAGTAAAGGTTAAATCCAATATTATTGGAGGTCAAAAATATCCAATTACACTAAATGTAACATTTCCTGATGGTCATACAGAATCGATATCTAGAGAACTCTTTGTTTCTACAACCACGGGGGTCACTCCACCTTTATTATTGTCAATTAATTGCGATCCAAAATTTTGCTCAGCGGAAATAGAAGAATCACATACTGAATGTGGGTGTTCTGAACCAAACAAATATGAATGGAGTATAGATAATGGATCTTGGAGTAATTTTGGTACCTATTATACGTTTAGAAATAATTCCAACTTAGAAGGAAAATTAATTTGTGTCCGAACAAAAAATTGTAATGGGATTTCAGCTTCAATTTGCGAATTTGTACCATCACCATTAGGCCCTCGAATTAATAAAAACTTTAAACAGAAGCCTAGTGTTCAAATTTACCCTAATCCAATTAAAGATTATTTTAGTGTCTCAAATATTTTCCCAATCGAAAATGTTAAAATTATTAATTATCTAACAATCCTAAATATTAATGGTAGTCAAGTCAAATCCTTTAAAGATATAGGTGTTAATTCTAGAATTGATATTTCTGATTTAAGTAGTGGAATGTATTTGCTTAAAGTCAATCAAATTGAATGTATCAAATTTATTAAATTATAGATATGCAAAAGTTTGTTGTTTTATTAATATACAGTGTGTTATGCATCGGATGTAATGATGACTGTATCAAATGTGAAAATAGAGGCGCCAATTATAATAGATATATTGAAAAAGATTCAAGCTCTATTTACTACAATGTTGAAATATTAAGAGGATTCTGTACTTATTTAGCCGAGTTTGATTCTTGCAATTCTCCAAGAGCTGGAGATAAATGTATTAAAACTATACGATATGCGATTGAAAATTTAATTAATCAAACTATTGAAATAAAAGTTAATATTTCTGGTCATGGAGAAAAATCATTAATCTTAAATGGATTTGAAACAATTGATATTACGCCACTTCCTGATTATTGCAAAAATAGATCATGGGGGGAATTTCTTGATGTGATATATAAATAATTTCACATCTGTTTATGAACGTCCTAATTTAAATCCTAACTATAAGGATACAATTTATATAAGAGAAGGTGACAGTGTTAAGCTTAATGCTTGCGCAAGTGCAACAAATATTCTATGGAAAAGCAGCGGTCAACTAAGTTGTAATACATGTGATAATCCAATTGCATTTCCAAAAAGCTCAAGTTTATACTATGCTGAAATTGGGTCTGGAAATTGCATTGTTACATGCTCTGTTACAGTAATTGTTGTTAAAAAACCAAGTATTACACTAACTGTAAATAAAAATGAAATTTGCGAAGGTTCTTGTATCGATTTCAATTTTACAAGTAATAACAACATTGCTGCTCCGCAAATTTTTATCGATGGCCCAGATGAAAAAATTTTAAATTTAATTGATAAGACTACAAAAGTATGTTTTAATAAACCTGGAACATACTCCATATTTTACAAAGTTTTTGGACTTTTAGATACTATTGAAGCTGAATTATTAGAAAAAATAATTGTTCATAACATTCCTCAAGAAAAAACAAATATTCAAAAAGAATTTGAAATAGAATTAGGAGACAAGATTCAGCTTGAACCCTGTGCTAATGCTCAAAATTATATTTGGCAATCGACCTTTCTAGATTGCACTCAATGTACTCAGCCCATTTGGGAAGGTAACAAATCTGAGAATATCAGACTCATTAGTTTCAACGGACTTCAAGAATGTCAAGTAAGTTGCATGTATCATATAAAAGTTAATTATAAAGAACCAAAAATTTGGATACCAAATGTAATTTCTACTAATGGTGATAATATTAACGATGAGCTTGAAATAAAAGGAGAATTTTTTGAACCAGTGGAATTAGCAATTTATGATCGTTGGGGCAGTAAGCTATTTTACTCAAATTCTAACTTTAAATGGGATGGAAAATTTAATAATGAATTCGTATCGATCGGTGTTTATATTGTTCATTTTACTTATTTAAATCAACAAACAGGCGAATTGAAATCATTTACACAAGACTTAACAGTTGTAAGATAATTCTTTTAACTTTATGAGATTTGCTTCCGCTCCTACATTACAGTGTGATTATTATCCACTTCTTTTGTTTCTTTGTAACAACTGTTTAATCTTGTGTCAAGTTAAAAGAACAGGTAATACAGATGCCAAAGGATTAGCACTTCATACCGGATTATCCGGAAATGAAACTTAGCTACAACTCACTTTAATACCAAAGAAAAATGAATAAGAATCCGGGATTAATATAGTTTACAATATTTTAATCTCAACACGTCTGTTTAACTCTTGTTCCTTTTCTGACTTTGGATCCGGATATAACATTTTGGAAGCGCCGTACCCAAGAGTTGAGATTCTCTCTTTTTTGATTCCATTTTTTACCAGAAATGATTTTACAGCCAAGGCTCTTTCATCAGATAGCCACTGATTATACTCCCTAAAAGTCAGACCGGGCGGAAAATATCGCAATGATCTGGGTGGTCCATTTAAAATTTTTCGATCACGGATAGGATTGTTAACATGTCCTTCAATTTGAATTTTTATGTTTGGATATCTTTTCATGATCTGTAGAAAATGATATAATAAGGGCTCCGAGTATCCCAGTAATTGCGAAGTATCTCCTTCAAAATGCAGATTGTCAAAAATGTAAGTTTTGCCGGATACGATTCTTTGCAACACAGTTTTTTGCTTGATTGGCAAATCATTCTTCACTTTGAGATTTATTTTTTCTGAAGCTGTAAAGAATGAATCTTTTGCAAATAGTATCGAGTAATCTGAAGATTTTTTTATCTTTAATAATACTGAATACAAACCATTTTTATCGCTTTCGGATTTTTTTACAAACTTACCTTTCTCATCATAAATATTAATTGTTGTCTGAAGTGGCCTATTAATATCATCTGTAACAAATCCATTGAGTACCACAGATATTGAATCATTTACATTTGGTAACTTTTTATTTTTATTGACAACAGTCTGTATTGAAGGTTGATAGGTGATTTGAATTTCGACTCTTCTATTTTGTGCAAGACTGACAGAATCATCTCCGTGAGTTTTTAATTTACTCTCCCCTTCAGGAAATATTTCAATTATATTTTCCTCTATAAATTGCGCGAGGTATTCCTTCACCTGATTCGATCTCTTCGTAGAGAGTGTAAGGTTAAAGTCAAAGCTTCCTATGGAATCACAATGCCCATACACTTTTACAGTTTTAATATTGGGAATTTTACGAAGGCTGTCAAGAATTTTAATATCGAGTGTATCAAGAAGGTATTCATTATTTGGAAAGTACAATCTTTTATTTACAGAATATACTTTACCTCCTTGTGAAAATAAAGAAATACTAAAAAGAAAACTTGATAAAAATGTTAAAAATAATCTTACCCTATTTGCCATTTCAGAATTTATACAGGCAATACCTTTAAATCTCTGAATGTATTCAATTTGCATTTATTATTCAACTACTGTATGTTAAATTCAAGCTTTATAAAAGGCACTCACAATCTAAGCAGTAAATAAGTATTGTGCAAGTAATATTTAATTGATCCTTCTTAATTCGTCCCGCAAGCTTGCGGGATTTCGCTACGCTCAATAATTTTTAATTCTTAATTGAATGAACCTTTCTCCATATATAATACACCGGAACGCCCAGCAATACTATAAACAAACTTGGTACACAAAATTCCGGCTTATTGATGATTAGATTTAAGCAGAAAGCTGCTGCCAGTATTATATATAGTATTGGAAGATACGGATATCCAATGGCTTTATACGGCCGATCGTGTTCAGGTCTTTTTCTTCGAAGTATAAACACTGCAGCGATAGAAATTATATAAAATATCATTACAGAAAACATAACATAGTCTAACAACTGTCCATATTGTCCTGAAATACATAAGAGAGATGCCCAGATTGCCTGTACCCATAATGCATAGCCGGGAACTTCATTCTTGTTGTTGTCTTTCATTTTGGAAAAAAACAAACCATCTTTTGCCATGGCTTGATACATTCTTGCTCCAGCCAGAATAATTCCATTGTTGCAACCAAATGTTGAAATCATAATTAAGATTGCCATGATTACAATTGCAGAATTACCAAACATTACTGTAGCTGCTGCTGTACCAACTCTGTCCTGATCTGCAAACTGAATTCCTCTACTCAGCGCATCTGCTCCTTCCGGAGATCCTGTCAATGGCAAAAGATTTAAATATGCAACATTCACTAATAAAAATAAAATAGAAACTAATCCAACACCGTAAATCAAACTTTTTGGAATGTTGCGTTTTGGATCTTCAATCTCGCCTGCAATGTAAGATACATTCGTCCATGCATCACATGAAAATAAAGACCCTACCAGACCGGTTCCAATTGCCATTAATAAAGTAGCTCCGGTTAAAAGATTACTAATAATCTGACCATTCTCAGCTTTGACACTTTGTGTATTCCAAAAACTCAATAAGTTTATTTCCCAAATATCAGGATTCCTGTAAATGAGTAATCCCAAAATAATTATAATAGCTAATGAAAGTATTTTTACTGAAGTGAAAACCCGTAAGATAAACTTACCATATTGTATACCTTTTGCATTAACATAAGTTAAAAACACAATTAATAATACCGATAATATCTGTGCTGAATTTATTTTTATGAATCCCAGATCAGCAACAATATTTTTTATGCTAAAGAAGGGAATCAATTCTCCTGTATATTTGGAAAAAGCTACTGCAACAGCTGCAATTGTCCCACAATTGACAACCAAAAAAACAGTCCATCCATATAAAAATGAAACAAAGGGATTATAAGCTTCCTGAAGATAAATATATTGACCTCCAGCCTTTGGAAACATTCCGGCCAACTCAGCGAAAGCAAGAGCTCCAAGTAAGGTCATTAAGCCAGCTATGACCCAGGATAACAATAACCAACCTCCACCGGCTGTAGTCCTGGCAATATCTGCACTTACGATAAAAATACCTGATCCTATCATGGATCCGGCAACCAGGTAAATGCCGTCGATCAACTTTAGCTTATTCATTCGCTGAGTTTGTAAATTAATTAAGGCACGAATTTCAGTATTTAATTCTATTTTCACGCTTAAATCAAACAGAACATGAATTTATTTGCCAAAAAATCCATACATTCCTTACTCGTTCAGGCTGATCCATCTGAAAAATCACTCAAAAGAACTCTTGGTTCGTGGGCATTGGTTTCCTTAGGTATCGGTGCAATTATAGGAGCCGGCTTATTTGTACGAACTGCCGCTGCTGCTGCAGATCATGCTGGACCTGCCGTTACAATAGGATTTATAGTTGCAGCTGTAGGCTGTGCATTGGCAGGTTTATGTTACGCAGAGTTTGCAAGTATGATACCAATTGCCGGATCAGCTTATACATATACTTATGCGACAGTTGGTGAGTTCTTTGCCTGGATAATTGGTTGGGATCTTATTCTTGAATATGGAGTAGGTGCAGCAACTGTTGGGATTGCCTGGAGTGAATATTTTAATAACCTTCTGGTCAATGTTCTCCATGTTTCTGCAATTCCTTATCAATGGTGTCATTCTCCATTTCAAACTTCAATAGATGGTGTAAACGGAATCATTAATCTTCCGGCCTTATTCATTATTGGCGTTTTGTCTTTATTACTTATAAGAGGAACTCAGGAATCAGCAATGGTTAATAATATCATTGTAATCACTAAAGTTTCTATTGTTATTCTGATTATTATCTGTGGATGGGGATTTATAAATTCAGCCAATCACACTCCATACATCCCTGCTGCAACTACATATATAGATCCGAATGGAATTAGTCATGCGTTTGGTGGCATAACAGGAATTCTAGGTGCTGCCGGTGTAGTCTTTTTTGCATTTATTGGATTTGATGCTGTGTCAACAGCAGCGCAAGAAGCCAAAAACCCTTCAAGAGATATGCCTATAGGTATTCTTGGATCATTGGTCGTTTGTACAGTTTTATACTTATTATTTTCTCACGTATTAACTGGATTGGGAACAACCGAAGATTTTAGAACAACGGGACGAGAAGCTTCTGTAGCATTCGTTATAAATAAATATATGCCGGGTTTTGAATGGTTAGGTTCACTTGTGACGGTTGCTATTCTTGCTGGATTCTCTTCTGTAATTCTTGTTATGTTACTAGGACAGTCAAGAGTCTTTTACAGCATGAGTAACGATGGTTTACTTCCAAAACTTTTTTCTGAAGTTCACCCTAAATACAAAACTCCTTGGAAAAGCAATCAGGTTTTATTTCTAATTGCTGGAGCTTTTGCAGCATTTATTCCAGGAGATATTGTTGGTGAAATGACAAGTATCGGAACCTTGTTTGCTTTTATACTCGTCTGTATAGGTGTAATTATTCTTCGAAAAAAAGAACCTAATATGCCACGTGCTTTTAAAACTCCATGGGTTCCATTCGTTCCAATTCTTGGTGCAATAGTGTGCCTTGCAATGATTTATGGTTTAGGATGGACCAACTGGTTGCGATTATTAGCCTGGCTTGCTATCGGTTTAATTATATACTTTACTTATTCCGTAAAGCATAGCCACTTGAATAATAGTAAATAGCAAATAATAAATAGTAACTTTTTTTATTCGTTAATATTTACTATTTAACATTACTATCGTCTGACTTTTGCACTCAACTTTGTTTCAAGTTGTTGAATCAACTTTTCAATTTCCTGATCAAGTTCCTGACTTGTAAGTGAATGATCATCTGATTCAAAAAGAAAACTAAGGGCCAGAGATTTTTTATCTGCTCCTAATTGTTCCGCATTTTTATAAATATCAAATAATGATATGTCCTTTAGGTTCTGCGAAGCTGATTTACGGATTACAGTTTCAATTTCATTATAACTTATGGAATTATCCAATACAATAGCAAGATCTCTTCTCGATGAAGGAAACTTACTTACTTCTTTATAAACAATTTTTCTGTTTTTTAATACAGACATTAGAGATACTATATCCCATTCCGCATAGTAAACAGGTTTTTTTAGATCAAATAATTGGGTAAGCTGTGTACTTACTTCTCCAAAACTTACAATAAGATTCTTGCCAATTGTATATTCAGAAGAATAATTAAACAGCTCATTATTGCTACTTGTACTAAATTTATATCCGGACAAACCCAAATAGTTTAGTAAATCTTCTACACATGATTTTAGTTCAAAAAAATCGTAAGAAGAAACCTTGGGTGCTCTCCAATGAACAGAACGATTATTTCCAAATAAAAATAATCCCAATTTTTGTTTTTCTACAAATTCATTTCCGGTTCTTTTATATTCCTTTCCAAATTCATAAAAAGCAAGATCTGAAAGTTGCCTGTTATTATTAAATGAAATTGATTGCAAACCTCCAATTACAAGTGAAGGCAACATAACATCCAGATTGGCATTAGAAGTGTTATTAATGTAAACAAGCTCCTCTTGTTTCCAGATATTACTCTTTAGACAAACTTCTGAAGAAGAGAGTGAAAGAGTCTGAATCTCATTAAATCCTTTTGATGAAAGATAATTGGATAATGATTGTCTTACCTCATGTGTTGATTCTATTTCTGCCGGAAATGAAATTTGGATTTTTTCCGGAATCGGAATATGATCTAAGCCATAGACTCTGCATAATTCTTCTACTACATCGGCTTCTCTGGTTACATCTGCTTTATTTGTTCCAACAAATACAGTATAATCTCCATTCCGATGATCCGTGTAATCAATTTTTAATCCCTGCAATACTTCCTTCAAACTTTCTTCAGTAAAAGACATTCCGCTCAATGAGTTTACTGAATTCATATTGAGCTGAATTTCTGATGGCTTGATTTCGCTTGGATAAATATCAATCCATTCTGAAGATATTTCTCCTCCACATTCTTTTAGAATGAGTTCTACTGCAGAGAGCAAAGCTTTTATTGTCATATTCGGGTCTGCACCTTTCTCAAATATTTTAGCTGCATTGGACCGCAATATATGATGCATACTTGTGCTACGAACAGACGATGCATTAAAGTAAGCAGACTCCAGGAAAATTGAAGTCGTTGAATCAGTAACTCCACTATCAATTCCTCCCATTACTCCTGCGATACATAGAGGTTTATCATTCCCATCGCAAATCATTAGATCAGAGGATCGTAAATTTTTTAGAGTTCCATCCAAACAAGTGAATTCCGTCCCTTCAGCTATTGTTCTAACATGAATTTCTTTTCCCTTGATCTTATCTACATCAAACGCATGTAAAGGTTGACCATACTGAAATAAAATAAAATTGGTTATATCTACTATATTATTGATGGGCTTTTGATCTACTGCAATTAATCTTTTCTGCAACCACACAGGTGAAGGTCCAACTTTAATTCCGGAAATACTTACTCCACTATATCGAGGGCATAAATCTGATTGCAATACACTTACTTTGATATTCAGTTTATTGTTTGATTTGGGAAGTTTTAAATCATTTTCATCAATAGAAATAATTTTATCTTTCTTCTCATGTACTTTATACCAGGCTGCTAAATCTCTGGCAACACCAAGATGTGATGTTGCGTCAGATCGGTTGGGTGTTAAGCCTATTTCAAAAACAATATCAGAATCCAATTTCAAATAATCAGAAGCACTTTGTCCTATCATAGCATTGGATTCAAGTATTTTTATTCCGGAATGATCAGAACTCAAACCTAATTCATCTTCTGCACAAATCATTCCATTAGAATCTTCGCCACGTATTTTTGATTTCTTAATTGTAAACGATTCTCCGTTCTTTGGATATAAGTTCGTTCCAATAGTTGCTACAAGAACTTTCTGCCCCACTGCTACATTCGGAGCACCACATACGATTTGAACAGGCTCTGATTCTGCATCGAGCTTGACTTTGGTAATAGAAAGACGATCTGCATTGGGATGTTGTACACATTCTACAACTTCTCCAATTACAACACCTTTTAATCCTCCTTTGATTTTTTCTATTCGCTCAATACCTTCCACTTCCAAACCCAGTGAAGTAAGTATATCACCAATTTCTTCAGCAGACTTCTCTATATCGATAATAGATTTTAACCAATCAAACGAAATTCTCATTTTTTACAAAATATATGCAAAGAAACGAAAAGTATTGTAAATTTGAATTGGAAATTAGTTCTGGTTGACTGTCTTAAAAGTTGACTGTTGACAGGTTGACGTGTTGACAGTTTACGAGTTGACAGTTTACAGGTTGACGAGTTGGCAGGTTTAGGAGTTATCAGGTTGACTGTTTTAAAAGTTTATTAGTTGATCGCTGACAGGCATACAAATTTTAGTGTCAAAGCTGCCTTTCAAAATATTTACTCATGTATTAAAAAGAAACGAGTTGTGATATTTCGCGCTTCCCAATTTTTTCAATTCTCAATTCTCAATTAAAACTAAAAGTTTTCATCACTTCCTCTCCAATTGTTTGCCATTGACTCATTTTTGCAAATTCACAAGTGAAAGTTAGCACATAAACATTATTATCTTTGATTCGAACGTGTTGATTAAAAACCAGATGCAGATCACCCATTTTACCGGAATAAATAAGATGATGATATTCTGAATCATTGATTGATTTTCTTTCATTGAGAAGAATAGTTCCATCTTTGAGTTGGGCGGTTACCTGAGCAGTACTCAATCCGACATATTGGGAAAGAGTTATAGGTTGATTTCCCATATCCTGAACAATAAGATTTACGTTTTCGCTCAATTTATCTTCGGTGCTTTCTGTTGGCGACATGAGAATAAAATGCGTATTCATATGACCGCCTTTGTTAAATTCCCAGGAAGAAGGATAATGAATTGAATAAATATCACCCTTATACGTTTTCCAATCTCCTGTAGTGTCAGAGCTAACATGCAAGAAATTTGAAAAAATGCTCAAGAAAAGTATCGAAAAATCCATAATCAGTCGTTTTAAAAAACAAAATTACGAATTTAGACGCGAGACTAAGAATTTGGTTTCTTAAGATTGGCTTAATATTTAGACTTATTAGTTAATTTCTTTTCAATCCCATGAAAGTCTCACTTTATAGTCACCCATTTATCTTCGAAGAAGTATAAATTCTCTATGGCTCCCAGCTGTAATAATTGTGTTCTTCATCTAGAGTAAATCCAACCCGTGGATAAAGTTGATTTCCTATATAATTATCTTTTGCAGTTTCAAGTATTAATCCTGCAGAATGAGTTTCTCTTGCATACTCCTGGGCTGCCTCCATTAAAACTTTGGAAATACCCTGAGATCTGTTTTCTTCTTTCACATAAAGATCATTCACCAACCATAATCTCTTCATTCTTGTTGATGAAAAAATGGGATAAAGTTGAACAAATCCAACAAGGTTCAATTCATTGTCTTCAGCTACAAAAATGACTGATTCATCCTTCTCAATTCTTTGCTTTAAAAATTCACTAGCAGAATGAACATCAGACGTTTTCCTATAATAAATTCTATACAAATTAAACAAGTCTGCAATCTGAATTAAATCTTCAATAAGTGCTCTTCTTATTTTTATCATAATCAGATAATTAAAGAGTCAGATATCTTTCTTTAATAATATCCAGATGCCATCTCTGATGTCCCGGCAATAAGAATCCGGCTGAAGCAACAGAATACTTTCCTTTGAATCCTATACACATATTATCAAGCATTTCAGTTGTAAAACTTTGAAACAAGGCAAGTGTCGATCTATGTACTGCAATAAGTTCATCCAATAAATCTTTTAGTTCTCTACGTTGTGCCATTGATGCTTTATTGTAAGAATCCTCATCAAAACCCAAAACAGCTTCTTTTTCTCCACGAGCATAACACAATACTCTATAAGAAAAAATTCTTTCCGTATCTATCAGGTGTTGAAATACTTCCTTGACAGTCCACTTCCCTGGAGCATATACTTTATCTCCTAAGAGTAATAATTCATTGAGGTCTAGCTTTTCGATTTCATCAATGCTATTTTTTAAAGCGTCTAACATTTCAACATCATCGCATTTAAGAACGTATCTGTCAAAATATTCGGGAAGGACTTTTAATTCTGATCGTTTCATCTTTTATCGTTTTATGATGCAAACTTATTACAATTAATCCATTTCAATATTGTCAATTATAAGACCAATCGTGCCAACATTTAAAAAATTCGAATAATCATTCAGGCTCATGGTTATTATAAATTAACTTTTCAAACTTTCAATACTATAATTCAATCTGAAGATCATATAAACTATTAAAAAATAAAAATATACTTATAATTCCGTTGCTGAACCTTAACTATTAATGAGATATAGAGTGCTTACAAAGTCAGTGAGTATATTAAAGAACTTGATATAGTTATTGAAAAAAGCTTATTCTTAGTGATTATTACATTCATTCACTTTGTTTAAATTAATTATTATCCTTTGTGAGAGTATCTGTTAGTGCTTTTGTTTTTGCTTCATTCAAAATAACCAATAGCTGATCTATTTCCTTCAAATGGGTTCTAAAACTTAGCACAGCAAGTCTTAACCAAAAAACTCCATCAATACTTGTAGATGAAATAAATATTTTGCCTATCCTTAAAACCTCTTGCAATAATTTCTCGTTAAAATAATTAGCATTTCCGTCTTGTGGCACATACCGATAAATACAAACGGACAGTTCAGGATACGGCCCAACTGTAAATCCTAATTTTTGTATTTCCGCATAGAAATATCTGCACAATAATATTTTTTCATCCAATAAAGATTGGAACGGATGAATTCCATAATGCTTTAATGGAAGCCATAACCTCATTCCTCTAAAATGCTTGGTCAATTCAACCGATAAATCTGCAGGACTTAATTCATCCTGACTATTTAGAGTATCTTGCATATATGCAGCTTTGTAATAATGTGCTTTGTACATTGATGCAACATCCTTAATTAAGACGGCACCCAAACCATATGAAAGAAACAATCCTTTATGCGGATCAATGACGAATGAATCTGATCTTTCTACACCTTTAAATAAATTTTTAACAAAAGTCCCATCTTCATTTTGAATCTGAGAAAGAATAAAGAAACCACCATATGCAGCATCTATATGAAACCAGATTTTATATTTTTCAGCAATAGTAGCAATATCATTTACAGGATCTACCGAACCCGTATCTGTCGTTCCAATACTTGCAACAATCATAAAAGGTGTTAATCCTTCTTTTATGTCCTTTTGAATCTGAAGTTCAAGTGTATTGACATCCATTCTGAATTGAGAATCAACATCAATAAATCTTGTTTGTGCTTCTTTTAAACCACAGATTCTAATTGCCTTATGGACACAATGATGAACCTGATGCGTAAGATAAATACATTGCTTTTCATATTCTCTTGAATGTATTTCTCGAGCCTCTCTGGCAGTTACGAATGCAATTAAATTGGCGGTGGATCCTCCACTCGCAAGATTTCCCAGGCTCGTTGATGGATATCCTATTAAGCTATTCATCCAACGGATTAATTCATTTTCAATCTTAACAGCTCCCGGCCCTCCAAAACTTATTCCTGCATATTGATTGGAAACAGCTGCTAAATAATCACCTAAAGCTCCCATATGAATTCCACCTCCCGGAATATATCCCAGGTGTCCTCCGGATGCCGGATTAAGTCCATTGGACATCATATCAGACTTTAATTCTGACAAGATTTCTAAAATTGACTCTGTTTTCGCAGGATCATAATTTAAAAGCTCTTTGAGAGGTTTTGGTTGATGATAGGCTTTTTCATGTTCCAAATCATCTATAAACTTTGAACAAAATTTCGAAATTTCTTGTATGTCATTTGACCTTTCTACAGAATCAGGACTAAGCATTTGCCCTAATTCTTCTAATGCAACTATTTGTTCACGCATTTTTTAACAATTTCTGCAAAGATTAAGCAGTTCTAAAGGAAATTAGAATTTTATTAAATTTTTTGCAAATTATTTTCTGATTACTATAATATTACTTATTTATGATGTAACTTTAGTCCCTTATCCAAATCGAGAACCTTATATATTTATTTTTTTTAATCTGATGTTTACGAAAGAAAAGATTCAAGAGGGGCTAAAATTTTTTTTTGGCTTTGATGCCTTCAAAGCAAGCCAGGAACAAATTGTAACTTCATTACTTAATCAAAAGGATACTTTTGTTATTATGCCTACTGGTGGTGGAAAATCTCTTTGCTACCAGTTACCTGCATTAATGATGCCTGGCACTGCAATTATTATTTCTCCATTAATTGCTTTGATGAAAAATCAAGTTGACTCTATTAGAGGTTATGGACATGAAGGCGAAGTAGCACACTTTTTAAATAGTTCTTTGAATCGATCAGAAATAAAACAAGTAAAAGACGATATTACAAAAGCAAAAACAAAATTATTATATGTAGCTCCTGAGACTTTGCAAAAAGAAGAAACGATTGAATTCTTAAATTCTGTTGACCTTTCTTTTGTGGCAGTAGATGAAGCACATTGTATTTCGGAATGGGGACATGATTTCAGACCTGATTATCGCAGAATACGCGATATGATTAATTCGATTGACAAACGCATTCCTATTATTGCCTTAACAGCAACTGCAACTCCTAAAGTTCAGATCGACATTATGAAAAGTCTGGAAATGGAAAATCCGGATATCTATGTTGAGTCATTTAACAGACCTAATTTATATTATGAGGTACGACCAAAGATCAACAAAGAAATTACAATTAAACAGATTGTACAGATTTTAAAAGCACATAATGGCGAGTCTGCAATTATATATGTTCAAGCTAGAAAAACAACTGAAGACCTTGCACAGGTTTTACAAGTAAATGGTATTAAAGCCGCTCCGTATCATGCCGGAATGGATCCAAAAAACCGATCTCAGGTTCAAGATGACTTTCTCATGGAAGAGATTGATGTGATCTGCGCAACTATCGCTTTTGGAATGGGTATTGATAAGCCGGATGTTAGAGTTGTAATACATTATGACATTCCAAAATCTTTAGAGAATTATTATCAGGAAACCGGACGTGGAGGAAGAGATGGATTGGTTGGAAACTGTTATGCTTTTTTTGCCAATGCAGATCTCACTCGCTTAGAGAAATTTCTTCGCGATAAACCGGCCTCTGAAAGAGATATGGGTGCTCAACTTTTAGATGAAATGGAATCTTATGTTGAGAGTTCAGTCTGTCGAAGAAAATTTGTACTACATTATTTTGGAGAAGAATTTGATGCAGATAATTGCAACTCTAATTGTGACAACTGTAGGCATCCTAAACCAAAAATAAAAATTCAGGATGAACTGGTTCTTGCATTGAAGTCAATCATTGCACTGAATCAGAATTTTACAATAAAGCCAATGGTAGAATTTATCTGTGGTGTTAAAACCAAAGATATTCTAGATTATGGATTAGATCAACATGAGCTATTCGGTTGCGGAATAGAAAAAGAACATATCTTCTGGTATTCCCTGTTGAGACAGGCAATACTCATGGGATACATTACTAAAAATATTGAATCTTACGGAATTCTAAAAGTTAGCCCTGAAGGGAAAGAGTATCTTAAGAACCCGGAACCGGTACAAATCAGCATCAATCATGATTACACGAATACAAGTTCTACAGATGATGATGCTATGGTCATGCAGGGCGCTGCTTTAGATCAACAACTCTTTGATACTCTGAAATCAATTCGACTTGATGTTGCTAAAAAACACAAGGTTAAACCTTGGGTTGTTTTCTTTGATCCTGCATTGGAGGAAATGGCAACACAATTTCCTATCACCATGGAAGATCTTTGTAAGATTTCTGGAATCAATAAAGGAAAGGCAGAAAGATTTGGACAACCGTTTTTGGATTTTATTGCCAAATACGTTGAAGAAAATGAAATTGAAAGACCTGATGACTTTCAGATCAAACAAGTTGCTGATAAATCAAAGGCAAAAGTTGAAATCATAAAATGTATCGACAAGAAGATGCCACTTGAGGATATTGCAAGAAATGTGCAAATGAATCTTGAAGATCTTATGGGAGAACTTAATATTATTGTAACTTCTGGAACCAAACTAAACATCGACTACTATATCAAAGAGAATGTAGATGAATTAATTAAGGAAGATATTTTTGAATTTTTTAAAACTGCCGATAGTGATTCTGCAGAAGACGCTTACAAGGAACTAAAAGAAGATGATATTACCTTTGAAGAAATCAGATTGGTGAGATTGAAGTTTCTTTCGGATATGGTTAATTGATTTTATAGAAATTGATCCTAATTGCTGAATCACGATTGAAGGCTTTGTGAAATTAATTTAAACTATAACAAATTGATTTTTACAACATTTGCACTATTTTGTGCTCCATTTGTTTAAGCAATTTTCAATTTTTGTCAACGATTAACATCATAAACGGTCCTAATCTAAATGAAGTCGGAATAAGAGAAACTTCAGTTTATGGTAAAGCGAATTTAAATCAGTATTTAAATAAGCTCAAAGAAGAAAATTTCGAAATTAATATTGAAATCTTTCAATCCAATCATGAAGGAGAGATTATCCAACATCTTCAAAAAATAAAAGACTCAAGTTTGGGAATAATCATTAACCCAGCAGCTTACACACATACTTCTATTGGAATTCGCGACGCATTGGCAATACAATCTTGTCCAATAATTGAAATACATATCAGTAAAATCTCAGACAGGGAAGATTTTAGGCATACTTCGCTAATGAAAGATTATGCCTGGAGTTATATTGAAGGATATGGTATTGATGGATATAGAATTGCTTTGGAGAGAATCAAAGAATTGTCTGCAATAAAATCAAGGTAATTTATTTTCCTTTTTTTAGGAGAAACCACAACTAACTTAAATTTAGAAGGCAATGCAAAAATTTCTAGTACAGGTATATCTTTGATCAATCTGGATACCAAGGAGGAAATAAATTTTAATCGCTTGATTTATTAATAGCTTACCTTCTTTTCACCCTCTTTGTCATATTTCTTCTCTTCATCAGGTTTGTAATCCGGATTAGCTATTGGAGTACCTGGCATATCCTTAGTCTCAAGTAATTTTTTCACATTTGCAAGATTCTTTCTCATTCCATCCCTTACCATTTTTCGACCAAAAAAATATGACATAAGATTGAATGGATACGCAGTATTATCATAAAACTCTGAAGTTACCTTTGTATTCCTTTCATCAATTGATGTAAAAATATTGGCTGCTTTAGCTACTCCCTTCATGGGTCTGATAAAATTTAAATCCATATCAATTCTATCTTCCGTCATTGCTGATATGGCCTGACTTCCTTCGCCGACATCGTTGATCTTGCTATTCCATTCTTGATTTGCACCAACAGTTCCATCTTCTCCGGAAATTTCAGGTCTAAGATTAGGATCCGCTTTAATCCATTCACTATAGTACTCCTGATTTTTCAACAGCTTCATATAATCGTAAACCATTTGTTTGGGTCTGCCAATGTTTTCAGATACGCTTACCGTATATTTTTTGGGAATGAAGAGTGCAAGGATTAAAAGGAATGCTAAAAGTCCGATAATGCTAAAAATCAAATATTTTAAGAAGTTCATATATGATAAATTTTATCAAAAATATGCAATCTTAATCAATAGCCCGATAATTTTTATATACATGATTGATTTTCAAATATTTGACTGAAATGTATCCCATGAATTGAAAGTCTATTACTCTTACAATCGAGACCTAAAAATTCCCAATCGAGACTTTCATTACATTTGGAATAAATATTTATTCCTTTTTAATAGAAATAAAAAAGCCTCATCTTTCGACAAGGCTTTAATTTTCTTAAAACACCTGAATATTCAATAATTTACTATCCGTTTCTTGTTTTTTTGCAAGATGCCAGAAGTCTTCCGTATTCTTTTGCATTGTTGATGGTAACTTCAGTGCCATCTGCTAAAGTCACTTTAAAAGGAAATACCAATTTTGCCGCTCCTCTCGTAGTTGTTGCTCTCAATAGCTTATTTAATTCTTCCTGAGAAGCTACCCGAATTGTAGAACCGTCACTTAATTGTACACCCAAAGGGAATACATATTTAAAACAATTTAGATTGTTAACAACCGGTCCTCCTTTACGTGTGTCTTTGCCACATTCCTTTAAGAGTGCATTGTATTCCTGTAGTGAGTTTATAGTTTTCTTTTCCGCAGTTGCAAGAATTATAACTTCAATTGGAAAAACCAATTGCGGTCTTGAGCTTGCAGTCGTACCTTTTGAAAGTAATTTGTTTAATTCATCGAGATTATTAGCAATAAATTCAAGCTTTCCAATTTGTACTTTTACCGGAAAAATATACTCGAAACATGTGGGCATATTTTCTTCAGGTTGTAAAGTTTCTAAAGCAGAAATTTCATTCTGATTGATAATAGTAAGTTCTGAAACTGTAGCAATTTGTTCTGTTTCTTTATTACAAGAATGAAGAGTAAATAGGACAGCAATAAGTAGTGCTGATAAAACTAAATTTTTCATATATAACATTTTTATTTAAACGATTTTTAATATCAAGAATCAATACCAGAAGGAAAAAACAATACGGATGTACTCATTTAAGAATTAATTTCTTGGACTTTTGACAAAAATAATTGACTTTTGAGCCTTGTGAATAAAGAATCATTGGTATGGAATCGCTTAAGATCAGGTGAAGAATCTGCTCTTAAAGCCCTTTACCTTGAGTTTTTTGGCAATCTCATTAATTATGGCAACAGGATGACGGTTCAACATGAACTCGTAGAGGACAGCGTTCAGGAGTCATTTGTTGAGATCTGGAGGCTACGGGAAACGTTGAGTCCCACAGATAGCCCCAAAAACTACTTAATCTGTGTTTTTCGCAGGATACTGATAAAAAAGCTTCAATCTAAAAAAGCTGATTTTTCTGAAGAAATATTGCTTTCAGAGGCTGACTCATCTGCAGACTTTTTGAATGGCTTTATTGATCTTGAAAATCAATCTGAAATTCAAAAAAAATTACATAAAGCCATGGATCAACTCAGTAGCAGGCAGAAAGAGGCTATTTATCTAAAATTTGATCAAGGCCTCGAGTACGAGGATATATGTAAGGCCATGGATTTGCAATATCAGTCTGTTAGAAACCTTATATCCACAGGAATTCAAAGATTAAGAGAACAACTGAGCTCCTGGATTATTTTCATGTGTTTATTGAGTACATTTTCAGTAGTTAGCGCTTTTTAATATGGGGGAAATGAAAAAGAATTACCATACATATCAAGTTTCGGACTTTATTGAAGACAAGGACTTCATGAACTGGCTTGCTCACCCAGATTCAACCAGCTCCAAAGAGTTCTATGAGGTAATTTCGTCTAATAAGGATACTCTTCAAAAGGCAGAGAATGCCAAAGCTATTCTTCTTTCATTACAATACAAAAATCTGAATAAGAGCCGGAATAAAGACAAAATCTGGTCCTCTATTCAAAACGATATTTCGACAACAAAGGGTAAATCCAGAAGATTATGGCCTTTGATTGCTGTTGCTGCTGCTTCAATCGGATTTATTTTATATTTTACTCTATTCAGGCCAGAAATAATTATTGAAAAATCACAACTTGCAGAACATAGACTGATACGGCTTCCGGATGATTCTTTTGTGACATTAAATGCGGATTCTGAAATTCAATATGACAAAACATCATTTGCTAAAAAACGTCGAATTCAACTTAAGGGAGAAGCATACTTTCAGGTAAAAAAAGGCAATCCGTTCTCTGTAGAAACTGCACAAGGCGAGGTAAAAGTTATCGGAACCAGTTTTAACATTTATTCAAGGAATGATATTATGAATGTTTCCTGCATGATTGGAAAAGTAATTGTTCAATTTATAAATCAACAAAACGCATACACACTTAATGCCGGCATGTCCGTTAGTAATGCAAATAATACCATTACAAAAAGCAATTTTAATATAGAAGAACACAAGTTTTGGAGAGATGGGTACTTTTATTACAATAATGAATCCTTGGTTCAGGTAATGGAAGAATTAAAGCGACAGTACAATATTAAGACTCTGAATTATACAAATAATCTTCTACATTATAAATACAGCGGGTTTTTCAAAAAAGATAACCTCAATGAAGCAATAGAATCCGTATTTTTACCTTTAAAGCTAAATGCCACTTTTGAAAACGGGATTTTAAGCATTAAAGAATAAGAATAATTGTGAAGTTAATTTTATCGGTTTTTTTTTCAGTCGTACTTTGCTCGATTCTACATTCCCAAGAGAAGCCTACTCAAAAGGTAGAGAAAATGAATCTTTCAGATGCATTTACCCTTCTTGAAAAAGAAAGGAAATTACATATTGCTTTTGATCCTATCGCATGTAAGAACTATCTGGTATTTAAATGGGATTCTCAGCAATCTAACGCGTCTATTTTAGACAATCTTCTACGAGCAACTCCTTTTCGATTCAAGCCTCAGGAAAAAAATCATTATTTGATTTACTCAGACCCTATTAAACTACAAGAGTTAAGTCTTTCTCAATCTTCCCTGACCTCTATTGAGTGCAGTGGAATTATTATAGATCATACAACAGGCGAATTTTTACCAGGTGCTATTGTAATCGTTATGCCGGAGTCATTTGCAATAGTTTCTGATCAAAAGGGTAATTTTTCTTTACAACATAAAACATCATATCCGAATCCGTGGATTGAAATTCGATATCTAGGATATCAGACACAGGTAATTCATTCTTTTAAAGATAAAAAGAATTTCCAAATTAAATTGGTACAGAATTATTCGCAACTTCCAGATGTTGAAATACAAGCCATTCGTCCACAGTTAAATTTAAATAAAGTAAAGACTTTTCCTTCACATTTAAACTTTACGCCAGCAATTCAACTGAGTAAAAATGCATTCAACGATCCTTTGAGATCTCTGCAACAACTTCCGGGAATCAACGCCACTGAAGATAAAAATGTCGGCTTGCAAATCAGAGGAAGCAACGTAGAGGAAAATCTAATCTTGCTCAATGGATTGATGCTATTTAGTGTTGATCACTTTTATGGAGTATTTAGCAATATCAACCCATACATTGTTTCTGAAATTAATGTTTACAAATCCTATTTTCCTTCAACTTTTGGAGGAAGATCTTCTTCAGTTATCAATATATTATCTCCTGCAGCCAACCAGGAATTTCATGGCGGAATCGATATAAATATGATTACAGCCAATGCGTATGCATATATTCCTTTGGGGAAAAGAATAAACGTATTAGGAGCTTTCAGAACCACAACATTTGATCTTGGAGAAAATTCAACTTTTAATCAAATCGTTCGCAACAAAAAAAATAATGACTTACGAAATAGAGAATTAAATTTTGATCTCACAGCGATAAACCCTGATTACTCATTTCATGACTATTACTTAAAAGGAGATTACAAGATCAGTAGATCAATAACCGCAAGCGCCTCTTATTTTAAGTCTTTTGATAAGATTCTTACGAAGTATGCAAGCAGTTTTAATGGAAATCAAAATGGTAGATATGCTGATACTTCCAGCTGGAATAGCAGAGGGTACATAGCAGGTCTAAAAGGGTCTTATTCTAATAATCTTAATTTTGAATTAAGCTATAGTCGCTCTGAATATGAATTCAATTATATGAATAATTCAGGTGTTCGTGATTTAAATACTGCATATTTAGAGAATTCTCAAGTACTCAACTCTGCATTCAATAATAATATAAAGTTTTTAAATAAAATTAATGGCGTTAATTCTACAATAGAAGCGGGAATAGAATTCAATCAATTTCGATCAAATGTAAAAATGAATTTTAATTCATTTGCTATTGTCTCTGAAGATAAAGTAGGGAATGAAATTTCTCCTTTCATTCATGCTCAGTTTAAGTTGTCCGAATATTTTAAATATTCTCCTGGATTTAGACTCATATTTTTTAATCAAAAATCTACACCGGATTTTTCACCTCGATTGAGTCTTGAATACAATTCCAAAAAAGGTTTTACATCAACATTGAATGCAGGTAGATATTTTCAATATTTAAGACAAGGAAGATATGAGGATCGATTTGGAAGAGAATTTTATTTATGGACTCAGGCAGATAAAAATGCAGTCCCTGTTTTATCTTCCAATCAATTTGAATTGATTAACCAATACAAGTTCAATAATTCAATTATCAAAACTGAATTATATTTTAAATCACTTCAAGGGCTATTTGAAAATTTGATCTTTGTTGATACCGGAAGATCCGTAAATCCTAAAAAGATTTTCCGCGAAGTTATTAATGGAAGAGGCAGGTCTTATGGCCTGGATTTGAGTTTTGAACAAATCTATAAATACTATTCATTTAATATAATTTATTCATATAATAAATCAGAGAATAGTTTTCCTGAAATTAATAATGAACAATATTATCAAAAACCCTATGTAAGAAGTCATCAATTCAAATTTATACAGCAGGTAAAATTTAATAAATTTACTTTTTCTTGTATCGCTGTTTATGGTAGTCCTTTACCCTATTATGATGTAATTATATTAACGAAAAGTACCAGTATTAATAGAAACCCGAATCTCGATATCAAAGAGTTAGATGATTATTTTCGAATTGACTCAGACCTCCGGTACAATATTCCTATTAAAAAATCCAGACTCGAAATATCTTGCTCTATATTAAATATTCTCGATAGAGAAAATGCAAAATTTATACAAACACTTTTTAGATTGGCGGATGCGAAGCCCGGAAATCCACAAATACAGACGATTGGAGCTGAAGTAAACAATCTTCGAAGGACAATCAATTTTGGAATCGGATATCATTTTTAAGTAATTAATCTGTTTATTTCTTATTTACGGAGTATTTTTGGACCTTAAATTAAGGCAGCAATGAATAGTCACGAAATTGATTATAAATTATATGGTGAAGAGTTACAATTTGTTGAAATTGAGCTAGATCCGGGAGAAACAACCGTCGCTGAAAGTGGAGCTTTTATGATGATGGAAGACGGAATCATGATGAATACTATTTTTGGAGATGGTTCACAACAGCAAACCGGAGGATTTCTTGGCAAAGTTCTTAATGCAGGTAAAAGAATTCTGACTGGGGAAAGCTTGTTTATGAGCCAATTTACCAATGAGGGAATGGGTAAGGCTAAGGTATCCTTTGCGGCCCCTTATACAGGCAAAATCATACCCCTAAATCTACAGGAATATGATGGAAAAATCGTTTGCCAAAAAGATGCATTCCTTTGCGCAGCTAAAGGGGTTTCAATAGGAATTGAATTTCAAAGAAAATTAGGTACCGGAATATTCGGAGGGGAAGGCTTTATTATGCAGAAAATTGAAGGCGATGGAATGGCATTTGTTCATGCCGGAGGCTTCGTTATGAAAAAAGAACTGGCAATCGGTGAAATGCTTCGTATAGATACTGGTTGCGTTGTTGCTTATACATCAAGAGTTGACTTTGATATAGAGTTTATCAAAGGAATGAAAAACTGGATGTTTGGAGGTGAAGGCTTATTTTATGCGGTACTTAGAGGCCCGGGCACTGTATGGATTCAATCCTTGCCAATTTCTCGACTCGCTGCTAAGATTGTCTCTTATGGTGGTGGTCGAAGAAGAGAAGAAGGAAGTATTTTAGGAGGTCTGGGCAACATTTTAGACGGTGACGGGATATAACACAATGGGCAATTGTCCTGCGGACGCAATTTGGCAATGGGCAATGGGCAATTGAAAATTGAAAATTAATGAATCTTAAAAAATATTAAAATGAAACAAATATTACTTTTTCTTATTACGATTATTTCACTCAATCTTAATGCACAAAAAATTTATGCATGGTGGGATGCCGGAGCTAAGGTTGGATATGGTCTGGGAGGATTTTATAATGCCAACTTAACTAAAGATGATAATTACAGCTATCGCTTAAATTCCGGATATGGTCTGGGAGCAAAGTTTGGAATGTATTTCGGATTAAACAATGGAATTACTTTTGATTTTATGTATAGCAAATACAAGCAGGATTTCGATTATGCAATCCCAGGAAATTCCGAAAACCTTCATACTATAAAATGGAATAACTATGATCTTGCATTGTTATACAGACATCAGGCTAATGGTGCTTATGTAGAACTTGGGCCTATGTATTCTTTGGTTAATTCTGTGAATAACTCAGATAATAATGATGGTGGAGATGATAAGGATGTAAGTAAATTTTACAATGAGAATTATTTTTCAGGTGTATTCGGAGCTGGTGGTTATATAGCAGGATCTGACAGATTTACACTTATGATGGGTCTTAGATTGGGATATGCTTTAACTGATTTTGTAAGTGAAGAAGGAAAGACCAATAATTACCCAACTCCAAAACAAACCGCACTTACTGCTAAAGAGTCTACTACAAATCCTGCATTTGTACAACTCGTTATAGAAGGTAACTTTGCTTTAGGATATTACGGAAAAGCATCTTGTCAAAAAAGAGCTACCTTGTTTAGTTTCTAATTTAAGTTGTTAAAATATAATAGAATCAACCAATGCTGTTTTAAAAGATCAGTATTGGTTGGTTCTCAATAACACCAAAGTACAGGCTTCGACACACTCAATTCCATGCGCTGTTGCAATTTTCTTTAACTCTTCATTTTCGGTTCCCGGATTAAAGATGAGTCTCCTTGGGTGAAGACTTAGAATATATGAGTATAAATCCTTTTGAATTCCCGGGTTAACATAAAGCGTAATTGTATTCAGAGCAGTATAAAACTTTTGATCAGTATCAAATTCTACATCTGAAACCTTCCCTGCCTTACTTCCTAACGCGACTACGTCATGTTTATATTGACGCAATAACTCGATAGCCATGTAAGAATACCTTTCCGGATTCGTACTTGCTCCAATGACATATGTGGACTTATTCATGTATCAAAAACAAATTAATATTTATTTGGTTCGGGAATTTGTTGAAAGATATAGGTTCTCCAATTTATCATATTTTAGAAACTGATTTAAAGCCGAAAATTGGGCAATATTCCACCCGGCCTTGCCATCCAAAAAGCCCAATCTTATAAGATAAATATAGATAAACCTAAATACGCTACTTGCAAATTTCTTTAAACGATTGTACTTCTTCCCCGCTTTGAACATCTGAATTGATTGAAGGTCTGTATAATATTCAATTCGTTGAAGGTGATCGGCAATGTCCGTATAAGTATGATGAAGAATATCACCTTTCAACTTCATTTCAGTTAGATCAGTTGCAATTGGAATTACTTTTTCATGTACATCCTTGTCTTCCCATCGTGCCTTAGCTCTATGCCATAATCGAATCTTACGATCAGGATACCACCCACAATGTTTTACCCAATGACCACAATAATTATTAAGTCGGGGCATACTGTAAATCGCTTTAAGTCCAACATTCTTTTCTTTAAGAATTTCTTGTATTAATTCTTTACTTAGAAATTCGTCCGCATCAAGGGATAAAATATAATTATGTTGGGCTAAAGCAACCGCAGCATTCTTTTGCTGTCCATACCCCACAAATTTTTGTTGAAAAAATCTTACACCCAATCTTTTACAAATAGATTCTGTTTCATCCACACTGTGTGAATCCAATACGACAATCTCATCACATACAGGTAGAAGACTCTCTATACATTTCTGAATGCAGGATTCCTCATTGAGAGTGATTATTACGCCGGAGATTTTGGACACTCGATTTACAAATTAAGTTGTAAAGATAGCAAGCTGAATACATTCCTCTTATCTAAATTTATTAAGTCTAATTTTAAATCTAAAAAAATGAAATAATAAACTCCGATAGTGAAATAACCAAGCCTTTTATTGAATATTATATTCTTTACGACAGAATTGAAAAGCTTTTTACTTTGTCAACCTGTAATTCAGATTCAATCCAAATGATACAAAATCCTTACTATATTGTATCGCGCTAAGTTTAGTTGGAGTCGAGTGACCATTAAATAATACATTGATTGACTCAAAAGGAAAATTATCTCTGTAATAACTGATGTCAGCACTTAAAGAAAATCTTGAAAATACTCTGTATTGAATGCCTAAATTATACCTCGTCTCACTATTGCGAATACGTATATACCGAAGATTCGGACTCTCTACTGATACCAGACAGGTAAAAGGAAAACTATCAAGATTCATGCTTGATCTGTTTAGTAAGTAACTTAATTCAATCCCGGCGCCGGCAGACAATCGAGAAGTAATATTATATTGTAATCGTATTGGAATGTTTATTGATTTTACTGAATTTACCAATTTAGCTTCTTTATCTACATAAAAAACCCTGTAATTCTCAGTTCCTTTCATAGATAAGTCTTTTTCATTTAATGAACTATTCTCCTCAAGCAGTTTGCTAATTGTAAAAATATTCGGAATCGAACTACTTACCAAATCAGCCTTACTGTATTCGAATTCACTACCCACTGCAAGTGATAGGATATCTTGAAATGTATACATCTGCATAATCCCAACTCTATTGGAAATTTTATGTGTACTTGCATTGCGATTGATTCCTGTTGATAAAAAGAAGTCATACTTATGCGTACGCTTTTTAGTATTGTTCGTAATTTTTTGCGGCACAAGAGCTTCTTGTTCTTTTAATAATACGGAATCAATTATCTCTTTGGGATCTGCGGAATTAGAAACCTTGGGATATT
Organism: Saprospiraceae bacterium; assembly: GCA_013140975.1. Lineage (GTDB taxonomy): Bacteria > Bacteroidota > Bacteroidia > Chitinophagales > Saprospiraceae > Vicinibacter. Next base: position 27,055 of record JABFRV010000008.1, read on the forward strand.
CAGAGAATGTTGAGATATCAGAATTGGATCTAATATTCTTATTATCTGTTGAAAGCTCTGAATTTGGATTGCCTGGTGATTTTACATTTTCGTTTTCAACTAGATCTTTTCTAGTTATACTCATTGGGCTATTTATATCTGTTTCTTTTTGTTCAATAGCCGCATCAATCTTTAAATTATTATCATGAGTTGCTATTTGAGAATGAATATTATTTTCCAGAATCGTTTCACTTTGATCATTATTAAATTTCTTTTTAAATTTCGATCCTGCTAAAGTTTTATTTTTTGAAGATGAAATACTTTTTTGATTATCGGTTGCAATCATTGCATTCTTTGCACCTGTTGAATGACTTTGCAATAAATTCTTATTCTCTATATCTGAATTCGTCTGGCTTTTCTTTTCTGAATCAGATTGAAGAGTAGTGTTTTTACCACCATTTGTATTGGAATGATCTGCACTTTTATTCTCTTCACTATTTCTTGATTCATACTTCAATGCAATATTAGGTCTGGAATGATCTAAGGTTGGCTCAGTACTTGTACTCGTATTAAATACATTCAATAAATTAATGCCAAGAACCGCAATGCCCATGCCTAAAAATAACCATAGAAATGGAAATCTTTTATCATCTTTCTTATGAGGCATTTCATGTTCCAGAATGACCTGCATTCTTTCCCAACCTTCCTTTTTTAATTCTTCCAATCTATTATCTTTCATAATTCTTTTCAATCATTTGTTTTAATAATACACGAGCATTAGAAACATGCCACTTGGATGTTCCAACACTAATGTTAAGTCTACCGGAGATCTCTTCATGTGTATACCCTTCGACTGCAAATAAGTTAAATACCCTTCCCGTTGATTCCGGTAATTCAGACATAAGATTCTTCAAGTCAGTCTCAAAAAACATTTCCATGATCTGATCAGATTCCGCAAAATGATCCTGCAACTCGTCTGTCATTCTGTGTTTTTTATTCGCTCTGATCTCATCAATAAGACAATTGTAAACAATTTTCCTTATCCATCCATCTAGCGAACCTATATGCTTATAGCTTTGAATATTTTTAAATACTTTCAGAAAACCATTATTGACAATACTAATACACATTTCTTCATCCGGCACTCTTTTATAGCAATATAAATACATTGAATCAAAATAAGTCTTGTATAACCTCTCTTGCCAGAGACGACTATTCTCTATACACCCCTTTACCAATTCATTTTCACTAAATTCTCTTTCTCTTGCCATCAGGCTTTTATAATTGTATTCCTATTCGAATCACAAATCTCTTATAAAAATATTGTTTTTCAGAAGATTTTAACCAATCATTCTGAGGTTCATGAATCCATCTCGCTTTTTGCAATCTCACTCCCAAATCTATACTTGTATTAAAATGTTTCTTAGCTCCAAATCGTATACCCAATGCCGGATGAAACATCCATCCTCCGGGAGCAGATGTAATACTATATGATTCATCTTTCAGTCCCCAGGAATATCCACCGGCAATAGAATAAAAATAAGCCTTTTCTTTCCCAAGCAAATATCCTCTGGCTTCAGTAAAAACCGGGATGACAGCTTTGTACGATTCTTCACCATAATAATCGTATCCAACTCCTACTCCTACTCCCAAATACTTGTTAATCATATATCCGGTTACTGTCTCCACTCCGTAACCGAATGACGTTTGATCATAAATATTATTGCCGCTATTAACTTTCAAACTCGTAATATTATAAAATCCTTTTTCTCTAAATTCATAAGGAGCTTGAGTTCTAAACTTATAACTTTCATTCTGCACAATTCTCTTAACTTCAGATTGTGGAATTTGCATTATTATTTCACTGTCTTTCAATTGCAATTCATAAACTCCATTATTAATACTCTTTAAGTTTCCAATCAACTTTGATTTGTTTTTTAAATACAAGGTTGTTTGAATCAGATCACTTTGAGCAAATATGAATTCACTGGTAAGTATTAAAAATGTAATGAAAATTTCTTTTTTCATATTCTAATTTATTGCACAGGTATATTACTTAAAAGTCTTAGCTTACTATTATTCTCTATGCTGTATTGACGAATTCCTTCTTCTCCTGTCAAGATGCAATGTTTTCTATCCGGGTATAGAATTATATCATTGACGAGTGACAATTTTTCATGCTTTAATAGCTTCATATTTAATTTATCAGTAACATTATAAATTTTCAAACCATCATCACACACATAAAGAAAATCTTCACTGATTGCCAAGCCTCTTGGGCTGAACATGTCATATGATTTGATGATAACAGGTGTATAGATATTACTAATATCAATGATGTCAAGTTGATTTGTATATCCATTACAAGCTGTCCCTCCATGCAATGTTACATAGGCAGTATTTCCTTCCGCTACTACCGGATCACAAGAACTCCAATGTGAAACTGAACTAATCAAGTTAGGCAATGCCGGGTTCTTTAAACCGTACATAAACATTCCTGATGTCGAACCAATATATAAGAAGTCGTTGTATGGATAAATTGTCTCAATATTCCAACCTATTTGAACCTTATTAAGTAATAATGGACACTGCTTCTTTATATCGAAAACATACAACTGTGAAATATCTACTGTATAAAGATAATCTCCATAAATTGTAAATCTTGCTGTTGATCCACCTAGCCCCGGTGCAGACCCACCGGATCCGTTAGAATTATTTTTAAATAAAACATCTCCTTCTGCAAACCAGCCTCTTCCAAAATTACGATCTTCACAGGAAATTATCCTTCTAAACTCTGTCTTCTTATATCTTACAAGATAACCTCTTAAAGGATCTTTAAGAATTGGCATAAAAACATCTTCTACGCGGCAATGCAATACCGGGCTTGCAGGATTGGAAATATTAATGGCTAACAGATCTGTATAATTATCAGCATATAGAATGTTGTTTATAACTGCAAGATCCAAATTACCGGGAATTGTTATAAAAGAAATAAATTGTGGTGAAGACGGATTGGAATTATTAACAATGTGTATCCCTTCATAAGGCTCATTGATTAATAAGTAATCCCCGTATACATAAATTTTCCCGGCAGATTTTAAAGTTCTTGAAGCTCCAACCTTATAACCATTTTTGATTTCATCTTTGCTGACATAGACTGGATCATATTGATAAAAAACTTCTTTATTCTGACACTCATCTTTCAAACAGGATGTAAATGAAACAGAAAGAAAAGTAAGGAGTAACCAAAATAATAACACATTTGATTTCATACAATTTTATTTTATGTTGTTAAAAATATTTTATTTTTAAATTCAGATTAATACTCAACTATACAACTTGAATTCCCTAACCATACACAACTAAGTTCATTCTTAAGATCTACAAGTGAAGATTCGAATGTAATATCAGTGTGGTCAGGAACTGAGATGTTTTCAGATATCAAACCCTCTTTGTATGTTTTCTTAAATAGTACTTTAGTTGATTGTAGTACCTTAATTTCTATACCTTGACTAGGACATAGACCATTCTGTATAATAGAAAATTTTATCTGATTCGATTCCCCGGTATTAAAATTCTGTACATCTTTTCCTTTAACAGTGGAAAATAAATCTCCCATCTTAAATTTAATTTTATTTGTGCAAACGCAAGTTGCATCTTCTTTCTTACATTGGATAGAAAAACAAACTACAGTAATCAATAATAATAATTTTTTCATACATACTATCTTTTAAAATTAACTATATAAGTTATTATGGCATATAGGCCACTATTCTAACAAATGATTCATTAATTTTAGAAAAGTGTTCCTTAAAAAATACCGGATCGATCTCACTTATTTCCTCCCCATTACAATTAAATAAATGAGGTCTGAACCTACAACAATAACATCCTCCTGAAAAATAATTCTCTCCTTTGTATTCATGTAAATTTAAATAATATATACAGGGATGTAGGTTCTCACCGTTATATTCTACTAAGTTTTGTATTCTTATTATACTTTGAATACAATTTTGCTGCATAACACTTTCAACATTGTCCAAAGTTTCATTTTCAGAATTACAAGAACTCATAAAACATAATAAGAAGGTCAATGTGCCAAAAATCAATACGTTTAGTTTCATATAAGAATTTTATCCTTTCTTCTAATTAGACGAATTCAATGTGTCTTTGGTTGGTAAAATCTATAAAAATTCTAATTTTGCCATTCAAAAGGCACCTTAAGCCAAATAAAAATGCTTTCTCAACAAATAGCAAAACACTTTGAAGACGTAATGTCTGGGAATAACTGGACTTCAGTAAATGTAAAGACTACATTAGAAGGGGTAGACTGGAAATTAGCTACACACAAGATTGAGGGGTACAATACCCTAGCTACTTTAGTCTATCACATGAATTATTATGTCCACGAAGTTATTAAAGTGCTTCAAGGATCTCCATTGACAGCCAGTGATAAGTTTGCTTTTACGCATCCTCCTATTGAGAATCAGCATGATTGGGAGACTTTACTTGACCAGATATGGAAAGATGCCGCGTTATTTAAAACTCTGATTTCAGATATTCCTGATGATATATGGTTTAAGGATTTCTCAGATCCCAAATATGGCAATTATTTTAGAAATATCATCGGTATCATGGAGCATATGCATTATCATCTGGGGCAGATAGTGATTTTAAAAAAGCTAATATTCAACACGAATCATTAATTCTATTAAGCTAAAGTACTTTCAATCTTCTTTATAGTTTGGGTTTAAAATTTTAATGGAGATTTAATTACAGATCTCGTTGAATTATTCAATTCAAATAATTCATTCTAATTTGTTTTGGCAAGCTGATGAAATTTTATATTGAAAGATTTAAATTAGTCAATCCCGCTTTCACGATTCACAAGCTTTAAGTGCTGTTCCCGAATTATAAGGTAGGCAGTACTTGATTCAGCCAAGGGCAAAATTGTTCGTTCATCTAAAATCATTTTATCATGAAAAAGTATTTAATCTGCCTATTAATAGGCCTGAACTACTATTGCTCACAACTTAATGCTCAATCAGTGCAATTGGAGACCATGGTTCTTGTCCTCTTGGCAACCCTGAATCTAGCTCAATGCACTTTTGGACATTTACCTCATTTAGATCAAGAATTGACGCTCTTTAAAGATATAAAATTAATTATGTTAGTTCATGATAATCAATCGGATAGCTTTTCTATGCAATTGAATTCTAAATATTATAGAAAGAAATATGTATTTTTCTACGAAATTGGAAACTAATAAGAAATTATTCTCTTCAACTTTATTCTATTAATTAAAAATAATAATAATGAAAAATATCTTGTACCTCTCAATCATTAACTTAATCATAACCTTTAGTTGTTGTCAAGAAGAAGAACCTTGCCCTACGTGCTTCGACAATATCGTCAGTTGCAAGGTTAATGGTAAGGATTGGGTGTCTAATTGCATAAGTAATGATCCACTTTTTGGATGTAGTGCAGTAAGATGTTATTATTCATTTAATCTAGCTAGAGGACTTGATTTTTCTGCTGTTAATGATCGAGACAATTCTGGAATTACACTTGATCAAGGCAGTGCATGGGGGGGGGAAATTAGGAATTAATACGGTACAGCAAAGAGAATTTGGATTTACAAATTTTGTGTTAAAAGGAAACTGTATAGCTTTAGATTCAACAGACTTTACTTTCAATAATAGCTTTGAAATAATTTTAATTGATACAATTAATTATGTTATTGAGGGTAAATTCCAGTGCAGAGTATATAACTTATGTGGAGACACTGCAACAATTACAGATGGATATTTCAAAACGAAATTTTTATTTTAATATATTTAATTCACCTGCTGAAATTACTAACCAGACTGGACACACGCCGCTTTCGCGGTTCCTTCATTTTTTGTGCTGTCGCACAAAATTCCACTATGTGGAAATCGTTCAGTCATCCCAAAAACTATTTATCATGAAAAAGTATTTACTCTGCCTATTCATAGGCCTGAGCTACTATTGCTCGCAACTTAATGCTCAGACAGAGCAATTAGAGACTAAGTTTCTCAATGTCTTGTCAACCATGGATAAAGCTCAATGCACTTTTAGGCATTTACCTTATTTAGATCAAGAATTGACGCTCTTTAAAGATATAAAATTAATTATGTTACCTCAAGATAATCAATCGGATAACCTACATGGGCAATTGAATTCTAAATATTATAGAAAGAAATATGTATTTTTCTACGGAATTGGAAACTAATAAGAAATTATTCTCTTCAACTTTGTACTATTAATTAATTAGAAAAACAATTATTATGAAAAATATAATATACTCATTAAGCCTTACTATAACACTACTATTCAGCTGTTGCAAGGAAGAAGAACCCTGCTCTACTTGCTTCGAAAATGTAGTACGATGCAAGATCAATGGAAAAGACTGGGTATCTAATTGCAAGAGTAATGATCCATTATTTGGTTGTTGGGATTTGCTTTGTTATTACTATTTTAGGAGTGGAAATGGCTTTGAAATTAGAGCAAATAGTTCAGTCGATAATAATTCAATAAATATTAATGTATTCAGCGCAAATGGTGGTTTAATAAATGGATTGAATAATTTAGCAAGCAATGAAATAGGTTATTCAGATTTTGCAAATAGTGGCAATTGTTCTAAATATAGGCGACAGGATACAAATTATTTTAATAATTTAGTCATTGAACAAATTGATACTTTTAATTTTATCGTTATCGGAAGTTTTAGCTTTAAAGTTCATAATGAATGCGGTGATAGTACATTAATTACCGATGGATATTTCAAAACGAAATTTTTATTTTAACATATTTTATTAACCAGAAGAAGTCCTAATATTCCAAAGACAGATTTCATCCCAAAAACAATTTATCATGAAAAAGTATTTACTCTGCCTATTCATAGGCCTGAGCTACTATTGCTCGCAACTTAATGCTCAGACAGAGCAATTAGAGACTAAAGTTCTCAATGCATTATCTACACTTGACCAGGCACAATGTCCTTCCGGAAGACTGTATGATCGAGTCCCTAAGTATTACCCACTGGAGTATTGGCGTGGAGACTATATGAGTGATAGCACTTCATTCTTAATCAGCCGATTCTCCATGCTTCATGGGATGCTAAGAGTTATGGATGTAGATCAGAATTCTACAGTACCTGAGATGAACTCTCTTATACTTGATGCGCAAGAGTATAAGAACTCCGATACTCTCAGACTTGGGGTCTTATTTTATCACTATGACCGATTACATGACTCTGCTATGACCAAGAATCTTGTAAGCTATCAGAATGAACAGTTCTATGATGTGCCCGGAAGGAATGAAAGCCCATATCTTGCGGATACGCTCTTCGCCTTTAGTGCATACATACATCTTAAGCACAAGCTGGATCAGAAGTTCATCCTTCCATCCGACTTTATTACTACGAGTATGAGCTATTCATCTCTTGAGATTGATCTTGATGATGGATTAGGTTATCGTACCCTAAGCACTGACCAGCTGATTGAGATAGCTTATGCTGACTATGGCATCAAGAGACTTAAGTGTAGATTAACTGATCAGAACGGAAGAATCTATATAGCGCAATCTATACTCGAGCTAAGTCCAGCAACAGGAGGCCTTAACTTCAATGTAGATGCTGATGACTCAGTGAGCTTATCAGGAGTTAAAGTATTCTGGTGGTATAATAAGAATTGTGATGATAGGAAGATCCGTAAGCCCTTAATTCTAATTGAAGGATTTGATCCTTTAAATACTTTAGGATCAGATCTAGTATTTAAAAAATATTCAGGAGAAGACGGATTATTAGATAGGTTTTATGAAAATCCAAAATTATTATCTGAATATCTCCACGACGATGATTACGATGTATTCTACATAGATTACAAGCAAGGACATATTAAGATACAGGACAATGCCTTCTATGTCCAGCAAGCTATTGATTGGATTAACGAGCGCAAGCATAAGGATGGATCATATGAATCCAATATTGTAATCGGAGCGAGCATGGGAGGTGTGGTCGGATACTATGCCTTGAAGCAGATGGAGAACTTAGGTAAGAATCATGAAGCAGAATTATATCTAACAGTTGACTCTCCGCTAAAGGGTGCTAATATTCCGGTAGGTATGCAAGCATTTATACATGAACTTGCTAATTATGAAATAGGAGGTAAAAAGCTTAAAGATCAAGGCGAAGATAATGGCTTAAAAAAAGGAACTTTTGCATTGAATAGTGACGCAGCCAATCAGATGCTTTATTATCATCTTGATTCAGACTGGGGCGCTTCAGGTCCAGGACAACATGTGATAACAGCTAATAAGCTTGGTGTCAAGCATGATATGTTCTATGCTGAATTAGAGTCAATGGGTAATCTCAATATTAAACATTATGCTATTGCCAATGGAAGTATTATTCGTAAGTCACAACAATTCAGCAGTGGCGATGTATTAGCGGATGCGGAAATCAATGTGGATGACCTAATAGCTCAAGCTGACTTCTTGCTATTTAATGTCCAGACCGTCAAAGCAATACTTGGCACTCTTGGTGCTGACTTCAAAAGCTATCACAATATTAAAGCTCTTAAAGATGGCTCATCTGGAACCGTGTATTCCGGAAAATTTGTTACCAAGATATTACTATTACCATTAGAATATAAAGTTAGTTATACTATAAGTGGTGCTAAGCCATTTGATAACGCACCCGGTGGAATGAGGATTTTCGAAAAAGGGCTTGATTGGAATCATGATGCCTTTTGCTTCATTCCAACAATTAGTTCACTGCGACTTAATACAACTGATCCATTCTACCAAGACATAGATAACCTTTCAGATGTAGAAATGACTTTAACACAAGGAAGGACTTCGGCAGCATATTATTCCGGCTCACTTGAGCAGAAGGCTTTTTATAAGAACGGTAATTTATTCTGGAATGAAGATCATGTATCTTTGAATAAGAGGCTTGCTGAATATCTGCGCAACATAGTCGGTTATTCTACAACGATTATTAATAATCCGTTGACCAATAATACTTTTAACTTCGGCACTAATCATCCAAGCGCAGATGATATTAAGAATAATAGGAAGACAAGATTTAGGAATATTATTAATTATGACCTGGACATTATCAGTGATGGTGTGCTGTGGGTTAATAATCTTAATCGCATCGGATATATTAACAATACTAATAATCCTATGAATGGATATGATAAGACTTATGAACTTAATATAATTCAGGATTGTATCGACACGACTTTAATTCTTGTCAAGCAAGGTGGATTCATTAAGATCGGAGAATCTTCCATTAATCGAAAAGCTGTATTACAACTCAATGATTCAACAAGAATGGTTATATCAGATTATGGTCATGTAAAGGTAGAATGCAAGTCTGTACTAAATGTTAATTCAGGCGCGATACTGACCGTAGATAAAGATGGTAAACTAGAGGCAGGATATGACTCCAAGATAATAGTTCGAAAGAATGGAATCTTAAGAATTAATGGTAAAGGAGTTCTTCATCTCACAGATAATGCTGAAGTAATAGTAGAATGGGGAGGAAAAATCATAATTGAGAATGGAGCGATTCTTAGATTACAAGATGGTAATCTGGACAATAATGGTCGATGCCGAATTCTCGTAGATTACAATGGATTATTCAGATACGAAGGACCGTGGAAGCATGAAGGAAATGGACATATCCAATTCAATCAACAAAGTAAATTTAGCGTTAATCCAGGTTTTGATGTAATTATGACTGGATTCAAGAAGAATATAACATTCTTAAGGATTAATACTAATAATAAAATGGATATTGTCTGTCAATTATTAAGTATTAATAAAGGGACAATTGATTATGAAGAGCGCACACAATTAAACATTTCGGGCGACTTAAGTCTTGACAGCGTAGTTATACAAGGCACTAATAATTATGTTCCTCAATTTGTTCAATCTTCTGCTTTTAATGTACGTTCAAGCAGTCGAACATTTAGATTCTATTTAACCGATTTTAAGAATCTTGTAAGTGGAATAACGGAAACCAATATTAGCAAATCATCAAATGATTTAGCAGATTTCAGACGAACTACCTTTGCAAATGTACATTATCCATTTCAATTATTTAATTGTTGGGAAGCAAAGTTTGACTCTGTTTATGCAACCCTGGGATCCGGATGCAAGATCTTTAACGCGAATAAAGTGATTATGAATAGATTTCATATATCTCATTTTGGGACTGCTGTTGAACTAAATGGACAGTATTATGACAGTAAGACATATGCAATCGTAAGAAATTCTTCATACTCCAATTGTGGTATTGGCATTAGAGGAACAGAGAAAGTCAATCTATTTGCTTATAATACACAATTTACAAATAATTCATCTGGCATACACATGAACGGAGATAATAATCTTGGGATTGTAGAGTTAGGATGTTGTACATTTATTAATAATGAGGTTGCAGTCAATGGCTCAGATATACTTTTTAGTATAAGTCCATTAAGCGCTGGAAATGGATATGGTGCTCCTGGAAACAATAAATTTATTCTTTCCAATCTAATAAATAATTATTTTACAGTTGCTTATTTACTTAGAGATATTCAGCAAGTGAATGCTGAATACAACTATTGGGGAGGCGGTGCTCCTGATCCAAGTAATTACTGGCTTGAGAAAGGTGGCAGTCTAGTTCCACTTATTTATACACCTTATCATACACTTACTTATCATACTTGCCCAACTCAGACCAATGGAGGCTTTAACAATTTTTGTGGTCTTACTGGAGGTACAATCGGCCAGAGTTTTACCGATATTAGAATAGATGCCATCATAGACTTTCAAGATAATAATATAAATGGTGCTGAGCAAAAGATGCAGATGATTAGTGATGAGCAAGGTTCTAATTACAATAGCAGCACGGGAGCTTGCAGATTCCATTTTGATTACGCACGTGCCTTTACAGAATATGGTTCAGGAACTCCACCAATTCAACCTGTAATTTTTAAGTCAAAAGATCTTATGAAAGAATCTATAATAATTAAGCCCAATCCTGCAACTACTTTTATCAATTTTATACATAATGAGGGCATTAATAGTTTGGAGATTATGACAACATTTGGTCAAGTGTTAAGTAAGTTTGATTATAACATTCCGTCGAAAGTCATAAAGATTGATGTTTCAGTATATCCTAAGGGAATTCTCTTGGTTAAATCAATTGATATATATGGACACACTTCAATTAAAAAGTTTATAAAAGTTTAGATTCAATTTAATCTATTAATTGGTTCGCGGTTATAAATTCTCATAGCCGCGAACTTTTTATTATATGAAATCTCCAAGCATCTCAATATATAATTTCTTTACCTCATGTAATTAGCAATTAGCCAGGAGATAATTTAAGGCAACAATTAGGGCTTTATAATTTTTATTAATTCTTTTGTAATATAC